>JBCCNK010000031.1:0-20114 GCA_039025875.1 Pseudomonadota bacterium
CCGGCGCGATGGGCTACGAGCATGAGTTGCGCTACTTCCTCGACTGTATACGGCAAGGTATTCAAGCCGACCGCGTGAGCCTCCGCGACGCGGCCGAGGCCGTTGGGCTGATCGAAGCCGGAACAAGCAGCCGAAAGCCTTAACGCTCAGTACCGTTTTCAGGATAGCGCATGCGATTGGTAAAGCTTTTTACAAGGTGCAATAGCGACGCTTGTTGAGACTAGACATCAATCAGCTTGGGTTATGGCAAAGTACAGGATTTTTGGAAGTATCGGTATACTCTGGGATAGCCCTTCCCGGTCAAAAGAAGAGTCGGTACTTTGCCGCATGAATTCAAATAGATCGATTCCGATACGAAATACGGGCGGTATCAACTCTGGATGTATTCCGATGTCTGGTCAGATTTGTCTGGTTTGTAACCCCGATCCATTAGAATAAATTTGGAATGCCCCTTTCAATCTGATCTATATCTAAGTTGCGTAGAATCGGACGGATCGGGCAGTATTCGAACCCTACGAAAAGGGCGGTGTAAGTATCTGTTAACCCGGGTTATGTACAGCTCGGTTATAGTCTGATCTTTGAAGATCAGACTAATATGTAGCATGTCGCGCACGATCCGGTGAAAGTCATCGATCGCCTACATTATGGAATAGGCCGCGCAAGTCTCCTGTGAGAGGAAAGCGCTAAACACCCTCACCCTACCCCCGAGCGGGGGAAGGCTTGCTTTATAGATTCAGACCGCCGTGTTCAAAGTAAATGTGTATTTCTGGAGAAGTACCTCACCATGCCCGCGTAGGCGGCGCCAGGTTCGGTCATCTTAGCTAGCTCGGCTTGGGTATCAGCCAGTAGTCTCGCATCAATGCCCGGGGACTGGGTGACTTTGAGGTAAATCCGATAGGCAGTAAGGGTCTGGTACCGAAGATCCAGCAATTCGGGCCGGTTCAAACCCAAATCTTCTTCTGCGGCTTTTACGACTTGCTCGGCGTCTTCGATTCCTTCCGCAGCGATCAGCTTGACCTGCCTAAGTGTATCATCCAATTCCCACGCGTAAAAATCATCGGGATCGTCGACATAAGGATTGGGAAGGTACGGCCTTTCCTCAAGATGTTCCTGCTTGAAATCATTAACCGCACCATTCTTGTCCAGTGGATCTGGGCCGAGCTTGCCAGCGTACCTCCCGATATAACTATCCGATGTATTGGCACGGATACGAACGGGGCATTTCAGTTTTGATGATTTGATGGAAAACTTTGCGACTTTGTATTTCGAGTTGCACAGTGTGCAGGACATTAGGTAGTTGTCGTAGCAGTACGCGATCCACCAATATTTGCTTTTAGGCCTGTAGTGCTCAACCGCACCGTACGCGACGACGGTCGTCGGCGTTTCGCAATAAGCGCACTTGCCGTGTGTATCGAGCACGAGTTGTGGCTTGGCCTTGGTCCAACGCCCGCCTTTGAAACTGTGCTTGTCCAGGTCTCCCTTCGCGATCGATCTCTGATTGTTCATCAACTCTGTTTCAAACTCGACACGATTTGTCTCTAGAAAATTTGCATGAATATCATCTTCTGTTCGATTTCGTTCTAGTGGAATCATCTTGGCTTAGCTCCCCATCTCTTTTTGAATCTTTAATAGAAGATTCATCTGCTGGCTTGATAGCGGGGTGTTGGTCCGCATGTGGACAGGCATCTCGGAAATTTCAACTTTAAGTTTCGCCATTTCCTTGTCCTGCCTTGCAGTGCGCGACTTAATCCCTTTCAGCGTTTTGTAACGGTTCTTGATTTTTTCGACAGCGACTGACTCATCGGAGCTGATATCAAACAGATCAGACATAACCAGCTGGTGCAGCAGTAGTTTGCTCGGGTCGCCCTCGAATTGTTCGATCTGGCAGGATGATCGGCGTCGCTCGACGTACCAGAGCTCGTTCATCCTGGCCTGCTGCGCGGTGATCGGCGAGTGGGTCGTGGCGATTACCTGCATGTTTGGTAATTGATTCTTAAGAAAACCGATCAGGTCCCGCTGCCACTTCGGGTGAAGGTGCAAATCGAGTTCGTCGATAATGAGTACCCCCCGGGTGCTCAGCGGGTCGGTGTAGTCGTCAAAGACAACTGAGATGCGGTAAAGTAGGTCCCCGACCCAGCCTGCAACGTTCTGATACCCATCGCTCAGGTTCGACATCGGGATCAGGCCATCGGGTGTCCTAAAAAGCAGCGTCCCTGTCTTTTTATCGATTTTTTCGAATTTAACATTGCGCAGAAACTTTGAGAACACCTGGCGGACCATCGCCAGGCCAGATCTGTTTCGCTGGTAATCCAGGTCCATCGCCCACTCCTCGATCGGCGTGAGTTGTGCTTCCGAACTGAATAGCGATGCGAGGTTGCCCGATCGGTAATCGCTCTCTCGACGAGTTCGTTTCCTGGATTTGCTGCCGCCTGTGTTGAGCCGGCGTGAGGCGCCGTAGCCAACCGTGAAATAACTCCGCTCGGTGTATTCTAGCGCATCCTCGAGCTTCGAAAGGGAATCATGGTTCTCGTCAATCACATCAGCTATCTTCATCCCGCGTTCGATGTGAAGCGTGATCTCGCGCAGCTCACCCGCCTGCGTTTGCAGTGTCGCGTCGACCTGGCACCGCTTTTTGCGGTATTGGACCCACCCATCAACGTCCTCCATCAGGCTGGGTAGGGCACTTCGGCCTGCCAAGACTAGGCCGATCGCTTTAAGCAGGTTGCTCTTGCCGGTGCCGTTCTGTCCAAGAAGAATCGTGCTCTTGCGAATCGACTCTTTGCCCTCTTTATTTGTTTCGACAAACGAAAGGCTCTGGTCGGTAAAGCCCCTGAAGTTCTTCAGCTGGATTGATCTTAAAAACACTTGTATTACCTCCTTGGGTTTACTTGCATTCGCCCGTATCAAAATCGATTATGCGTCACTCGTTCATCAGCATTCACCGATGATGGACGCTAGGTGCCCTGATCGTTAAGGCGCCGGTTTATTCAAACATACCCGAACCAAGGAAATCCTCTGGGCTCTTCAACCCGGGTGGGCAGAAGTAGTAGCCGCCATCGACATTCTTCAGCACACCACTGCTGTAGAGCTTATCAATTCCGGTATTGGTAACGGGAAAGTTTTTATTCATCTGCCACATGTTGGTAACGTGCTCAAACTGGTGCTGCAGGCTCTTCATAAAAGCGATGAACTGTAGGCCGCAGATCGCGTTGCCTTTGTCGTCAAGCCCATCGAAGAAGGGATAGGGACGGCGCAGGAACCGGCGTTCCAGGTCTTGCATGCCGAACAGGTCGACGCCCGGGCGGCGGGGCTGGACTTTACGGATATGTGCATCCAGGGGGCCGTCTTGATCTGATGTCGGGTCGGGATACACCGGGACCATGCTTGTTGGGCCCGTCTTCTGCATGGAGAGCGGGCACCCTGATTCTTTTTCACGGCCGATCGCGGCTTCTTGGTCCCTCTCGTCCATTGATTCCCACTCGGTGAGCCGCTCCTTGATTTTGAGATAAACCATGTACGAGCCGTTGGTGCACCAATTAGGTTCGTGATCGGTTTCTTCGACGTAGACCAGCCGCTGCAGGTCGTCGCTGCTCATATTGATGTTGTCGATCCCGTCGTCGAACTTGAGATACTCACGCTTGTCTTTGCGAGCGTAGCCCGTCTCGACGCCGAAAAACGCAAGTACATCCGCGGTGGTGTCCGGTGCGAAGGACTCCCGGTAGCGCTGATTGAAATAATCGGTGAAGAAGCGGACGACTGCGACATTGACGTAAGGGTGGTCGCTGGACACATTGAAGATGATGTCTGATGCCCGGGCTTTGGGGTCGAAATCTATATGATGTCCGGGGAAATGCGGCATCGGCTTTAGGTAACGCGGGATCTGATGCGCCACCCCAAAACGGTCTCGCCCGTCGGCGGCATCAAACAATGTTGATCCAAGTCCAAGGGTAATCGTTACGCGATAGGTGTCCGGGATGTCCTCGAGGACGGGGGCATGGCTATGCGAGGGTTCTTCCAACGCTTCTTCCGTTATGAACTTTGTAATAAGTTTCAGAATGTTAATTAACGGGGCCTGCCCCTCGGTCAGGATGTTCGCACGGAGGATGGTTTGGTCCTTTTGGCGGGCGACACGCCCAGCGTACTCCTCGCGGTAGGCCCGCTTCTTGTCCGCATCAAGTGATGTGGGGAACGCCGTTGGCCAAATCGGGTCTGTAATCCCGTTCTGTCGGTTGGGCGTGCGGTAAAGGCTATCCGGCTCCGGCAGTCTGATGCTCATAGTTAATTCCGGTCGCATGTATGTATTGATCGTTTGTTCAGGGGGTGTAGATCGGTCGCCGGCGGTGGTGCCTGTGGTGTGCTGGCGAAAGCACTGAGAAGAATTCGGTCCAACCGCCCATCCGGACACGAAGTAGGCTGTAGTCAGCCGGGCTCTTTTCAGCAGAGCGCATCGTCTCGGGGTTGGCGCATGTCAGCGTCATCATGTTGCCGCCTTTGCCTTCTGCAAACGCTTGAACAACCGCTGTCAGATCTTCAAGCGGGAAGTCTTCGCGGATATTTAGATCTGCTGGCGCACCATCGGTGAGACGATCGAATGCAAGATCGCTCCAGGAAGCCATTGCGTCGTAGAGCCGGCTGGTACGGAGGTATGCGGGTCCTTCATCATCGTCGTCCGACCGAAGGATGGGCTCCAGGTCGTCATGTATCGGAGCGGGAGAAAGGTCAGAGGCAATCGACTCGAACGCCCCCCGGCCATCCGGCGTGGATCCTGCGAACTGGCCGCCGAAGACATACTGTTCAAACGTTCCAACGCCCGGTGTTAGCAGTAGCTCAAAGGGGGCATCCGCCAGACCGAAACGCTTCTGCAATTGCTTGGCAGATTCTTGATGCATCGGGTGTGCTTTAACGGATTCAACCGCGTCGGCAAAACTCTTTGCCAGCATCCATGCGTATCGATCCACATCACAGTTGCCATACCCAAAGCGGGGCTGCTGCCTGCATAAGGCGCGGATCTCGTCGATACGTTTTTGGTCTAAACGAAGTCCAACGCCGCCTTTGGCCTCTAACCAATTTGTCTGAAGGCATGCGACTAGCTCCTCAAGCGAAAACTCGGGCGACTCGGTAAACACGAGTTGATCAATCACATACAGTGAGTCCGCAACAGTGCTGATCCCGGTCATCAGGGGCGCGAATACTTTGTATCGGGCGCCCCCAGAATAGAGGTCCCGCCCGGTCTCAACGCAGCCATCGATCATCGCGGAGAGGATCGGGGTCGGGCAGATATCGGCTTTGCTGCCATATGCGGCGAGCACCCCCGCGTAGGCCCGGTGGAGTGTTAGTTGTATTTGCCTCTCGAGGGTTTCATAAAATGTCGTGAAATCTTCAAATGTATTGGCCAGCGGGGTCCGGATTCCACCCTTGCTACCTCGTAGATAGATAGGTCCGGCCGCACCAATGCTCGCGCCGGTATTCAGTGCTCGCTCAAGACAATCAATCGCTGGGGTAAAGAAAAAGCTGAACTCCGTCTCCCCTTGAAAGAGCGTCTCGTAGCAGCCATCGCAAGCGTAGTTCCGCGCGCTGCGGAGTTCTACGTCGCCGCCGGACCGTTGGTGCAGGTGCTCAACAATTTTATCATCATTCATGAGCACGGGGTGCGCGCCGCCACTGAGGATCGCCCTCGCTGCCAACTCGAACAAGTCTTGCGGCGAATCTTGATGCAGCCGCAGGTCAAGCGTCGGACAGTTAAACGGCAGCTTCCGAGCGGCATGCAGACACATCCGTGTAACGGCGTTGCTCCCGTCTCTTGGTACTTTATCATTGTTTGCTACGAAGCCGCCGATCGTGACCTGCTGCATCCATTGGTTGGTTAAAGAGCCCTGGTCGAAGTTACTTGGCCCGCCGCTGCCCAACAGCGTGCCATCGGAGGAGGTAAAGCGGTCTTCAATGTGCTCGGGGTGCAGTGTGACCCGTTCATCCATCTTGACCCATAGGCACTCGATCACTTCTTGAGCTTCGTGTTCTTCTAGTGTGTCTTTCTCAAAGAAAGGGCCAGTGATCTGGTCGAGCCGGCCGATGGAGGTTAGTTCCCCGGTCCAGTGCAGCGCACAGTTCATAATGTGGATGCACTGGATCGCGTCTGTAAAGGAATGGCAAGGCTCACCGGGGATGCGACTCAACCGTTCGGAGGCCGCAGTCATGCCCGCAATACGCTCGCGAAAGATCGCGGCACGCGGATGATTCTGATCCGCAGCAAGCGCTTCTTCGTGGAGTTTCGCTTGGGCCTGCGCGGCCGCCGCGTAGTTGTTCGCAAACCGGATGACCCCTTCGAGAGCACTGATAACCGCGCGATAAAACGAAGCCTCCGATGGTTTGCTTGACGCCAGCCCCCTGCAATCTTCGATGATCGCGTTTAAGCCCAGGTGGACCACCTTCTCGTGGTTCGGCACGATGTGCCCGAAGTTCGACCACTCGTTGCGGAACCGCGCCTCGAAATCCAGGGCTTCGTCGTAGTCGTCGGTTGCGTCCTTAAGGTATCGCATCACCTCTTTGCCTTGTCCGACAGAATAAGGTGGCATCGTCCCAACAATTAATTCATCAGGTGACACCCAGCACAGCCCGTCGTGCATTGCCTGGTCGTTACTGACAAGGTCGAGCGTCAGCGATAGTGCATGGCCGCGTCGCTCGACTATGGGCAAGGCCATCACAGGGCCCACGTTTAATTGATTTTCATAGTTACGGAGGTGGCTTAGGCTATCGCGTTCCGGAAATGTATGCCGGGAACGCCAACGCTCAAACATCTCAACCATCAAGCGGCAAACACGCGGCGAAGGGAGGTCTTCGTGACCCGCTCCCAACGTCTCAAGGTGCTGCCAGTATTCGAGAATAGTGTGGATCATCGTGACAGTGCCTTAGTTAATCGTTTTTCATCTTGTTGAGGTATTCATCAGAAAAATCGATGGATAGTTCGACCCACAAAGGCATGTGGTCGGACATCTGCCAGGTTCGCCATTGCTTGCTGTAGTACTCTTCGGGCGTTAGCACTCGGTCTTCCCGAGGCCAATCCAGCGTATTTTCCCAACTTTCCATTCGCCGACCGGTGGCCCGCGCTGCGTTGTAATAGGTTTCCCATTCATCCGGCCGGAAGACCGCATCGAAGAAAGGAAGTGTCCCAGCGTTAGGGTTGCTTGGGCCTTGCCTTAGCTGGCCATCGCGGATTTTGAAGGCTATCTGGTCGTACGGTCGCGACTGCGTCACGTTGGTTGGAAAAACCCGCGGGACCACCCAGCCGTGGGTGCCCAGCGGTTCGAAGGTTGCGTGGTCCCGGCCAAGTATGTTGAAGTCCCCGAGCAGGACCATATTCTCATAAGTCCGCTCGACGCGATCGGCAAGGAAGTCTGCGATATGGTCAATCTCCCGCTCTCGTTCAGACGTATTTTGGTGATTGCCGTATTTAATATGCACATTGCACAGAACAAACTGGAACCAACCGCACTGAAATGATGCATAATAAGGTGTTCTGACAAACTGATCGCCTTCTGACAGCACGATCTGGCCAGCCATGTTTTTAAACCAGATCCGTCGCTTGTCGTACACGAAAGTCATCCGTTCGTGATTGCCCGATCGATCCGGCTTGATATCGGTTGTCAAAAAGTCCCATGAAGGACCAAGGATTTTCATCAACCGTTTGAGCGAATCCAGTGAATTGACCTCTTGTAGCGCAACAATGTCAAAGAACGAAATCACCTCGGCTATATAGAAATAAGACTCGTCCAAACGAGGTCCGGGCATGTCTAGACCCTCCGGCGTCGCGCGTTTATCCTCGTTACCTAAGTCGCGGACGTTCCAGGTTGCTAGCAGCAGCGTTTCGTTCAGTGTCCGTGCGGGGATATGGGTGTCACGCAACTCACGGAGTCTTTGGATGCCTTCGATCGCTCGACTCCGGTCCGCCTTGTCCAGGTCACGCAGTGTGTAGTAGTAGGGCATCTATACCTGCTTATTCTATATGTAATAATCAAAAATGATTCAGGGAAGTAAGAGTTTAGATCTCTTCGGGCTGGCCGACGACAGGCTTGTTATAGGGAAAGACCTCGAGTTTAACCATCTCGCCACGGTGTGTATTAATTACGAAAAACCGCATATCCGGATACTTTCTTTTGCACTCAAGCATCGCGCGGATCACAAGGTCCACGTTGCCCGGGTCGTCGTCCGACATCCCAAAGCGGTGAGGCTTGTCTGCTCCACCGATCTCAATGGATTTGGCAACAACGCGATGGATCGCAAGGCGTTTTAACTCGCTGATCGGGTCGGGTAGCCCCTCGATGGCTATTCTGTCCTTAGGGCTTGCCCCAGCCTTGAGTTCCGAAGCGACGCTTTGGTTTCCAACCGCAAAAATGTCAAGGTAGTTCGGTTCTTTCGCGATCAAACCCTCTTCGACAAGCCGGGTGATTCCAGCCCGGATGGTTTCCGGCGAATGCCCACGCGCGGTAATGATCGATAATGGACGCTGCTGGGCACAGGCATATTCGAATACTGACCACGCTGGCCCTTTCCACGCGTCGTGTTCCAGTGCCATGACGTGGTTGAGATCATTGACGAAGTGTTGCTGGTCAGCCGGGCCATTCAGGTCACGGAAACGTTCGTAAGTGCGGTCGAAAACCTCGTAATGCCCCCATCGCCCTGCCTTACCTAGGTCGTGCCTTACAGCCGCAAACTCGGTTGTGCTAAGAAGTCTAATTTCGCCGGTCGTCATATGGCGGACTTGAACTTGCGTTTCTAAGTAAAACACATTGTCGTCAAGATCGAAAATATAAAAACTCTGTGAATCCATTTACGTATCCATTTGCTATTATTGGAAATAATGACATCGTTGATATTAAGAAGACAGCGGCCTGATACCGAGATACATCTCAGGCGTGTTTGCATCAGGCGCCCCAGACTTGAAAATAAGCAGTAAATCTCGATCCCGTTTATCGGATAGAACCGGCGGAAACGCCGAAGAAGCCGCGACGACCTCGGCCAGTCCGATACTGGTAGCAGTGTTTTTCCCGACCTTCCAATCCCGGGCGTAGGGCTTGACAAACCGCCATAACGCGCCCGACTGCACCTTGGTGGCATTCAGCATAAAGCGAGGCTCGTCTGGTAACGATTGCAGCGTACTGTCGCCGAATAAATGTTTGCGGTACCGCTTGACGATTTTGGAGTTGATGCTGCCGAAGCACAACGCGCCGCCGATGACCGACTGGGTATCGATCGTAGTACACGCCATCTTACGGATTGGATTTACCAAGTACTCAAGGAAAACGGATGGGCTTGAGAACCCGCTATTATCGAAACACAGGTATTGCCAATTCATCCCTAAAACGGCCGAAGTGATCGAGCCACCCGATACGATCACTATGCTGGTGAGCTTCTGTAGTAGCTCTGCCTCGTTGAGGCGCAAGAGCGTGCCGGTGTGGAACAGCATCGCTCGGTAACCACCCCCCGATAGGCATAAGCCTACCCCGTGGGTTGGTTCTTGCCCCGCCGTATCGCTCGGGATGGTTGTGACGGGGGCTCCCGCAGTACCGCTCTCAGGCTCGGTTGTTTCTGTCACTGTTGTGCACCCCGTTAGACCTGAGGCCCTTTACGCATCTTCGAACAAGCATGTGACTTCAGAAGAGGCGATACGCCGGAAACCTACAATGCGGACCCTGTCGCACAACAATATCTACTCTTGGCGGCGAGAGCAACGGAAATTTTTGGGTTCGTCTCGGAATGCCCCCTTCAATCTGGGTCAGATTGAAGGGGGCATTCCATGCGTACACTGCGGTTCCAGACCTTTACGGTTTCGTTAACAATCGCAGTTGGATTCCCAAAGCATTAGCGCTCGCCCTCAGAGACTGAAGTAGATACAGCAGATGGATTACATTTGCAGGAGGCGCGTCCTCCGATTTGGCGGATTCTCGGATTGCTCCAGCTGAGACGCTGTTGCCCATAACCAGCCAGACCTCACGTCGTACATCAGTTCTGCCTAGCGTCTCCACCAGGTGTTTAACGAATTTAGCTCCCGAAGGAGGATCTGTGAATGGGCGCCTGATCAGGGGTAAGTCTTCGTTCCCCTGGAAGCACCCATCCCATTTGGCTGCTCGTCCCTCGAGCATCCCGGTGTTGATAGTGAATAGGCCGAGGTTTTTCAGCGCCTGCGACGCAACAACGTGTAAATCGCCAGCAGAAGTACTTGTCGCTGCGTCTGAAGCACCCATCTTGCAGTGTATCATCACAAGTCGTGGTGCAGATTTAACAGAGTCATCGAGCGCGATAAAATCGGCATACTCGGCCCCCATATCGTCACATACGAGCCACATTGGTTTTAAGTCTGTCGCCCGGTATATCGCTGACCGATCGCGATCCACCAACCCAAACAATGAAGAACGATGCCAACTAGGGCGGTCCTTGTACTTGCTCATCTTGAGGACGCTCTTCTTCTTGCCACCAGGCCTGTCCTCCCACACAAAGCCTTTCTCTCCATGCGTGATATTGGCTAATCTCTTAATGCCGTGAATCTCAGGGAGCTGTGACGCACGCTCAGGCCCCCATAGCCGACGCGGCTCGTAGAAACGACCGTCGGTATACATCAACCCTTTTCGCGTCACTATCTGGACGCTTGCTTTTGACGCGAGTAGCGTTTCAGGCTTCCACTTTGTTGTGCTCTGCGGCTGTTTCCTAAAGAGCTTGAGAAACGATTTACGGAATTCGTTTGTGTCCTTAGGCCTGACCTGGAATCGATCATTGCGGTATGAAATCTGAAACTTTACTTCTATTGGCCCATCCTCTGGGCCCGCATTACCCAATTTAGCCGTGAACACTTCCTGTCGAGGTTCGAGTGTCACCGCTGATGCCTCCAGAAGATCAGTAAAGGGCGCGTCGCCAGCGAGTGTTCCGCCGTCGTGTCCGATCGGCGCCACTTCATAGTGCTCCCCAAAGATCCGGGGGTCGATAAGCACATGCGCCGCTTCTGCTTCGTCAGGCGGCGGAACTTCGCTGGCATACCGGTCGAGCATAGGCGGATACGCATCGGTATCAGCCCCGATCTCCTTGGCGATTGAGTGGACCCACTCCGCGAACTCTACTGGTGATCGCATGGATTGATTTGACTCACCAACCCTACCTCGGACGAGATTGAGCTGCCGGCGGACTTGGTCATTCGTTGCGAAGACTGTGACCATCGCGTGTCCCTCATCACCGAGAGCCACGCCTGACCAGCCTAGATCCATCGCTCCCATGGAGCGACGTCGAATCGCTGCGTCGTTGAGGTCTGTGTTGAGCGTTGATGTCTGCCTAACGGTGGCGTTCTGGCCCAACAAGGTGCGCAACTCGTCAGACTGAATTGGTCTATAGCCATACTCACGCGCCTCATCGCTAATCTCGATCGGTCCCTGCCAGAATAAAAGATTGCCGACAAAGCAAATTGCCGCGGGTGACAAGCGTATTTCGAAGAAGTTCGATGGCTCGACTCGAGATGATTCGGATACCTGTAGTGTTACTAGTGCGCACATGCCTAGGGATCGTGCTTCGTGCGGGCGAAGCGCCTGCACGGTTGTGTAGTCACGTTGTTCTAGCCTGTCAGCGATGTCTTCGATGAACTCGTCAATTGCATCTGCGGTAGGATGCGTAGCATCACCTTGTAGTTGCAGGACCTGTGCCCGACACGGCAGCCGCAACTCCTTCCAAAGCTGGTCTTTTGCTCCCTCTTCTGTAATCCGGAGCGTACGACGGTATGATCCCCTTGAGTAGAAGTATTCGGGCAGCGACTGAAGAAAGCGCTCCACGATTTCCTCTGGGCCCACGATCGGTGGCTCCTCGGATTCGTATCCGTGGTATCCCTTCCATGAGTCTTCGAGTTTGTGTGTACGGTCGCTGAAGACGATGGCCGAAGGAACCTCGTCCGCTGCGGTCGGTTCTCGTAGAACACGCCCGATCTGCTGCACTAGCGACCTTTCATTCCCGAACGGTTCGAAGAATGCGATGATCCAGAAGCCGGGATGATCTAGTCCCTCGATGAGAATATCTTGATGGATCCAAAATACGGCTTTATGTGCTTCGGGCGAACCAAGGGCGGGAACCTGGCCGTAGAAGCCGTCCCTCTCTTCAGAAGGTGTGAAGCGCGTGTGAATAGCGATTACTTCACCAGCCTTCCGCGTTCTCTCAAGTGTCCGTTTGACCTCTCTGACTGCCTCCACACTTGCGCACCGTACGATTACCTTGGCAGGCCATAATGACCTATCGTCCTTGACGCCATCATTCATCTGCTGTCGATTGCACCACTGCCCGATTTCGGCGACCTTGTCGCTTTCATAGAAGTCCAGTAGTGCTTTGCCAAAGCGATTCGCTCGAGTCGACAACTGCAGAGGCGAGCCGCTACGCCCCTTCACCCATCCATCGTTGTCTTTTGGGTGCTCGAACTTCACATCTCGAATGACGCCGCTTTCTCGTGCATTCATGAAGGGGTAGATGAAGCGGAAAGGGCCCAGATCCGGCGCTCGCCCTTGAGCACGACGCCTCTTCTTACTCCGGCTGGATTGACTGTTCTCGTCGTCCCGTGTTTGCTCACGGCCGATATCGAAGAGACGTAAATCATTTCTATAGGGCGTTGCTGAGAATAGTACGCGGGGGCATCGGAAGCGACGGATTGCCCTAGCCCACGCGGGCGCGGGTTCACGGTGCCCTTCATCGACTAGAACCATGCCGACTTCATCAAGCAATCGCCGGTACAGCCGACGCCATTCGTTTCGGTTCTCTTTAGTAGTCGATTCGGCTCGTTCCTCAGCTGATTCATTATCAACCTCGTCACCGTGCTTCGGTTGATGGATTCGTTTCGCATCACCGCTTAACATGGCGATAGTTGTAGTCGTGCATACCAATACCGGTGGCATAGGGTCACCGGGCCAATCGTCGTGGCTCTTCTCAAGCGCAGTCTTGAGCGTACTCGGCGTGAAGCCCTCAACCGGACGCCAGCGCCCCGGACGTCGATCGACCACAGACCAATATCGCCATTCAAGTGCTTCTTTCACCTGTAAGCGCAGTGCTCGTGATGGCACGACTACGAGTAGTACCTTCTCGTCAATGGGTGATCCAATGTACCCCGCGGCCAATCCCATAATGCCCGTCTTGCCTGTACCTGTTGGCATTCGAATCAAAGCAGACTTGGGTGACCGGTTAGCTGTTTCTGAGCCGTTCCCATTGCCATTGACGGTCACTTCATCTAGATATTTCAGAAGGAACTCAAAAGCGTCATGCTGATGCGTCCAACGTCCCCACGGCAGTCCATTGTTGGCTTTCCCGATTCTCTTCCAGTTGGAGAGAGGGCGCTTACGGCGGAGTCGCTCAATCGCTTGAAGTCGCTCTTGTTCGCTGTGCTGATCGGCGGCTCCTCCTGGCATCGTATTACTCCTGCCTGTATCCCTTGGGTCTTATTTCTGCTAGTTACGACGCTGTTGACCATTAATTACCTATCTGGAAGGTGCCGTGGTACTTTTGTGACGAGACGATTTCGTCCAGATGGTCGAACAACGCTAGTTTCTTGCCGAGAACCGATTCCGCCATGGTGCGAAGCCCCTTGTGAAGCTTCTCACCCTCAGTCAACTGCTTGTACTCTGCTCCACGTAGTTCCTTCTGAGCCGCTTTACGCTTACGGTCGTTGCTCTGTAGCTTATGGGCGATGTCGGCGACGATGTCTTCCTCACCAGTACCGTAGGCCATGGCAGTTAGAGTCAGAAAATGCACCACGTCCAGCGCGATCACTTCGCGATTACGTTCATAGTGCACGAGACCGCCCATTGCCTTTATCGCTACCTCTACTTCCATCTTGATCACCGGATCCTCGGCGAGAAACCTTACCCTTCCCTTGAGTGACGGATCGTCAGCGTTCACCTCGATCGTTAGGGACTCGATATTTTTGAGGAAACGGTCCGCATGGATCAGGGCACGCCGCTTACCGAAGAGGTCTGCGTAGCGCATGTGGGATTCGAGACGAAGTGACTTAACCTTCGAGGTAGTGACCTTCAGCGTCGTCGCCCATTCGTAGTTATTTACCGTACGGTCGCGTGCGAGCGCATTCTCTAGGCATGCGAAGATCAGTAGTTCTGTATCTTTCTTCGACAGTCCGCCGAATCCATTCTTCATCCATGTTTCCAGGAAGACACGGCCGAACGAGACCAATTCGGTATCGTCTAGTGCCTCGACGGAAAGGGGTTTTGGGTTGTCCTTGACCATACCAGCCTATCTGCCGGATCCCCGGCGGTTCAGGACCAAGATTGGGCCGATGACCTATGTGTTTATCGGCATTTCAGATGTCGGGGGAGTCCGGAGCCCCGCACAGATTATTTTAGTAGACCCATTATGGTGTGCTATATCAAGTACGGCTAACTTTGTCGCATAACTTGGGAACAACTATCGGCTGGAGTTGCCAACCATGTATCCTTCACAGCAACTTCAAGGCAACTAACGCTCTTTGCCATTTGGCTCCGGGAGCTTGCTTGTGGCGTCCATAGCCCTAGCTTGCCGCTGCAGTCGAGCGACTTCTGCAACATTGTGGGGGAAGCCAAAACCCAACACCACGGCCCGCTGGCGTACGGGTCGGACTGGGCGTCGGCTGGAATTAAATTGATGCCTATGCAGTCGGCCAGCCAGACTGCACCAAGAATAACCCCATGCGGGGCAGTCTGGCGATTTAGGCCGTGCTGTTCTAGATCGGCAGCGATGGCGGGGTCAGCTTCAGCAATGTCCCATGATGCCCTGGAAGATCCGGCGTGGATGGCTAGCGGCCCACGATAATTCGTTCGCCACGTCCTGTTCTCGTAGCGTTTGATACCAAGCAGGATTAGTGAGGCCCACGGTTGGTGAATCGTAAGTGCCTTCATTTTATGCTCGTAGGCTACCACGTGTAGTCATGATGGGGTGACGAGACAACATCGGAGGCATAGCGCCACCGATGGCGACCCCGCTGGCAGTCAGGCATTCAAGAATCGCCTGATGCGTGCCGCAAGTTTTTCGAGATTGGCTGGTTTGGTTTGGCATTCCCAAATAATCATTACCCCCAAACCCAGCGACCGCAAGCGGCGTGTATTGGATCGGTCACGCTCTGCGTTACGTTCTAGCTTAGCGGTCCACCACGTACGGCGTGCTTGGGGTAGCGATTGCCCTCTGCGACACGAGTGGCGGTGCCAGAAACATCCATGCACGAATATCACTTTACGTCGACCCGGAAAAACAATGTCGGGTTTGCCCGGCAGATCGCTGCGGTGCAGACGGTAGCGATAGCCCATGCCGTGAATGAGGCGTCTCACGACTAGCTCGGGCTTAGTGTCTTTGCCCTTGACTTTCGCCATCAGGCTACTGCGTTGCTGGCGGCTAAGAGGGTCGGGCATGGCTCGGTAGACCTACTTAGGTAGGGCGGGTACCCTGAGTATATGGCTCGTGGTCTACGCCGCATCCATCATGAAATACTTCGTGTGCTCCGGGAAGCTGGGGTAGGGGTCGAAGTATCGAAAGAGTGCATCGATGCTGGGTTGCCTAACGACTTGCAGCATCAGTCAGACCTGCCGCGACGCATTCGTGAACTCCGGTCCAACGGAGGTTATTCGATACCCGTTCGAGTCGGGGACGGCACAAGCTATTACACACTCGAATCGTTAGATCAACGCGAACAGGTTGCGGACCCGTCCCCCATACCCGGCAAGCTCCGGGCGAAGATTCTGCTTCAAGCTAATGGTCGGTGTCAGCTCTCGGGCCAGACGATAAAAGAGGATGGGATTAAGCTCGTCGTGGATCATCGTATCCCAAGAGAATGGGGAGGCACAACCGACGAGGAGAATTTGTGGGCAATCAGCGAGACCTGCAATATTCAAAAGAAGGATTACTTCGCAACTTTGCCGTCAAACATCATGGCGCGGTGCATGGGATTTGATGAGCCGGTGCAGCGGATCGGGGAATTGCTAAAAGCCAAGCAAGGCGAGATCGTACCGCGTTGGCTATTGTCCGCTGTCGGTATGGAGGAAGAGTGGACTCGGCGACTTCGCGAATTGCGTGACCTGGGATGGGATGTGGAGACCGTGCGAGTAAAGGGAGAGCGTGGGGCCGCTCGATTTTCTTATCGTCTACGATCATCTAAGCCGTGGCCGGATGACGTACGGCAAGCGATTCGGGATGCCGCCAAAAAACGCGGCTCGAAATCGCTTTAGCCGTTTGGCCAAGCAAGCTGATATTGCCGGATCTCAGATACCTTCGGCTTACGGCTGGGCCGCTGCCGGTGTTCCACCAGATGATTCATAACGTGATCGCCGATGGCTTGTGCGAAGCGTGGTGGCACGGCATTGCCGATTTGTATCGCCACGCGAATCTTAGTTCCTCGCCACTTGAAGCTATCCGGGAAAGTTTGGAGGCGAGCCGCTTCCCAGTGCGTAATTGGGCGATGTTCTTCCGGGTGTAGGTAGCGACCTTTTTCGGGCTTGTAGAACTCGGTGCGTATTGTGCATCGTGCGGGTTCATCCCAGTGCAACCGCCCGAACAAGTCGGTTCCACCCTTGGTCTTTCGCTTCCAGCAATCCGGCGTGATGTCTGGTCTTAGCCGTTGGAGATCGAACCGATTGCCGCCGGGCGGGATCGTGCGGTATCGCTCACGTGATTTCTCGGTGGGGTTCCGAGCGATGTGGAGGTCTGGTCCTTGAGCGGGCTGCTGTGGCAAGTCATCGAGATGTGGAGTTGCCGGAATCGGCTTGTCATCGCTGTAAATACCATTTGTAAACGCTTCTCGCACCGATACTTTTCGTCCGACTGATTCAGGAAGGGCAAGCGGGCCAAGTTTCGATCCGATGATAATGGCCCGTTTTCGATTTTGAGGCACCCCGAAATTGCTGGCCATTAACAAGCCGGTGCTGTCATCGGTAACGTGAAAACCAAGCTGCCGAGCACGGTTGATAATCGCGTGACCTTCCGGGGAAGTCAGAAGGTTCGGAACATTTTCGACCACGAAAACCTTGCATTCGGATGACTCGACGACATCCATGAAGAAACGCCACATGGCCCGTCGTGGGTCATTAGCCTTGTTTCCAGTGAGATTGCTAAACCCTTGGCAAGGTGGTCCGCCAATCACAACATCCGCTTTTGTGTCGATCCCGCCCTGATCCACAATTGTGGCGATGTCTTCGGCGATAACGTGATCTCCGAAGTTCTCACGGTAGGTCGCAGCGAAGTCCGGTTCTTTTTCGACCGCCAGTACCGGCACGAATCCGGCATTGGAAAAACCGAGTGTGAGCCCGCCTGCGCCGGAAAAGAGGTCGATGATTTTGAATGGTCGGGCCATAGGAATTTGCCTTGAAGGCTGTTATGCTATGTAGCATGTGAGGGGGCATTTGGCGTGCCCCTTATCATGCTACACCTTTTGCGTCCCTTGTCAAGGGACAGGATAGCAGGTTATGGCCACGCTTGAGACACTGTTCGAGGTTGAAATTCAGGATAAGCTTCGCGAGGCTTTGAAACGCCATCGGAAAGCGGCCAATCTGTCACAACGTTCGCTCGCGCGCGAGCTAGGCCAAGCTCATAGTTTCGTCAACAAGGTGGAATCCGGCGGCCAACGTCTTGACGTGTCTCAATTCATACGCTGGTGTTATTGCTGCAGTGCATCGCCCGCGGATGTGATGCGTGAGGTGAGTGACTAAGGACAGGTAAATTAATCTGCTTACTCTTCACCTTTCGTCAGTACGCAGTGTCATTGATGATTGAAGGTTTAGCCTGCTTCTAAGGTTTTTATTCTCGCGTTGGAAACGGTCAAGAGCCACTTGTCAGCCGACCGAACCACGATTCCGAATTCATCTGAAAGGGTTCGAGTAATTTTTCGATTTTTCTTCCGGGCCTCGTGTTGGAGTAGTTGCCCTTGGCCCAGGACTGTGTTTTGGTCCAGCCCAGTTGTTCGGCGATAAGGTAAGCGTCGGCATAGGTCATGGCGTAAACCCGGGCCTCTTCTTCAGAGTCGATATGCCAGACGAAGGCGATGATGAGATCGGCGATCTTCTCGTACTTGCGACTGAGGGAAAAGACTCGTTTGGATGCGATTTTTAGTTGTAATGGCTTGGAGATGAACTTGCCGACCTCACTCGTCAGGTCCGCGTAGATGACCAGATCGACTCCGCGGTCCCGAAGAGGTTGGGCTACTTCTATGCCCCCACGGATCAGTTGATCGATCAGAAAGCTGTGTCCGAGTAATTCGATACGTTGGCTGTCTAGACGGTGCTTATGGGGTGGTGTGTTGGTCTGGGGCACGGCAGTCTCCAAAGAAGATTGGTGGGGGCCGTGCTGCAGTGCCCCTTTGCGTTGAATTATGTCAGTTCGACCCGGTACGGCGCTCACTCAATGAAAAGAGGGCGCCGTACCGAGCCATCCGCAGAGCCCCCGCCAAGGGGCGTACGAAACAGCAACCGGCCGACGCCCCCTTGCGGGGGCGTGGCTCAGGTTGCTGCTTTCGTACTTCAAGGGCTTTGAGGCCCAGGTTGGCGGTTTTCTGCGGAGCAGCACCTGACGCTCACGCGTCGTTCAAAATGTCGCCCCGATGTACAGGGGCACAGTTACTCTGTTGGATCTCCTATGACCTATGGCGAATGATCGCTGAGGGATGTCAAGTCGTAGCAACTCTCTGTATTCATGCATATTAAGGCGCGTTGGTCAAGGGGTATAAACCTCTTCCAGTGGCGTTATTGATTCGTAGGTTCAAATTTTTCGAGCTTTTTGAACCCAATTCAGCAGTATGATTTTCGGAAGAATTGCTGCGCGGTTATGAGCGTGATCTATCCAACAGTCTTCTGGAAAGTTGTCAGCATGGACAAACAAATAATCGTGTCTGCCGACCCTGTGACCACATGCTTGGATACCGCGACGAGTCTGATCGCTTTCAATCTGCTGACAGAGACTTGTCCATCGAGGAACACAGATGAGGATGAAATAAGAACCAAGCATCGTGAATTCTGCGAAGCCATCCACGGGGAGCGAATGGAAGCGATCGGCGTGTTGCTCAAGCACCGCTCTGAGTGTGTGACGCGTTTAGAGCAGAGAGAAATTGATTCTGGCTGTTTCTTTGAGCTTGAGTTGCCTGTGGATTATTCAGACGCCGCGGATGCCGCGAAGATCGCCCGGGCTATTGAACAGGTGTGGGTTCAACTGAACCGACTGCAGGTGGCTGAAGGATTAACGTCTGTTCCAAAACGTCGTCCCAAGCGTTCCGTTGGAAGGCCCCGCCCTACAGAGGCTCAGATCAAGGCTGATCAGAAAGTTTTCGAGGCATGGGAAACCCGGTGCTACCGCACGTATGCCGAGCTTGCCTTGATGTTGGATAAGCCAGTGGAAGACGTTAATCGTGCACTTGATCGGCACCGAAAGCGAGTTGCTAGGGCGCAGGGTAAGGCCGAAACGTCTGATGCCGAGGACGTGTAAATTTTTTTGGAAACGTAAGTGATTGACTCGTATGGTTTAATGATGTGTGTTGCGACGGAAAAATAGCGCCCGCATTTTTCCTGTCCGAAGCTGCCCTGAGACTCTAGCTCAAGCGAATTTTGCTTCCGAGTTCTAGATCAAGGAGCCAGCATGGACCTGCAGCGTGTATCGACCGACCAGATCAACCCCGCCCCCTATAACCCCCGGAAAGACCTGAGGCCTGGGGACTCCGAATACGAAAAGCTGCATCGCAGTATCGAAACCTTCGGTTGCGTCGAGCCGCCTATTTTGAACAAGAGAACGGGTCACCTGGTCGGTGGTCACCAGCGGTTCAAAATCCTGAAGGCACGCGGCGACCGCGTCGTGGATGTGGTGATCGTTGACCTGCCTCTGGATCAGGAAAAGGCCCTCAACATCGCGTTGAATAAGATCGGCGGCCGCTGGGACGAAGGCGTGCTCGCGGGCTTGCTGGCGGAACTGGTCACCGAGCTCGACATCGACGCGACCCTGACCGGCTTCTGCGGTTCTGAGATCGAGCACCTGATCGCCGACGTTGAACGTGGGCACACCGATTGGGATGAGCCCGAAGAACCCGAAGCAGAACTGATCGAACCGGTAACCCAACCAGGCGACATGATCGTACTGGGCCCCAATAGCGA
>JBCCNK010000032.1:0-20096 GCA_039025875.1 Pseudomonadota bacterium
GGCCACCCTTCTTGGAGTTGCACCCAACGCAGCAGCAGACCAGGTTGGTCCACGACGTACCGCCGCCCTGACTACGCGGTTGGACGTGGTCGAGGGACAGCTCGCTGGTCGCGAACTTCTTGCCGCAGTATTGGCAGCGGTTCTGGTCGCGCGCGAAGATGTTTCGCCGGTTGAGCTTCACGCCGGACTCGGGCAGCTTGTCGTAGCCGAGCAGGCGGATCACCTTGGGCACAGGGATCTCCATCCGCACGGTGCGGACCCACTCGTAATGTCCTTCGGACTCTTGCTCGAAGCGTTGCTTGGCGGTGGCGAGTTCGGTCCAGGATTCGAAGTCGTGGCCGGCGAAGCTGCCGTCGTCCACGCGGATGACCTCGGCCATGTCGGTTATCAGCATCGAGAACGCGCGGCGCGCATCGACAACCCGCACGGCCATCCAGAGCTTGTTCAGCACGAGCACGTGCGAATCGAGAGCGGATTCGACGGCCCCGGAAAGGACGGTAGCGTTACTAGCGGTGGAACGAACTGGCACGGCACGACTCATACGTCAGCGGTCTCCACGAGTTCTCCTCAAGGCCCGATCTGCGTCGCAACAACCCTAACCCAAGGCGTGTAGCCGGTCTACCGCTTCGCGTGTCAAAACCGCGTAAGCCAGAGGGTTTGGGGGTTTCGGGGCCTATTGCGCACGATCCGTTCGACATCACCGGCGGTCGGGGTTACATTTCGGGGCTGCACGCGACGAAAGCGTGACGCGGGCGAATGCCGGAGCGGCCAAACGGGGCAGACTGTAAATCTGCTGGCTTACGCCTACGGTGGTTCGAATCCACCTTCGCCCATTCCCACTTCCACCGCGGACTCGCACTCCGCCGCAAGTTCCAGTAAATCGCCGCAGGAATGCTCGAAGGGGGATTTCGAATTCTCGACTTGCGAGTCGCTACAGGTGCTCGCGGCGGATTGCTGCACCGGATTCTGCACCGCTTCGGTTGCTCGCCGGAAATGGTCGTCCGTTACCTGCAGGTAGTGCTTGACCGCCACGGCCTCGCTGTTTCCGATCCAAGCAGTGACGACGTGCATCGGGAACTTTTCGGCAAGCGCCGTTTCGCACGAACTCCTCAGGTTTTGAAAGAGCTTGGGCCAGGGCTCAAGTCCTGCACGTTTGATGATCTTCATCAACTGCGTGCGGAGGTTGGCGTTGGGTTTGCGGTAGCGCGTGATCACGTACTCCGCCCCAGGTTCTGCCGACTCGAATACCTCACGAAGGTGCGGAAAGACTTCAGGAAAGATCGGGACCTGCCGCACGCCACCATCTTCGTGATGCTCGGTCTTTGAGCTATTGATCGTCATCCGTCCTTCGCGCCAATCGATGTCAGCCCACCTCAAGCGCAAGTGTTCGGATGGACAGCGAAGCCCGGCGAATCGGCTCAAGGCAAAAAGGAGCCGCCATTGAGCATCAGGGCAGGCGTCCAGCACCTTCTGAGCGTCTTCGGTGCTGATGAAATGAAAACGCTTGGGGTTCGCACGAACGGAGGCGGGGAGGTCGGCGAACGGATTTTCCGTGATGAGCTTCTTTCTGACGGCAGCCGTGAAAAACTGCTTAGCTATCCCAGAGCGGCGGCGGACGGTGTTGTCTGAAAGACCAAGTTCCACGAGGTATCGACGCCATTCATCAGCGTGACCAGGCGTGATGTCGCGGATAGAGACGCCCGAACCAAAATGGTCGATCAGGTTTCGCTGGGTATGTCCGTAGACGGTTTTGGTCCCAGCCTTCACATCGCGGCGCCCGTCGATGTACTCCTCAAGAAAATCACCGAGGAGCGTTGCTGCACGTGGCTGAACGAGGCCAGTCGCGACCAGTCGGCCGTGTATCTGCTCGTCGATCTCAGCAACCCATCGCAGAGTGTCTTCGCGGGGAGGATGTGACGTCGATTTTGCGGTGACGAGTTCTTCGATCCTGACCTTCGCTGCTTCCGCGAAGCGACGGCTGACCTTTCCGAGCCGGATGGAACGCCGCTTGCGGTCGTGTCCGACAAACTGGATTGTTCGGCGACCCGAACGCCTGTCTAAGGAAATACTGGCCATGGATGACTCTCCGGATTCATTCGGTTCGGATTTAGGAGGCATCTGTGACTTCAGAGTTCTCCGCCGGTGACTCATGGGCTTCGACAAACTCTCGTAGAGCCCAGACGCTTACGCGGACGGTCCGGCCGACCCGCATGACCCGCAACCGCCCTTGCGATGCCCACTCAAAGAGGGTTCGCTCGGAGACTCCCACGAGGTCTGCTGCTTCGCGGTATGTCAGTGCGTACCGATCGAGCGATTCGGGCCTACCTGTCTGATGTTGGGGGTGTTTCGTGATCATATTGCGTACCAAACAGATTGCGATCAAAATTTTGCTGCCTCGTACCAACCCACGGATGAGCTCTGCCCTGGTGCACCATGCGGTCAGCCACCGCAGCTAGCGCAGGGCCGAGCCCCGCATCGCGGGCACTTGTCCACGTCACCCAAAGGCGTAGCGCAGCGATGACAAAGTCGGAGCGACACGTTGTTCGCTAGCGAGGGCGGGTAAATCGAGGTTTGATCTGCATGGCTGCCGGTTGCGGGCGACACCTCGCGTTGACTTTGTGGCTTGTATTCTTGGCGTGTGTCTTCATGCATGGCGAGAGTCCTTGGCGTGTAAGCATCCATGCGAACATATATCCCGAAAAAAGATCAGGCGAACAGATGCTGTTGGTGTTGTGTTGGTGTGCCGGGCACAGGCAAGGAACGGCGCAGGCGTTGGAGACGACCAGGTTCCTTGATGACTTCATGAATCGGGTCGTTCGCGTAAAGGGCGGCCAACGACCGGGCCAAACGCGGACGATGCTCGGGGAGCAGGAACGGCTTGCCGTCGGGAAGGGTGAAATCGTCGAAACGAAACAGCAACGCGGTGAGAGAGACACAAAACCGCTCGGTGAGACCGGGGAGTACCAGTTTCTTCCACAACCAAGCCGCTTCAGGTGAGTCCAGCATGAGCTCGGTCACCGCTTTGGGCGGATCGAAGCCGTGTTGGTCAAGCACGGCATACAACTCCCGGTAGAGCAAGGAGACCGGCATTAATACAGCCGCAGCGAATCGGTCCGCCTGCCGTTCGAGTCTTTGCGTCGTATCCCAGGTCTCAACTGTGTCGTCGGTGAAGCTGTCCGCTTGTCCGGCGTGCAGAACAAGATGGCCCAGCTCGTGGCCGCATGTGAAACGCAACCGTGCTTCTTGATCGACGAGCGTTTCGCTGATCTGGATCGAGCGTGGATTGGTGTAGGCCGCACCGAGTACGTTTTCGCCGAAGCGGGTCAGGTCACTAAAGCCAAGTTCGATGCCGAGTTGCCCTTCGATCCATTCTTCGATCGGAATCGGCAGCGGAAGCTCATCTAAACCAGCCCCGGCGCGACAACGTTCTAAGGTCGCCGCTGCCTTGGTTTCCAC
Organism: Pseudomonadota bacterium; assembly: GCA_039025875.1. Classification (GTDB taxonomy): domain Bacteria; phylum Pseudomonadota; class Gammaproteobacteria; order Pseudomonadales; family Halieaceae; genus Congregibacter. The sequence goes on from JBCCNK010000032.1 coordinate 3,457, forward strand.
GGACTTCATCCCGCGTTTCGGAACGAGGAGTGGAATGCTGGAAGCCTTACTCGCCACTTCTACCACCCCCTGACTTCTTTGCGTTTGATAGCCGGTCAGCCTGGCGGATGAGCTGGTCCCACTGAGCGGGACTTAGATTCCTGGCCGTGCGAAGAAACTGGGGCACTTTCTCCGCCGTGGTCTCATCTTGGGTCGCGACTTCTTCAACCACGGTATCGGCCTTGTGCCAGCCCGAACGAAGCACGGCTTGTTCAAGTCCGTATTCCTTAGCGATCTTGCAGAGCAGCTCTTCTGAGGGACTTCGACGGCCTTTTTCAACATCGGTGAGATGTGCAGGGGTAACGCCCAGCAGCCGCGCCATCTCTCGGAGGCCTTTGCCGAGAACTTCTACGCGTTGTTGACGCAGTTGCTCACCGATCGGGATGTTGGGTTTTGACTGAGACATTTCGGACGTTAGCATACAAGCTAACGATACGCACTTTGATGTCAATGCCAAAGTTGAAAAAACTGTCAAACTCAACTGCGAGTGCCAACTCGCGGCTCGTCTCTACGTTCTTTGACAAGTGAAGATTCCCCGCACCGATGCATCCCCAAAGGGGTTGTTGCTTCTCTCCACGCCTTGGAGAACGGAAAAACTAGGCACCGGTGCTCACGCCTTCCTCATCAATCGGCGCGGTTCGCTCATCGCCCTGACGTCAGCTGCTTTGAAGGGAAGCCTCACTTGAGGCTTGCCGACAGAGATGCGTTAAGACGCATGTCGATGCTTGAATAAACCAAAAACAAGGAGGAAAACCATGAATACAACAGCATGGCTAAGAAGGAAGGTCGGAGCGTTTTTGCTCGGACCTGAAGCGCTGAAAGCGATGAGGCAACATCCCGAAGGTATGGTCCAACAGGTCCGGTTCGGCAATGTTGTTCTGAAGGTCTGGCTGAACCGAAGTTGGCGGGGGAACCCGTACTTCAAGTTCACGCTGGAACAGGTCGTCACGCACAAAAGCGGCGGCAGGACCTACCGAAAGACCTTCTATCGTGACGACCTCGAGGACATCTGCCGTTGTGTCGTCCGCGTACAGACGTGGATGACCGACGGCGATGGCCACGAGCAAAAGCGAAAACGGCGTTAGTGCCAAGGGGCCTGATACCACATCCGTATCAGGCCCCACCCAGCCCGAGAGTATTTCACTCTCGGGCTTCTTTTTTTCACAGCGGGAATGGATCTGTCAAGCTTCTACGGACTGAGCAAGCCCAGCTCAACCATTGTCGGTCCTAGCTCGCGTAAGAGTGCTTGCCGACGACGGAGTTCGGCCCAGTCTTCAGCGGCCGTGGGCTCAACCCAAGAACCACGCTCTCGATTGTGCCGTTGGTTGACCGCTTCCATGAGGTCACGGAGCCCTTCATCCGTAGGTTCCAGTGATCCGCTCCGTGCGAGTTCTCCAAACGACATCGGGCGCGCTTCGCGGCCTCGCTCTCGCCGGGGTGGACTGGGCTGAAACAAGCCGGGGTTGATCAACGGTGCGAAGATTTGCTTGATCTCCGGCGACTCTGCCTTGGTCGCAAGCGCCTCCAACCGCGCCTCCCCAGCATTCCGTTCTCGCTCAAGCTGTGACTGGGCACTAAGCGCTTCTGCACTAGCTCGCTTGCTCAACGCCGCTTCCTCAATCTCAGCCCGAGCAAGATTCGCCTCAGCTTCAGCGAGCTTTCGATCGGCTACAGCCCGCTCGCTTGCTAGCCGAGCACGCAAGGATGCCATCTCTGAGGTGGCAGCATCCCGAGCAGCTTCTTCTGCAGCCACGATTCGAGCGATTCTCTCTTTGGCAGCTTGTTGACTTGACTGATTGAGTGCTTCGAGAAGCGTCGTAGAGGAAGGTGGCAGCGTCGATGCAGAAGTGATTAGCGCTTGCAGTTCTGCCCGGCGATCAGACCAAGAATCTGCCAGAAGCTTCGCTCGCCGGCCGACGGTATCGATAGATTCACGAAGGGAATCACCGGGCCGATACGTCGAGCCGGGCTCTTCTCGAGCGCGGCGCAAAGGAGTAAGCAAAGCCTCGATCTCGTCGGCTAGCGCACTGACATCGGCAACACCCGCCGAGGGATCCACCGCATCGCGAAGCATCGCAAAAGCATGTACTTGCTCTGGGTCTGCGGCTAGGCGTCGTCCGAGGTCGTTGGTTTGAATTGCGTCGCTTTGCTGTTGCCACCAAGCGACGTCACGTCCGGCTCTGGTGACATCTTCTTGTGCCTGTTCGCCTTGGCGAATGATTCTCGTGACTTCTGCCAGAGCAATCGCAGCTTGCTCACTTGCTACGTGGTCGATGTACGCCGCAGCTGATGCAGGATTTGAAGTGGATGTCGGTACCGTCGTGCCCGGTAAGGACGTGCCAGTCCCTGTCGCCGAGTTTTCGTCCGTCGCATCTTCGCTCGTAGTCTTGCCTTGAATTCCAGACCACGGAGCTTGGACAGCCTGCACAATAAACACGGCGGAGACGGCCAAAGCTGCCAGTACAACGACCCACGCCCATGCCGGGCCGGGTCTATTTCCCAGGGTTGGTCTCGGTTGGTGGGACTCAGATCTACTCACGGCGTTTTCCTTTTTGTCGCTTGGACTTGGTGTGGGAAGAGTTATTTGGCGGCTCCTTTCCTGAAGGCTTGGTCTGTGTTTGAGCGTTTAGAGCGTCGCGCAACTGTTGCTCGATATCTGCTGCCTCCTGACGACTGCGGCCCGACCCCGAGGACGGCTCACCTGGTTTGTTTGTGTCAGAGGCTTCTGTCTTCTCAGATTCGGGCTTCGGGGCGTGGGGTGCCTGCGCAGTTTTACTTCCGGTTGTACCGAAGGCGGCCTCCGGGTCAGGCATCTGGGCGTCGATAGGAGTGATCGTGCCAGGCTCAGCTTGTGGCCACCCCAAATCATCACGGAGATAGCGGTACCAATCGCCCGTGATGTGGTACTCCCCACTCATGACGAACGGAAAGCCGCCAAATTGGGCGAATCCCATGCCACGAGGGATATGGACGATGCTCTGCATCGGCTCATCACTTGCGGTGATCACGTTGTTTCGAGTGATACGCGGCGAGACAGTTTCTGTTTCCGATCGACTCTCTCCGGATACTGCGCCGTTGTCACTCGCATGGCGGGTCTCCGACCAACCCATGACGAAGTCAATTGTCTCTCCAGAAGCTTCAACAAGCGCACTTTGTTGGTGAAGGTCGGTGGCCGAGAAGAACTGCTTGAAACGAGTGTTGCCCTGCACAATTGGACGCAGGTCTACGTCCGAGACGAGGTCGGATATCGTTTGGTTTGCGAGAATGCAGCCGATGTTCTTGCTGCGAGCTTGGCGAAGCACCACCTGGAGATTATCGGCGGCAATCTCCTGGAACTCATCGATGACCGTGTAGACCCGATTCCCAGGGCCTACCCGAGTTTCGCGGTGGGACGCGGCGGTGAGCAGCGAGTAGAGCGCGAGCTTCCCAATTTCTCGAGCTGAGTCGCCGCCAAGAGACGTAGGAAGGTAGAAGTAGACCACCTGCGGCTTATCCAGCACGGCGTTCATGTCCACCATCCGCTGCTCGACGGACTCTGCCGCATATTCGCGTGAGGGGTCTGACGGATGCTCGGGCTTGTAGTTCAGCACATCGAAAGACGCGAGCGATTCAATGACCGCGAACAGCTCGCCGGCATCATCGGCCATGCGGCCGTTGATCCCGCGTTTTCGTCCGGCGGTCTCCATGTTGATCGTGTGCGGGTAGAGCTCACGAAACGAATTCACTTGGGGATGAGCGTGAAAGAGCCTGGCAAGTACTCTTCGGTTTGTCCTGGAGAAGTAGCTTTTGCCGTAGCCCTCGCCGTAAGACAAAGCTAAAGCGTCCAACAGAATCTCCGCTCGGCGAGCGGGGCCCTGATCGATGAGGTGTTGTTGGAGCAGTGGGTTGAATGCGCAGGTACTCAGGCCGAGCTCCTGCGTGACGTAGCGAAACTCAAGCCCCGCTCGTGCCGCTTCGTCTCGTGCTCCATGAAAAAGTGCTAGATCACCCTTGAGGTCGATGACTACAACGGACGACAGCCGTTTTGCGGTCTCGCGAGAACGATCTTTGAGATGAATGTCGTAGTCGCGCCCCGCCATACGAATGAGCTGCGCGATCATCGGAGATAGTGCCAAGGATGTCTTGCCGCTTCCGCTATCGCCCAGCACGTGGGCGTGCTCCGTCAGGATGTCACGAGGCAAGAGAATCGGATAGCCCTTACTGCCGTGAAAGCCGAGGAATAAGCTGTCACGCTCGGTGGGATTCTGCGAACTTTGGATTCGAGAGACGTAGTCATCCCAGCGTGTACGGGGACGCTGTCGGTATAGGGCGTGAGCTTCGTAACCGAACTTGTCGTCCGAACCAAACCTATCGCTAGCGAAGCCCTCTCCACTTGGAGTTTTCCGCGTGCGAAGCGGCTCAGCGGGCAGAGTCCGCAAGCATTGATGCACATAGATCATCAGCAAGGGAGCGGACGCGACGAGATAAAACACGCCGCCCATTAAGAGCCCGGGGATGGCGATGCACAGCACCGCTGCCGCGACGCACGTCCATACGAAGAAGACCCACCGCTCGCTTGCAAGGCCTCTGAGCGCGACGCCAATCCAAGCTTCTGGCCCAGCGTCAAGGTGCTCGAGAAGCCGAAGGTTTGCCGCGTCCTGGGCCCGTAGCCGGACCGATGTGTTGTGGGTCTCGGCAAGTGCCTGTGCGTAGCGCTCTCGCTCGGCGCCTCCCAGACGGTTCGCAATTTGCCTTTGGGTTGAAGGAGCCTCACGCAGGGCTTGTTTGGTATCTCGCAGCTGCTCGGTGACATCCTCCGGCTGGGCAACTGAGAGCCAGGGAGTCGGGAACACCAGGGATACGGGGAAGTAACTGGCGACGGGCAACACTGCAAAAGCAGCTACCGCAGAAACGAGCCCGATGGCAGATCGACGCAGCAGCGGGTCAATACCAGACTTTCCCGCGATGGGGATCCTAAGGACGCCTGGTGCAAGCGGGTCTGGGTCATAGCGGGTCCAAGACGCAAGTGCCTCAAGAACAACTTCGCAGGTCTTTGGCAGGTCCGGATTTCCGGGAGCACGTAGTTCTCGCTCATAGTGTTCGCGGATGCGACGCAGCAGTAACTGATTCCACACCACCAGCACTGCTCCCGTGATCGCGAAGTGCGCGAGCACGGCGATCGTCAAACCCAAAGCGTGTGGGACCTCCAAGCTTGTGGCTACTGCGACAAGTCCTGCAGCGATTACAAAGTTCACTGCCACAACCGTGATGCCAAGTCGATACGGACGCCACTGCAGCCGTAGCCGCCATTGCCGCTGCCATTCGTCGCGCTGTTCGCGGTCGAGCCTTGGTTCTGCGAGCATCCATCGCGCATGAAACGTTGTGACTTGGTCGGCCAGCACGACGGCGAGCGCGCACGCCAACGCCCAAAGAGCTATGCCCGCCCAGACCGTCTGCGTGGCTAAGCCCAAGACAAGCAGACAGAAGATGCCTAGTCCGCTCACCGCACAGAGCGCGACACGAAGCATTGATCGCCAAGCTAGGAACTCCATTAGTGCCCAGCCGAGACCAACTACGACCAAAACGGTAAACACCGCCGAGCCGACTAAGTCGTCCGCAAACATGCGTAAGAAGATGGTGATGACCAGGGAAGTCAACCCAAGTGGAATCAGGTACACGCACAGGAACCGGACCCCAAAACCTTCGACAGATGGCCGGTGGTCGAACTCAACGGCAAACTCGCTACGCGGCATCCGGCCCGGCCGGAGCGTGTCGTCTCCTTCGTAAAAGCTAGCCCGCATTGCCCCTCCGAGTCTGTGGCGGCGATGCACCGGCGGCAATCAGTGGAAAGAGGTCCGGAGCCACAAAAACGTGCAGCGGCACAGGTACGGGATTTTCACGAACGGCCTGAAGAATGCGGTCAGCTTTGTGCTCGACCGCGGTTACGACCGTGATCTCAAATGCGTCTTCGTCGACGAAAGCTCGGTAGCCCGGTTGGTCGCAGCGAGACCGAACGTCTTGCCTGCATTTGTCGATCAGTCGGTCCCACGCGCCGCTTCCGCCGTGATCGACGCGGATGAGACCCAGCCTGACTTTTCCGTCACGCTCGGCGATGTAGTACGAGATCTTTTGCCCCTGCCGGTGAAGCTGGGGGAATCCCTCGCGGAATTCCCCGGGGGTTAGTTTCCGGTACTCGATGTCGCCTAGGGAACAGAACAGCAAGATGCCGAAGTCGCGGATCTTGACCTGCGTACTGATTGGACGTGCGGTTTCAGGGCGAGCTCCAACGAGCTTCGCGGATTTCAGGCTGAGCTGGTAGTAAGAGCGTCCGGCGTAGAGCCGGCCGCGTCGAAGGAATCCTGCACGGGTTAAGGCATTGAGTCGATTGGTGGCGGCGGCTAGCGAGGCTGTGGTGAACCCGGGTAAGCGGGCGACGGCTTCGGCCACAGTTAAACCGTAGCGAGCGATGTGGCTGAACACGTCTAGGTCGCGTTCGGTGATCATCACCGAGGTGGGCTTTGTTGGTCGGCGAGAGGGCATGGGGTTACCAGAGCTCGTAGGGCAGCCCGCGGTCCGCGCAGTGCTGATGAAATTCGGCCACCCGACGGTGGTCGTAGCGTCCGCCAAACTCGACGATCTTGCGAACCTCACCACTTTTGTCCAGCACCAGGGCGTCGGGGTCCTTAACCCCGAAGCCTGCTTTTCGGAAGACATCTTCACCCCGCCAATCGTTGGCGTCACGGGGGTGGTGCTTGATGAAGTGGAGGTAGACCTCGCTGAGGTGCAGGTCGTGGGTTCCCGAAAGCGCATCTCGTAGGCCGCCCCCGAAACTCCCGAAGACGTTCGCTAGGTGCTTCGTGGCCACGAAGATAGTGGTGGGTTCCGAAGGTTCCCGCCAGCGTGAGATCAGCGAGCGAGCAACGTCCCGCGCGTCCGGGCTTGGCTTCTGGACATCCCAAATACAGACTGGGCCACAGAGCGGCAGGAGTGGTGCCGCATCGATCGAAGCACGTTCGATCAGGCCAGCGGCCTCTAGCCGGGACAGATGCCGGGTAGCGACGCGAGTTGAGTTTTGATTCCCGGCCCACCACCCACGGGCCACTTGGGCGCGGGTGAGCATGCGGACTTTCGTGGCTAAGGCTTCCAGAACCGACAGTTCTTTCGCGGACCAGCCGGGGATCGAAGTCAGCAACGACACCCATAGAATCTATGACTTGGTCCGCGCCAGCGGCAAGGCGAGCTATACGCGGTCATAAACATGGTCTGAACTATCAACTGCATCAGAAATCAATCGTATCTGCGTGGCGTAAGTCACGCCTTCAAAACATCTTGAGAGGTACAATTCACGGCGAAGTCGATTCCAGCGAACCCGGCTCAAAATGGGCTAGGTAAAGAGGCAAAACCCGCTACATCAAAGATTTTTATATCGCTGCATCGTAAAGACTGATATCCGAGATTTGGCTGCATCGTTGTCGCGACAAAGGTGGACATCGGAGATCGATAGATGGCTTCGAACTCACCGCGATCGGAACTTCCCGCCCCAGATTGATGAAGCCACGACGGCGGCAGAGCCGCCACTGCGTCGTTTCGCGGCACGCGGAGCGACGACGTGCCTGCTTGCCAAAGGCAAGGCCTTCCGCCCGCAAAGTTGACCAAATCGATCAGCAAACCCGACCTGACTGCCTTCGAGGCTTTTCTTAAGGAACGAAACCAGGGAAGTGTTTTCGACTTCTCAACAGAGGTATTCCCTGACATACAAGTCGTCTCACACTCCGAGTATGTCTGGTGCTGCCTCGCATCTTCTGACGAGGCAGTCACCACTCGCAGCATCACTCCCACGGGTCTCGGGCGTGCTCCATATCGCACCACCTAACCTGCCCGATCGTCCGGTGTGTATAACCAGACATGACGTCGTCGTGCTCTGAAGGTAGATACAGCGTCCAGCCAGCATCCTGGTGGATGTTCATGTCCCAAAGTGCCCAGACCTCCGCGGACGCATATGGGTAGTTCTTCAGCTCCCACAATTCCTGGGAATACAACACCTTCCCATCGCTAACCGAACGCACGGAGAGTTGAGGATCGTGATTGCCATTTTTCTGTAGCAACCATCGCTGTTGCGTGGCGAGCCGTCGGTCTCTCAAGATGGGGCCAACGAGCCACGATGATTCGAGCAACTTGCTGATTTCCTGGATGAGGATCCAGTCTTTGCTGAGTTCCGCGAGGGCATTCACACCTTCGGTGTAGCGAGACCAGGGGTAGTGCGTGTTGAGGCGAAGTAGGTAGCTACGCTTCCGGTCGAGGAGATGATCATTTGCGGAACTCTTATCGCTTGTTTGCCGAGCCTTGGTAATTGAGTGCTTGATGTCCTTCATTTTCCCCTCCCTTAATGCTCAGATGGCAAGTAAAGAGCCCATGCAGGCGTACCCTGGCTGTCTCGTGAGAATTGTGCCCAGATGTCGATCGAGCCGCATATCGTGCTGTCTGAAGGAAAGCTCTGTTGGTACACCGCTTCCTCGTCACTATCTGCTCGGCAGAACAATCTTGGTTTGCCGCTCGAATCGATCTCGAGTTTCCAGAACTGCATCGAGGCTAGTCGTGCGTCGAATAAATTCGCACGATGCATCACGACCGATTGCTGAGCGGACACAATGGCTTCAATAAGCCATGTAGTCCGACAAGTTTTGGTGATCTCGGCTAAGCCGGTACTAATCAGCACCCGAGGTGCTTCTGGGCGAATTGCTGCCGAGAGACGCTCAGCGAAAGCCTTTGTGATAGTGGTTGACGACGAGGCCTCTGGCCGATCACTTGATTTGACGGCGGCGGTGGTGTCGAGTTTTTTCGTTTTCATTTTCGTTCTCCATTAAGTGGTTTTTCTCTGCTTCCCCGAAGGGGATGAGCGGAGTCGGCCATGCCCGAAGAGCGGCGGGGGCAAGGCCCGTCACGGTCGCGCAGCGAGTGGTGCGGACGGGCCTTGACGCCGACGCGGGGCATGGCAGAACGCAGCGGCCCTTCGGGGAAGCAGAGAAAAACTGCGGATGACGAAAATGAAAACGAAAAAATTCGATGCCACTGCTGACCTAAGCACTGTGCATCCTGAAACAAAAAGAAGCGGCATCCCCTGAAGGGGATGACATTCCAAAACTGCTCGGCGTGAGCCGAGACCGCGAGAACCAAACGAGCCCGAGACCGCTGTTCGCGTACACCACAACCGTATGCCAGCCGAAAACGCGTGGCCGCAGAAGGCAATCTGCCGCCGGCGGATACGGGAACCCTGCCCCTGGCAACTGCCTGAATCGTTGAAAGATCTGGCGGCAGAATCCGCTTATATAGAGGCTACGCGGGAGGCTGGCGAAGCGGGCCTCCGTGCTGGTACGTAGCGGCGAACCCGTAATTTCAACTCGCATGAAGTAATTGGCTTGTACGCCACAATCCGGTACGCCAAAACGGTCCGCGTGGCGGATGTTGTGTAGTTCGCCGGTCAGTAAGTAAAGCGAGCTGACTATCTCGGGTCGAGCAGCACAACCGGGAAGCGGCACCGCCAGTGCCGCGAAAGGTGGCGGGTTTTATCAACCGCCTTGTGCTGGACTCGTAGAGCTGGGTGCATCGAGAGGTGCTCGCTCAGCTCGACGGTGGCTCGGTGGAGTAAACCCTGGCCGGAATGGAATCCGGACAAGTGCAATCCCATCGTTCTAACCGATGCGGTAGTTCCGCTGATGGTGGGCGGGGCGACTGGGAAAGACCTCGACCGGGTCATAAGACGTAGAACCGGTGGAGGCCGTGACGGAAGAAGCAGGTGTGATGACCGATAGGTCATTGAATCCTCCCGCGGGTTCGCCTCACGGCCGGAAGGCCGATGCAAGGATGCAGCATGGGGCGAGGTACGCGTGCCGACGCAGGGAGTTCTGGCGGGGGTGACCCCGCTGGACCGGGCCGATGACAAGGCTCGGCGACGACCCGGAAATGGGTCGCGGCGAATAGCTCAACTGTGAAAGGCGGGTAAAGCCGCTTGTCGGTCAGTCTGATGAGAGTCGGTGCCAAACCGCGAAAACCTGAATGCTCGGGCGTACTCCGAGCTTGTAGCCTCGTAAGAGGAAAGCGTGTCAGGGAACGACACGGCGAATGCGGCCCGGTTGGTTCCGGGTCCGCAGAGCATTCAGGCTTCCCCAGATGGGGATAGCAACGAGACTCATCAGGCCACTTCCGTGGCTAACCAGGGAAGCGCTGGAGCGGCCGGGGTGATGCCCGGTGCGGTGCTGGTCAGCATCGTGATTCAAATGCTTCAGCGTGGGAGTGTGTCGCAAGTAGAAAGCGGGCATAAGCCCAGCGATGTCCGCTGCAAGGCAGTGGCGGCTCGTTCTGAAGGAGATGGGGAAGCCTGAGGCTTCCACAAGACCGGTTGGCACCGGTTGGCACCGGTTGGCCTCTTCCGAAGACGACGAAAGCGACGACGAGTGTGTTGATCCGAGAAGGTGCGATCGGGCATGTTGCCTGGTCGAGGCTTGCTTACGGCCGCGTGGCGTTAGACGGAGACCCTTGGTTGGGTTTCGGTCTGAGGCAAACGGCCAGAAAGGAGGTTTGCACGAAGGAACTGGCTTCTGGTGGCCGAGCCGTTAATCGGCCACCAATTTAGAGAGGAGGGAAGACGAGATGAATTACCGATGCGTTGCCGCTTCGCCCGAAGCATACGTGAAGCAGATCGCCGCAAGCTTCTTGCCACACGGCTACTGCTTCTACGTAAATGGGTATGTACCAGAGCGATGGGCGGACGCCCCTGGGGAATTGGATCGTCGGCTCATCGCAAAGTTTGGGGTGGATCTCAGTAAGTCAGCCCGTTCGCGTAAAAAGAAAGACGGCGTAGCCAGCGTGCGATACTTGCGGTGCGGACGAACTTGGATTCTGCTGAGCACGCATGGCGACCATCTGTTCTTTCGCGAACATTCGGTTGTACATCACGTAGAGCGGCGACCAATCCATTTCGCGGGCTACGCGATTCGAACGGTCAATGGGCGTGTTCGGGTCACGATCGAGCGTGGGGCGTATCGTAGCCTGACAGATGAACTGCTCAGTCTGTCCACGCAGGTTCGCTACCGGAACGAAGGTGCTCTGGCAGCCACAATCCGCCGCAAAGCAAGTTTTGAACCCTACGCCGGAGTGATTGAGCAGCACGTGCGATTGATCCGCCGAATCAACCGCCGTCGCCGAAGCCAGGGCCTATCCCGGCTATCGCTCGATGGGGTGCGGCTACGTCGTCGCCTTGGGGCGGGGCCAAGGTTGCTTGATGCAGCGAACCAGCCGCGGGAGCCAGCCTCCCAAGCGATCGATAAGCCATCGAGCGATCCTGGCTGACTCGGATGCGGACCCTCCGGTCGGCGCCACACGATCCGATCACACCACCCCCGACGCTCTCATCACGGGTGGAACAATGATCTCGAAGGGATCAACCAGAACGATCCTCGTCAAAAAACTCAAGCCGACCCATCAAATTAAGATCGGTCTCGCTCCACGTCGAAAACACTTCGTCATAAACCAGTACCCCATCCTGCAGCACCCAACTCACTAAGCCCTGTCGCGTCCGCACCTCGTCCCAGGGCGAATCCCACTTTCTGGCCAACGCTTCACCGTGCCGCTCCTGCAAACGCCCCCAACCCAAAGCCACCACCCGATCCATGTGTTCTGGTCCACCACCGGGGATCAGTCGAAAGTTCGAAATGTTTACCCACATCTGATACTGCGAGGCCGCCGCATCCGTCGCTTGCGTCTTCATCGACAACACCGGCCGGAATCCCTGATGTAGGTCGAACCAATCCTCCCAGCCGCTCACCAGCCCCAGTCCACCGTTGATAGGCGTGTTCACACGCAAGAAGCGTGGCCCCGACGCTCCATTCAAAATCGACGCCCCTCGCGTGTAAGTTCTCGGCGCTTCGCAACGGTGTTCCATCGCCTTCGCCACCGACCACCTCCCGTTCACCCCTCGCTCCACCACCACGAATACCGCAACCACGGGGGGCTCTCCGGCACCGTCCTGCCACGACCACGCAGCTGATTCGTTCCACGCCTCGTACACCTGTAAGTTCCAAAGATCGCGATTCAGGGTGTACTCGCCGGAATCGCAAATCACGGGTGAATGGCTGTCGGCCGTTCGTCGCAAATCATCAAACCCCGAATCCTTGAGCCCCACGTTCAGCCCCCAAGCCGCCGCCGCCGCGTTCGCCGTCTCGAACGTCGGCTCAATGCGAACTGCGTCTTGCGGTGTGGCCCAATCATCTGAACCTTCCGTTTCGGCTTGATTCGCCTGTGACTCGAACTGGCCGCAGCCATTCAACACCACAGGTGCTGCCGCAATAACGAACACCACCAAACATCGACAACCAGCTCCCATGCAGAATCCTTTCCGCCACTGCCAACATAATTCCAATACACCAAGCACGTTTCAAACCGGTGCGAAAGAGTCTTAGTGAACCCATGAATCAAACTCGTGCTAGGTCACTCCGACAGCTCCATGATGAAAGTCACAATCAGCTCGACGTACTATCGACGGATCCCTCGGTTCATGCGGTAGCCACTATCACCACGATCCCAGAATCCGTCACCACCACAGAGTAGACATTTCGTTTCAAGAGCTCTGGTTCCTAAGTCGTGAGGTTCAGACACGGGAGACGACGGCGAAGGCACGGCGTATCCCATATGGATGTTTTGATTAAGAATGCCGCGTCCATTGCACGACGTACAGCTGACGCGCGCCTGATCTTCGGAGCGTGACCTCGTATCGACGTCAGTACCAACGCTCAAGATCAGCCAAGCTCCGAACGCAAATACTGTCAACCACACCAAACCGTGCGTTAACAACACAGGCCGCCGCCACCAAGGACGAACGACAGCCGAAGATCGGGCAGACTCCACAACTCGATAATCCTGTTCCTGCATCATCAGGTCGCCTGAAAATCAAACCACTTAGACGTGCCTACCCACATTACACACCCGCTACGTCAAAGCCACTCTTTGCATGTCCGGTGAACGGTCCAGCCCATGCGTGGCTCTCTTAGGATATCGGCTCCTCCGGCATAAATTTCACAGTGTACGGTGGCCTCTATCGTCTTGAACAGTCAGGTAAATCGTGTCGCGAGGGCAGGCTGAAGCCTTCCAAGTCGTCCAACACATTTCTTCATCGTGGCTAAGACTTTCTTTCGGCCTATACGGACGGTGCCTTGGCGCGACCAAGCAACCGGCCGAGAACCGTAACTCCAGCATCACCTATCGCTGGACTTAGCTTTTCTCGCATAATCTCCTCAAGAGTATTCGCCATTTGCTCAGGCGTGATTCCCAGCAACAAAGAAGCAGCCTGGGGGTCCAGCCGCTCGATCAGGCAGGCGTTGACCACCGCCCACTCATGAGCAGATAAGGAGCTACGAATGGGTTCAAGAAGCCGCTTCCGGAGAGCTGGACGTAGTCGCGTCATTCGCTGTCGAATCGCCGCCGGCTTCAATGAAACCTGTTTAGCCAAGTCATTTACGTCGTGATCCTCAAGCACCCACAGACGAACGATTAGTTGATCCGAAGTCTTGAGTCCTTCTGTAAGCAGGTTTTCTAGCCACGCTGCAGTTTCGGAATCGACCACGTGAGTAGCAACTCCGGCGTCATCTCGTGCGGGTTCGAATGATCGCTCCTCGGAATGCTGAGATAGTTGACCGGTTCGCCCCTTCGGTCCTTTTAAGCGGTCACTGATCTTGTTCAAGACTGCGCGTCGCAATCGTCCTTGAAGGTGCGATTCGTTGTCGAAAGCCTCGGCTCCATGACCAAGTTCTCGAGCCAATACGCTTTGGACCACACTTTCGGGCTGACAGACGACGTTATTTTGGCGGCCTCGGAGCTTTGATCGTGCGTGATTGACGAGTTCGTCGGTCAAATTCTCAAGAGCCAATTTCACACGCGACGGGTCATTGCTCCGGAGATCAGCCAGTGTGTTTTCACCAATATTGGGCGTGGTCATGTGGTTCCTTTCGCGGTTTGTGTGCGACTACTCATCAAAGCGAGTCAGCAAATGCTTGTGTGACAGGTACCCGGCCAAAGCTGATCAGGTGCTGTCGGGGAGCGCCTAGCTCACGACTCGCTGTGAACCGAATTCGGGACATCAAGCAGCCTCCAAAAGGACACTGAACGCCAGGAGTACTGAAAGAAGCGCCATGAACATGGTCCGCTCCGACCAGTCAACCATCTACCCGTAGTGCACGTGAATTGGCAAGCTTGCGCTGAACTCGCGCACTATCTGCCCAGCGACTGGGGCGACTTTCTTCGTCATCCCAGAATTTAAGAGACTCCTCGTAGGCAGCGACCGCTTCAGGAAATCTCCCGTCTGCGATATGCCAGTCCCCAATCAATTCCCACAATATACATCCGCGCAACCGTAAAACCGTTTCGCGTATCTGTATTTCATCTGGAGCGGTCAAGCCTCCACTCAACAATAGGCTCAATTCTACACCCATGCCCTCTCCGGCATCTGCGCCCCAGAGGAGTTTGCAACGTTCCATTGCTATGGAGAGATCAACCCGAGCCAACATGGATTCCTCGTCATCCAATAGGCGCTGGCGTTCATAGGCATGGGTATCAGCAAACTGTAGAGCGTTGTATGCACGAGCGTAGTCGGCATTCAACATATGTGCAGCGGCCATATAAAAGTATAGTTCACGTAAGTTGTCGTGATACTTCGGGCCATCTTGATCAAGGATCATACCTGTCGCAGCCGGATGAATTGTTGCGGAGACATCGATTGCAAGACGGAAAACAAATGATGGTTTATACACCCCCAATACGTTGTGCCGGTCGTTCATAGAAAACCAGCCTGGAATGTAGCTGTGTTCAGAACTACGTGTATGCACCGCATGGAACAGTCTCTCGTCGGAGGGATCTAGAAACCAACTTGGATTCCCTTTCTCGAAATTTCGGAACGCCGACCGTATCATTGCCAATCCAACTGTGACCAACTGTTCCTTACGTTTGATGTCAAAGCGGTCTGGGTATAGATCACGAAATCGAAGCAATGCAACGTATGCGCTTGCATAGTCATCCATGGCACTCGTGAACGGGAAGGCGTCCGAACAAGTAGCAGCGGCGAGGCTGTTCACATCAGCGAACCAAAGTAAGAAACGGGACTCGCCACGATCGAACGGATTCACTTCTTCCTCTACTGGCCACATAGAAATCGACCTGTCAGCCAATTCACTTGCTCGCTGTGAACGCCCTAACGCATGGCTTATCTCGCCGAGAACGAGCAAAGCCTCGCTTCGCTCGATCTGCCAATTATCCGGACCATCGTCTTGCAGCCCGTCAAGCTCCGCAAACGCAGTATTTGCAATCTTCTCTGCCTCTTCGAGCTGGCCCAGGCTGTAGTGCGCCTCTGCAAATACACACAGCAAGACCCACCGCTCGTGCTCAAGCCCCACATTATGGGCTTCCCGGGATCGTGACAGCACTTGATACTCAGAGTCCACTCCTTCAATCGCGTCGATCGCTTCTCTAGCTAAGCCGAGATCAAGTAGCGTGCCTGCATAGCTCCAGGTTGCATGACTCACACGTGTAACAAATTTAGTCTCGGTCAATCCACGATCGCGGAAAATGCGATAGAAGAGTTCACAGGACTGTGTAAAACGCTGATCGGCCAGCTCAAACTTACCTGACGCCGCATTCAGTGTTGCCTCGATCCCCAAAAGAGTTGCTAGGAGCGCATCGCCTTCATTACTTGCATGGAGGCTAGACAGTTCTTTGGATAAGCTCGTGGTGATCTGAAGAAGAGTATTCCTAGCGTCGTCCGCGACTGGCAAATCAGCGATCATTGGATAAAGCTCATTTGTCGAACGCATGACAAATTGGTTGGCTAGAAGAAGTCGACGATCTGCTACATCTGCTTGCTGGTTCGCTCGCTCGGCTTCGGATATCGCGACTTGCTCTTGCTGCCGTGCGTGCAATGTTGCTGATTCCGCTCGTTGCCATTGCCACGTTGTTCCCACCACGCCCACGGTCAACACGAAGATGACGGCTGCGATGGCCAGATATGGAATTGGGTTGCGTTGGAACCGGCGGTTCATGCGCGAATAAAGAGGTTCACGCTTGACATATCGTAAAGGCTCGCCGTTGAGGAAGCGCTCGAGGTTTTCGCGTAGGTGCGATACATCCTGAAGCCGATGCTCTGGCTGAACCGCTAGAGCGGAGGCCATAAGCAGCTTTAGGGCACCGTTTAAGTTTCTACGTATCCCCGCGACACTGGTCGAGCGTGACGCTGCTACACGTTGCTGCTGTTCGGGCGACAGCCAGTTAAATGCCTGAAGCGGCGACGGACGTTCGTCGGATGCGTACCGCACATCTTTGTCGAATGGTTTTGACCTCGTGTCGCTGAACACATGGTGCATTGGTGTAACGCCGACGAGCAATTCAAAAAGAACAGAACTCAGGCCGTAAACATCCACAGCCTGAGTTAACTCGTCGTGCTCGTACTGGACCAGTTGTTCGGGCCCGGAATACGGCTTGCTGCCTTCAAATCCCTCAGAATAGATTTGCGAACTTAGTGGTTCGTTTGTACTTGATTTAGCGAGTCCGAAGTCAATTAGTTTTGGAATCGCCACGTGGCGCCC
>JBCCNK010000033.1:0-19960 GCA_039025875.1 Pseudomonadota bacterium
ATCCGCCTGGCGGAGCAGCTCAATGATCTGCTCCGGTGCCTTACGAACCTTCTTCGTCGTCAGAGAATCCTTTCCGGGCTTCGCCCGGATGCGATCCTCTCACATCAACTGGTCCTATTTCAGGGGGGAAGGCCAAACGCAGAGATCCAAGCGTTTCCTAGCCCACTTAAAATGAGCCATGCCGAGCCAAGTAATCATGGCGTTGGCTACTGTCAGTCTATCAGCACCCTTGGGATGCCAACACCAGACCACGCCACCTCTGGGCTGGGGAACCGAATGTCGCTTGAAAAGCGGGAACGGACTGCGAGAATCAAGTGGCTGCAAAAGTTCGGTAAGTTAGTCGCCGCTGCTCTTGAAGCAAAGCACTGGATGCCTCGAAGTTCCATCGAATGAACTATTTGCTCACAAGCAAGTTGAACGCATGACGATCAGACCACGTGCCTTGTCAAAAGTTTCTCGAGCCCGGAGGGCTCTGACATTAATTGAGCTTCTTGTTGTGATCGCCATTATTGGCGTACTGATCGGGATGCTGCTACCCGCGATCCAAGCTGCCCGCGAGTCGAGCAGCAGAGCAAGTTGCGCCAACAATCTTAAACAGCACGGAATCGCCCTCGATCTGCACCACGATTCGCGCCGTCGCTACCCGATCGACGGCGAGAATGGGTTTGGCATGAGCACATTTCTTCTACCTTTTGTTGAGGAGTCAACGCTGTATGACGAGTTGCAGCCGCTAAGAAACGAATCACCGGATCCTAGCCGAGCACGCCCAGGACTTGAGGACAAAGAGGTAACCCTATTCCGTTGCCCTTCGTTCGGTGGTCAAGTGTTGCTCGAAACGTCTCGGTTCGCACGTACAAACTACCGCGGAACTCAAAGTCTCTTCTCTGAGAAAAAGGTTTACGAAGACATACGCGACGGAGAAAGCAAGACAATCGCGATGGGTGAGACCGTGCAGGATCAGGCCTGGGCGTTGCCAGGTGCAACACCTCCTTCGCCCCCAATCTCCGATGGGGCTTTTAGTAGCCGTCACATGGGCGGGGCGCAGTTTGTGTTCTGCGACACCTCCGTGCACTTCATCAGCGAGACGGTCGATCCGGAAGTCTTCCAGGCTCTCTGCACCATCGATGGCCGGGAGACCGTTAGCGACTGGTAGTGGGATTCTGCACAGAGTCCGTCGAACTACGCCGCTGCATCCTCATCAAGGCGAGCGTTGCTACCCCCACCACGACGCCGAATACCGTCAGGATCATGCGCAGAGAATGGACCGAAGGGGCATAGTTATTTAATGTCTGCGAATCGGTAATTAGTTCCGCGACTACCGAAGCGCTGAGTGGTTCACGCCTACCGGAATCACGTATGATAAAGTTGGCGTTCTTATCCAGATCGACGACGGTGTCTCCTACGCTGTATTCGGGAGAAAAAAGATCGGGTGATCCACGCTCCTTCTGAGACCAGTCATGGACAACAGCTCGCTGGAACCTTGGCCAGTGGTCGTAGCGCTCCGAGAAGGCTTGCACAGTCCATGAGTGCGGCACCCAGCCCGCCTCTGCGTCACTCTCGTATTCGATGTCGATCTGAGCAAGCCTCTTGCTTGCCATGTCTGTGCGGCAACGATATACGATCGCGTCGCGTCTTGGGTCTACCCAAAAAGTTCGTCGGACGACGGGGGCGGATTTGCGGAGTGTTTCGACCAACTCGATGCAGGGCCTGCCGTGGAAATTGGTCGTTCTGCCAACGGTTAGCCGCTCTAGCTGCACGCCAATTTCGGGTGCCGAGAGCGGCCTAAAGTGAACTAGCAGCGCAGCGTAGTCGAGCGAATCGAAGTCAGTCGCCTGATCGATCTTGGCATGGAACCAAGCCGAACGCTCTTGTGCGTTCGGATTGATCAGGCTTTCGACCCATCGAGCCTGGCGGAACGGTCCACCTTCGTAGCGATCAATGCGGCGCGAGCCAATGAGCAATCGCGAAAAAGCGCAGCTCGTTTGGACACCGATCTCTCGGTCTCGGAATTCCTTAAGGATGGCGATATCGTACTGATTCGTCAGATCGGGCCGTAGTAGGATGCGGTTGTCGTAGATCTGGCGAGACGTCTCGTAACGATAGGCCTGACGATCGAAGATAAAAACGTTGTCCGGCTGGCTTTGATCCCCGTTCTGCCCTTCCTCCGACCACTCAGGGCGATTGCCTCCCCAGCGGTAGTGCCCAGCCCGGTCCCAAGTCCACTCGAACCGAGCTGTTTGTGTGGTTTTTTCCCGTCCGCTCCAGGCGGCAACAATATCATCGACGGAAAAAACCTGGCTCTCAATCGCGATCGCTATATCAGGAAGCCACCAGAAAAACAGCAACAGACCCGAGCGAAGTATCATGGAGTTATCGTGTCGACAATAGTGCATCTTTGCTAGCTCACCGGGCTCGCAGCCGCCGGAGTCGGATGGGGCTTCCTGCTTCAGCCCCAGCCAGGCAGAAACGGATCGGGCCAGCAACAGCTTCTCTAAGCGACGCTTGGAATAGTCGCCAACCGTTTAGATCGGCGGTAATGTTTTGCCCCGTTAACTTGATGCGAACGTCGTTCCACCTGTTTTCGTCGAAGGTCGCTTGGGCAACCGGATCAAGGCTAACGACCCACTTGTGTTCGCTGCCTAGGTATACGCCACCATCACCTAGTGTAGGTGGGATTAGCGTCACTGTTGCAGCACCTGCGCCCCCTTCAGCTAGAAGGCCGATCTCTAGCCCCTGAAAGCCTTCTCCCGACACATCAAAATGTAGTTCGGCGCCACTGAAGGAGCGTTTGGTCGTTAGGTGCAGATCTCCGCGAGGCTTTTCGGTCACCGTAGCTTCTAAGACAACCTCGCCGTCGTCATCGCTTACGCGTTGCCAAACACCGCCGTCTATGCCTGACCATTCGTTCTCCTGATCGAGTTCCTGGAACAACGCAACAGCAAGGTTCTTGCTCTTGCGTTGCCGGAGCATCCACTCGTAAAGAGGCGGGGTGCGGTAACCAACGTCCCAACAATTATGGTAGAAGTCGGGTGTTCCAGTTTCGGTAGCGAGAGGGCTAAGCCCTCTCTCCCGAAGAAGCTGGTGGACTTCTTTGTTGAATGCGACGAGTCTCGGATTGTCTTCAATGCACCAAAAATTCCATACGGGAATGCGTGCTTTAACAATCGGTTCAACAAAGTCCTTACTGCCTAGGAGGCCGCACATCGGCGCGATAGCCGCAAAGCGATCGGGATGGGCCGCAGCAACGCTCCATACGCCAGCCCCTCCCGAAGAGGGGCCGGTTAGGTAAATGCGGTCTTCATCGACATCAAACTCGTCAACGATGGTGTCGAGAATTCTAATCGCCCGCTCCACTTCGGCGCTGCCTTCTGCCGACCAGGAGCTACCGGCGTTGCACTGCGGGAATAGAGCCAGAAACGGAAACTTCGACCGCTTCTCCCAGATGCAGGGCCCGAAGTTCGCGCGGGCTTGTTGCAAGCCGTCGTTGCCGTTCTGCCCTAAACCATTTAGGAAGAGGATGAGTGGAGGCGACCCACTCAACGCCGACTTCTCGGGGACATAAAGCACATATCGATGTTGCTGGCCACTCTCGTCGGTCCAAGACCTTGGCTGAAAATCGGCAGCCACACTGGCTGCCAGCAGCGTGAAGACCGCACAAGTTAAAGCCGCGTAGCGCGAGGCAGCAGGCGATAGAATAGGCTCGGTGGGGCGGTTCATGGAAGCTGCGCGATATCTCCGGCGTTACGGCTGCCGAGCGCCCACCAGACGACGCGGTCGATCTCGTCGGCAATGAAGTGCACCGAACCGTCCGCCATCACAGCATTAACGCCACCTGGATGGTAGCTGCTCGGCGAGTTGGCGATGTTGCCAACCCACCACGAGCCGTAGTAAGGGATGCAGCTCCGAGAGTTGGGTGTCATTAGGTGCTGGTAGGTGTTGCCGGTTTCCCCACCACCGGAAAGCCAAGTCGAGCCGGTATAGCGGCTGAAGCTAGAAACCGCCTTGGGCACATCGACAACCTCAATCTGGTCGCAAATCTGGTAGTGTTCTTCTTGAGACAAGACACTCCTCGACGTGAACTGCAGCCGCAGGAGCCGCAGGTCGGCCGGCGGGTAGGTCTCAGAGGTGATTGTTGGCAGGTAGTCCTTGTTGATCAGCCGCTCGCTATACGCGACGGTCTTGCTCAATCCGTCGGTGATGCTGGCCAAGGTGACATCGATGTCCCTCCACTCACCGTTGAAGTTCTGTTCGGGCATCTTGTCGGACGGACGGAGGATCTGAACCGATAGAAAGCCGTTGGGCAGAGCGTGCTGCTCCTCGGTGGCCCCCGTTTCCCCATGTACTCCCGATGAGTGGTAAGGCCAGCCGACATTGCCCACGTAGCTGTTATTGGCAGCGACGACGCCGTTATCGAGCCACGCCTTGTTACCCGGCGGGTCGAGCGGGCATAAAAAGGACGCGACCTGCGTACCCGCAATTTTGGCGTGCCGCCCGTCGGAGTGATTTATCTCTTCTGCGAAGGTCGAGTAAGGCGCGTGTTGGCTGAAATCGATCCGATCATACAGGGTTTGCTCTTCTAGGCTCGGTAGCAAGAAAACCAGGCTGTTAAACATCCCTCGACCCCCGCCCGCTTCTCGGTTGACCTGCTGGTATGGCGTGTGACCGTGGATCGTCAGATGCGCGTTTAGCGCAAGACCGATCTGCCGCATGTTGTTGCTGCAGGTTATTTTGCGAGCCGCTTCCCGCGAGTTGCGTACTGCAGGCAATAACAGCTGAACTAACAGACCAATAATGGCGACAACAACCAGCAACTCGATCAACGAGACGCCATTTCGGTGCGGTGTGGAACTACAAAGGGTATCTTCGCTCTGCTGATGTTGAAGCATCATCGGGCGGCCTCTTCCCGGTTGCCGTGTAAAGAGTGGGGTGTCAAAAATCTCGACGCTTGCGTGCTTCGTGCATGCGCTCGTAAAGGGCTCGTTCTTCTGCAAGCTCCCGTTGCTTTGTTGTCGCCTTCTCATTTTGGCGGCGATGTCGGTGCTCGTTGCGGCGGCGGTCAAAATGCTGCTTGGCTTGCTCCTTGATTGATGCCCAAGAGGCTGCCAAAGCAAGCGCGACGATGGCCAGAACATTGACGACGAGCCAAGTCGTCTGCGACCAGTTCAGAGGGTTGATACTGTAGAGCGACCAGTTAAGAAGGAAACGAGACTGACTTGGTACCAGCTGGACGAGCAGTATCACGATTGCGAGCGCGAGCAGAACCTCTAGCCAGGCGAACCCGTGACGGTTACCGCAATCGTGCCTTCGGCGCTGATTCATGCCAAAGCTTCGCTTACACTATCTGGATACACGGCGCTTGATACGTAATATCATCAAGCGTTACAACGGCGGCGACATCCGTCTAGGCCAAGGGGGGATCTATTCGTGACACCTCTACGTGCTCTTTGGCAGAGTACCAACTCTTCCATCTCTTGTGAAGCATCTCGGCTAAGCTCTACAACTGACTGCAGGCGACAAAGTGGTCGATGCGAATAAGACTACTGAGCGGATTTTGACCACCGGATTAGCAATGGCTGGCACCGCACTCGTTGCACAGCTTGCCTATCCTGGCGTCACCCGCTGGCTCAACGCGGCTAGGCCTGGTGCAGTCGGTATATTTCAATGCCACAACGGCTCGGAAGCTCGGACAATCGCCCGCGAAGGGGTAATTTACCTGCCCGAGGATTACTCAACTCGGGAAGAGTGGCCATTAGTTATTTTCCTTCATGGTTCGGGTGAGCGCGGACACGATCCGAGCCGCTTGCGGCATAAATACAGCGTTTTCTCTGTGATTCCTGAGCAGATCCCCCTAGACGCTGTGGTTGCAGCGCCGCAATGTCTCGAAGGCCACTACTGGCAGGCGGACGACGTGTTGCACTTTGTCGACCGGATCGCCGACAGCTATCGAATTGACCCAAAGCGGGTCTCGTTGATCGGTTATAGCATGGGTTCTTATGGTGTCTGGAGCGTGGCTGCATCAGACCCAGACCGATTCGCGGCGATCGTGGCAATCGCAGGCGGTGGCGATACAGCCCTCGCCGAACGAGCAGCCGAGACCCCGAGCTGGATGTTCCACGGAGAACAAGATCAGGTCGTATCGGTTGTCGAAAGCAAGGCAATGGCCAAGGCACTTCGTGAGGCAGGTGGCTCTCCAAAGCTCAGCCTGCTGCCGAGCGGAGGGCATTTTATTTGCCGGGAGGTTGTTTCTTCCAGCCAGCTTTGGGGGTGGTTGTTGGAGCAAGCAAAGTGAAGCAAGCTAGCGGATCAGAGCAAGAGATCAACCCAGCCGAAGAAAGCGATCCAGCAGGCAACGGGTTGCCGCCGTCCGACCGCGTTGCCTTTCGCGAGATATCGCCCGGTATTGGAGTTTATGTGCTGGGTGGTCGTCGCTCTCACTCCGATGCTGCGACTGGTGAACGGCCCCCCAGTGACCGACGACCAAGCGGCCATTCAGGTTGCTCTGTTGGCAATGGCTGTGGGGGGGCACTCGGGTTGCGCCTATATAACTGGCGGACACGTATCTAGAATTCGCAATACGGATACATCGGTGATTGGTTTGCTGACCGTTTCGTCCAGATCGAACAGGGCTTGGATACGCGAGCAATCGGCTGCCCTGATCCCCAGCTGCGTCGCTTTTCTACTGATAGCCACCGCCTTGCTCAAATCGTTCTCGCCCGCCGAATCGGCTGTGCTCGAAGCCGCTTATGAACTGCCGAAATAGCTCACCGCCCTTGTCGCGCAGATCGAGTTGGCAGTTGCGACTTGGCTGCTCTCCGGTCGGTGGCGACGAACTGCGAAGCAAGCAACGCATCTTCTCTTTATCGCATTTGCAGCGTTCTCATTCTACCGGGCAGTGTCCGGGCATGAGTCATGCGGCTGCTTCGGATCAATCCGTGGGTTACGTTTGCACTCGATTTGATCGTGTTGGCGATGCTGGCTTTTTGGCGACCGAAGCAGTTTGAGGTATCGACACGGCTCAAATGGCTGCTCACCGGTTACGGCGTAGCCGCCACCGCGTGCGCGCTGCCGCTGCTCAGCCCGACACAGAATACTGGGCAAGATCTTCTAGCCGAGTCTTCTGGCCTGGTAATCCTGGAGCCAGAAAAATGGATCGGCAAACCGTTTCCACTCGGGCCGCACCTCTCGCCTAGGTTTCGACTGGATCAAGGCAAGTGGATCGTTGTGCTCTATCACCACGACTGCTCTAAATGCCACGAAGCTATGCCACTTTACGAGGAGTTCTCCGCTCACCAGCGTGTGCTGCTTGTAGAGATGCCGCCCTACGGGCCTTTGGCTGCTTCCTACAAGGGGCATGCTCGGTTGACCGACAATCGCGAGTGGTTTGTCCAGGCCCCGGAGTGGTTTGTCCAGGCCCCGGTAGAAATCCAGCTTCAGGATGGTGTTGTTGTCTCCGCCTCACGTGAACTGCCGCGCATCGGTGGCCTGAAAGAGCCGCCTGGCCCACTAGCCGAATGAAGAACGAACTAGAAGGCAGTAGCGCATACGGCTGTGATGTGTCGGTGATCGTACCGGTCTACAACGAAGCGAAGACGGTAGGTCAGGTCGTTGATCGATTGTTGGCGCAGTCGATCGTCTCGCAGGTCATCGCCGTCGACGATGGCTCCGATCGCAACCTGGGCCTCGGTAAGATCAACGACCCACGGTTTGTGCTGCTCACGCATCCGACCAACCGTGGCAAGGGGGCCGCGATCCGCACCGGCCTCCAACAGTCTACGGGCTGCGTGGTGGTCATTCAAGACGCGGATTTCGAGTACGCCCCGGAAGCGATACCTTCGCTGGTTGAGCCAATCCTCACCGGCAAGGCGGACGTGTGTTACGGCAGCCGCTTTGCCAGTATGCAAGTCGCCGCGGCACCAATCGTCCGACGTATCGCGAACGGCGTATTGACTTGGCTCTCCAACTGTGCCACAGCGCTGTCACTAAGCGACGTTGAGACAGGCCACAAAGCATTTCGCCGAGAACTTCTAGATGAGATCAAGATTCGCGAAAGACGTTTCGGGGTTGAGCCTGAAATCACCGCAAAGCTTGCCCGAATGAAGGCTAGGTTCGCTGAAATATCTGCCTCTTACACTCCTCGGACTTACGCCGAGGGAAAAAAATGGTGTTCGCGATGGATTCCGTGCGCTTTGGTGCATTTTCCGGTATAAATTGCGCGACTAAAACGGGACGAGACAAAAGCGAATCGCCCAGAATGCAATCTCTTGCTCGTAGTTTTCAGCGGCTAGGACAGGCGGTCGATTGCCCCAAGATTGCATGGCGTTTGATCGCTACGATGCTCGCGGTGCACTCGGCTCTGCTGATGTACTCTGCGTACGTCCATAGCCCAACGCTCAACGAGCCCGGGCATCTGGTTGCAGGATTAAGCCACTGGAAGTTTGGGCGATTCGAACTGTACCGGGTGAACCCACCATTGGTCCGAATGGTTGCAGCGCTGCCGGTCATGGCGGTTGGCTACGAAGAGGATTGGTCAGGATTCTACGAAGGTCCAGGTGCGCGGCCTGTGTTCGGCATGGGCGAAGACTTCGTTGCCGCAAACGGAGAACGGACCTTCTTTCTGTCCACGATTGCTCGATGGGCTTGCATGCCGTTCAGCTGGCTCGGGGCGATTGTCTGCTACCTCTGGGGACGTGACCTTTACGGTCGACAGGCCGGCTTAATCGCCTGTTTCATATGGTGCTTTGAGCCGAATATTCTAGCACATGCCTCACTCTTCACAGCTGATGCGCATGCGACAGCTCTAGGGCTTGCCGCCTGCTACACTTTTTGGCGCTGGCTTAAGAAACCAACCTGGACGCAAGCCGCCTTGACTGGCATCGTCCTGGGTTTAGCGGAATTGGCCAAAACAACGCTCATCATCTTTTATCCACTCTGGCCGCTAT
Source organism: Pseudomonadota bacterium (assembly GCA_039025875.1). Lineage (GTDB taxonomy): Bacteria > Pseudomonadota > Gammaproteobacteria > Pseudomonadales > Halieaceae > Congregibacter. The sequence goes on from JBCCNK010000033.1 coordinate 8,940, forward strand.
TGTGGATCATCTACCGCTGGCAAGATCGGGCGTCGATGACTGCCCGCATGTGGGTACGAGAAGCGGGGATGCTCGTATTGCGGATGGCGATCGGGCTCTACGTCGTCAATCTAGGCTACGGGTTTGAAGGTAACTTCCAACCGCTGGGGGACTACCAATTCGTCAGCCAGCTCTTCACGGGCAACCTGGAAGACGACGAAGCAGCTGACCCTCAGACAGCCAATCGCTTCAGTAACACAGATCTGTCGCCCTTGTCGGTGCCCTTCCCAAAAAACTACCTACTCGGAATCGATATTCAGCAGAAGGATTTTGAGAGCTATGGGCGCCGTTCCTACCTTCGTGGCGAGTGGCGCGACCGCGGGTGGTGGTGGTACTACCTCTATGCTGGGCTCATTAAAACGCCGCTTGGGCTCTGGGGATTAGGCGTTTACTGCCTAGTCTCGCGGTGGATAAAACCCAAATCGAGGGCTGGGAGGGTTCCGTCACGCGACACGCTAACCCTGCTAACACCTGCGGTTGTAGTGCTTTGCGTAGTCAGTTCAAAGGCTGGCTTCAGCGAGCATTTCCGCTATGTGCTGCCAGCCTTGCCGTACTCTTTCATTTGGCTTGCGGTGGCATCAAGCAGGGGGTTATCACAATTTTCCAAGTTTTTAGTTGATTATCTGCCTGAAAACGCTCAGGCTTCGGGAAGTTCAATTTTCCGCCCAATCAGCATGCTCTCGTTCATTGCCCCTTTTATGCTACTTGCTTGGTTTGCAGCTAGCAGCCTATGGATTTATCCGCATAGCTTGAGTTACTTCAATGAAGGGATAGGGGGGCCATTGAATGGGGCAAAGCATTTGCTGGGAAGTAGTGTCGACTGGGGGCAAGATCTCAAATACATTCTCTGGTCAATTAATGCTGGCAATCTTGAGGCAGGCCCAGAAAGCCGAGGGCTTGCGTTCCATGCCGCGTATGACCCACGTGATCTAGGATTTCCAAAAAGCGACGCTATTGTAGGAGAAATAACAGGGCCTGCCGGCATTGACTACAATGAAGATTTCCACAGCACGGCTTTACAGCCATTGACTCAGGCAACCTTTTGGTTCAGCGCTGCTTTTGCGTGTGGGGCAACTAGCCACATGAGGTCGGCGAATGATGTAAGCTATTTCTCTGTTCGCCGCGAAGCTATTGAAGAGGTGCTGCAACGTAGCAGTCCGCTCACCTACAGCGTCCTTAAATCTACAGTTACTCGCTTCAAAGGGAGGGAGTGAAGTCCCTCCTTTGACTTCTAGTGTGAATGTTGGTTTTTCTAGGATGGTAATTGCTGAACAAACTCGCATAACCGTTTAGATCGCGCCCAGGCGGAGTGCCTTGCACTAGATAGAGCGAATGATGGCCGCCAGCGCGAGCAAGCAGAGATCCGGTGCCTCCGGGGGTATCATCACTAGTAAAGCTAGAGCCAACGCTGTGGGAGTGGATGGCTTTTTTGTGGTTTTGCAGTTCCTGCAGCCTTCGCCGCGTCGCTTGATGGTTATGATCTTGGAGTTGATTTCTTTGGCGACGGCGCTGCTGGTGCCACGGTTGCCGTGAGGGGGCGTTGCGGAAGATCCGCGCAATCGACCGTCGAACATGAGAAGAAAGGCCTAGCTTGCTGTCGCCGCAGCCCTGTCGAGATGGCCATGAATGGAGCGATAGCCGCCTTCTGCAACCAAGTCCTAATTGGAAGCTGCCCAATCAGAGAACCGAAGCCGCCCTGCGAACGAAAGCCCTCAACGCCTTTATGGTTTCAGCACGGTACTGCCTCTAAAAAAATGCGCCTTGGGGCCGCCTTCAGCGTCCTGAAAGCTATGCAATAAATGACTTAAGTTTACTGATGAAATCCGATTGGTGGCTGCAAAACCGCGGGAGCTTTTCACAAGAAGCCAACGAGTTTTTGGGTTGACTTTGTAAAGTATGCCTGTAGCACATGTGATAACATATGTAGATTTCATAGTAAGGCTCTAAGATTGGTGGCACGCGAAAGCAGGCAAACAAGTGCGATATCTATCGTAGCGATGGTAGTCGCTGCGGCAGCTGTCTTCTGGTTGAGCTTGCGAAGAAGTTCCGATAAAGTAGCACCAGCAAGGCGGGTTGCGTTGGGCGAGTCGGTATTGACGCCTGCCGTGATCCGGGCTTTTCCACTTTCAATCGTGCCGCACAGCGATCCACGCATTCGCGTTAGTGATAGCATTCTTGCCGCTGTGCTAAGCGATTCTTTGCCTTGCTTTGAGCCTGCAACAGTACCACTATTGGTTCATGAGCTGCGGCTGTGGGGAAGAGCGGCCAATTTCTCATCATCTATGGTCGCGACCGAGAGGACTGGGGACTATATACTTGAGACACTGCTGGATGATGATCTTTGCAGAGCCCGCACTTACAAAGAGGGCACCCCTTTTCTGTTGCCTTCCGCATACGGCGTACACGTAGTGCAGAGTGATTCGCGTGACGCAAGGGGGTCAACGCGGGCAGAATACCACACTGGGCAGCTTGCCGCCGTGCTAGGGCTAGCTGGAGTGGCTGGGGAGGCGGATGTCCGTTGTAGCGGTGGGAAGTTGGCTACAGTCAAAGATATAATCGCCAATCTTGTGATGAGGCACTCAAACGACGACGAAGCGGAGTTTATTGCAACTGCATTCGCTCTATGGATTCCCGGCAATCAACAATGGCATGATCGATTCGGGCAGATGCACAGCTTTGATAAGATTGCATCAAAGCTTGTGGGCATTCCGTTTGGCGACGGCGCGTGTGGCGGTACGCACGTCCCGTATGCAGTTGCTTTAACGCTGTATAAAAACAGTGTCGAGCCAACCATCAGTGATGATATTGCAGTCAAGTGTGCGAACTATCTCAGCGCAGTATCTCGGGTGTTAGAAAGGACGCAATTGTCGAGTGGCGGCTGGGATGAGAACTGGCCAGGCTCTTCGGTTGCATCCGGCTTGTACGGCGGTAATGCGCTGGACATGCTCAACATTACCGGGCACCACCTAGAATGGATAACTCTTGCACCCAGGGAAGTGCGTCCGCATCCGAGTGTTATCAATGATGCAATCTTGGCAGTCGGGGAGTATTTGCGGGAGTTGCCGCCACACGAAGACCGATCCTTTAAGACTTTGCTTCCTGTAAGCTACGCCGCACGGGCGTTGTGTTCACTGCGTGGCGAAGATCCGTATCAATCTTGGGTGCGTTTGTGGAAGTCTGGCGTGTACTCGGATGACCCAAGGTGGGTCGATGCGCCGAAAGGCCGTCGCTCTTTTTCTTTTGAACCGGAGGGCTAGTCGTGATTGATCGTGCTATAGTTGTGCTTAGTTTTATCACATGCATATCTAGCGCAAATTTTGCTGTGGAATTGCTTACTCCCGTTGGCGCATCTGTTTCTGCCCCTGAAGCCCAGGAAGTGATGGGGACGGCTTGTGCGAGATTGGGGATGAGTAAGCGAGTGTGTTGTTCGTGTGGCTACAACTACAACTGGGGGAGATTGCTGCCATCTGCATCAGGCTACAAGGGGACCAGCAAAAATAGCGCTCCTGGAATTGCTTGCTACTACAGCGATGTATCTAGGAAGCGATGCGACGGTGCGTAAGTGCAGAGCCCTGGAAGGCTTTCACAGGGGCGGCTAGCAGCACCGCTGATGTGCAGTTGCTGGTTGTTCTGCCCGGCGTTTACTTGCTGTTTGCCTGGGCGGCTGCCACCAGCCGCCCAGGCGGCTGGTGGATGAGGCTGGGACCGCTCGACAGCAGCGTGCGTTAGCGTATTCGTATCAGGGAAGACCAATCGCCAAATATTAGTATATAAGATAGTTAATCGTAACTTCTTTTCCAGTCATGTGAATCCATGAGCATAATGCTTTCCCAGTGCTCCCGCTTCAACCAACGGGTTATGAATTGCAACGGATTCAGAGAGATAAAAAATGCATGTAGATACGCCGCTGTGCAGGGTAATTTCGACAGCTGTGACTGTACTGTTATCCGCTGGAGTAGTCAGGGTGGCTAGTGCAATCCCAAGCCTTGAAGCCGTCATCGAATCGATGAGAGAGCGAGAGCGGCAGTTAGTGCGTAATCACGAAAGCTTCTCAATTTCATTTGAAATTACTTCCGTTGACGAGCATCACGAGTCGGGAGGGCAAAAGCCAGCGGCTTACCGAAATGCCCGTAAAGGAGGGCGCTGGTACGCATCGGAGCAGCTCCTTGCACCGATGGACGACATTGGAACGGACCGTCGAATTCATATATCTGATAGTATTAAGTCAGTTGACTGTCATTATTCGAACACGATTGCGTTTGTCCAGGCTGCAAGCAATACATCAAATGTATGTGGTGCGTGGCATTACACGCAAGCGCTGGGAATTAATATATACGAGTTGGTAGCGGAGACCCACGGGATTTCGCTAGAGGAGCTTACAAACGCGGCCGGCAATGAATGGGTTTTTTCGCGTCCATACCTGCCTGGCGCTATTGAAAAGAACACCGGCGCATATGACTTAGCGCCAGACCCTGTACAAGTGCGCGGAATACGCTGCTGGAAATTGGAAAGAGAGGGTGTAGATGAGATTTATATGGAAGATACAGAAGGGCTTCCGATTGTAAAAAGGGTGTATTGGGTTGGTGAGGGGAAGCCTCTGCAATGCGAAGTAAATTTTTACGAATACAGTGACAGATGGGGGGTTTTGCTCCCGAGTATCGCAGTCGTGACAAACTACGGCAAATATCCAGACGGACCGAAGGAATTGTGGGGAGTCAAGCGAAATACCATTACTTACAAGCTGACTGATGTCGCCTTCAATTCTGTTGAAGATAGTGCTTTTGAGCTGAAGCTCGACCCGGGTTTTCGTGTATACGATCAGATTCGCGATCTCTCGTATGTAGTGATGCAACCTGGAGCAGACCCATTTAGCGACGTTTTGCCTGAGGCGCAAGAATTATTGCGAGAAGAGTCTTCATCACGGAGCAGGCTTCTTCTTGTCGGAAATATCATGCTAATCGGAGCACTGGGAGCTTTGTTATTGTGGCGATACGTTACCAGGTGGGGGTGATTGTGGAGTGCACACGAGGGAGAATTGTTTTAAGGCTTATAGGCTTGTTGGCACTGGCTGTTCTTGGCGTAACATTGCCTGCTAGGCCATTAATGGCGACAAACCAGGATTTGCGTTTTGCGGAACGAAATAAAGATAATGCACAATCGTCTGCGTTAGGTGATTGGATGCCAGCATACCGATCTCCAGGAGACTGCGGACGCATGTCGCTGTACGTCTGGCTGCGTCTTTTGGGGTGCGATGTGACTGTTGATGATGTGAACAGCCGAGTTGAGATTGGCCCGAATGGAAGCTCAATCGAACAGTTGCACAAAGTTTCGGAGGAGCTACAAATCCGCGGGGTGGTAAGGTTTGTCAAACCAAGTGAGCTGCGTCGTGTAAGAAAACCTTTTATATTGCATGGCGATGCCGGAATTGCCGCCGAGCACGGTTTTTTCACCGTGATCGTAGCTTACGATCCATTAAAAGGGTTCGCAGTAGTTGATCCAACCAATGAGTTTTTGGGGTGGTTCGAGGAGGGGCGCATGGCGTCCCAGGCGTCAGGATACGTTTTGGCACCTCGTGGAAGCAACTACCACGAAGTGGCATCGATTGCAGGCTTGGTGCTTTCCGGTAGTGTGTTCGTGTGGGTGTTGAGCGGTCTGCGGCTACCTGCAGGCTGAAGAATGGCTGCGCCGCCCATCGCTCTGCCGTCCACACTGCGTTCTCGGCCAACGCGCAACACATGCCCAACGAGCAATCATAATGGCCCGTACAGACCGATTGCGTTCAATACGGCTCTAAGCTCGATGGCCGTTAACCACTTGCTAAATGCGTTTACAACTGTTGGCAAAGGACGACTTCATGCGTTCGGGACGCATCGAGGGCTTGCTTCTTCGTCTCGCTTATCATCAGACCTCTCGGAGATCGATTGTCTCGACCACGCCGTCGCCCAAAAACACTGACCTATCGCACGTTACATGGGAAGGGTGAAAAGCTACGGCACGGGTTCGCACAGCCGCTATCCCTCCAAGAAGATGGACACCGAGACACTGCGGCAGATCGTCGTCCGGATCATCCAAGGAACCGGCTGGGCTTCCGCAACGGCCGACTTTTACTACCATTTTGCTTACGGCAAGGTTGCTGAATACCACGGCTGCCGCTAATCTAAGTTTTCTTTTTTCGCAACCCTTCTACTAGGAATGTAGGTGTTCAATGAAGATTCGAGAAAAACTGCTAATGGTATCCACATTCCTTGGGGCTAATCTCGCAGCTGCGGCGGTCGCATACCAAGCTGGTGGCTGCTGCCTAGGGCAGTTGGCTTCAGCCCAAGAGGCAAGTATGGTTTACGGTGCCAGCTGCAAGACTCCAGACTATGGTAGTCACCTTGCTTGTGGTGGACCACATTTCCTGGGATCGAGTGGTGTTGAATGGGAAGCCAATACGGCTGATCGCGCATTGACCCCGCTCGAATCTACTGAATGCTCTTGCGGTGGTAACTACTCGGTCTTTGGGGAAGGGTCTTGCCTTGACGGTTAGGTGATCGCAGCATTCATTCCTTAGTAGTTGAGCTTGGAAAAATATACTGCCTTCTCGGTATAAACACATTGTTCATCCGGACAAATCGTGGTTTTTGGATCATGCGGTAGGGCAATATGAATACAGCCAATAATTTGGCTGTTCGTTTCTCATGAGTATTCAATGCGTTAGCGCAGTTGTTCAACGCAGTTGAGGATCTGTCGACAGCATGTCAACAGCGGCCTGTAGATACGTGAGATATCCTTCTTCTCCGCCTTCGTTCGATTCACGCGCGACGCTTCTCCATTTTCAGCTCACGTGAACAAATTATTCGGCTGCGTAGAGGAGAATAGACGGGCTATTCTACGGATTGCATCCGCTTTCCATCCCTTTTTCAGCTAGCCAACACATCGCAGTTTGCGAGCCTGCCAAACTCAATAACCCAATGCCGGCCAGACTTTTTTCTTCTGCGTTATCGGGGATCGCGCTTGCGTTTTGTTGTAAAGACGCTTGCCTAGCAGTCCCTGTAAGAGACAAAACGCAGCCGGAAACAATCGTCCACGTCATCCCAGAAGGCCTTGATACGCCGCCACGCCTTCGGTTTGAGGCCAGTTTCCAAGCTGGACCGCTCTGCGGTCCAAATGCAGTATATTCATTGCTTTATGGGATAGGAGTAAGCTGTTCCTATCAAGAGATAGTCGATTCGATCCCGATTAACGATCATGGATCGACGCTGCAGGATCTGCGGGCCTGCCTCGAAAAACACGGCGTGCGGTGTGAGGTCCGCAAGAATTTATCGCCGGATGATATTGCACTGGCGCCGATGCCACTGATTCTTCATCTAGGCGATACCGACGGTGGTGCTCAAGATCAATCTTCTTGGAGTCATTTCACGGTGATCTACGGACCGGACCCATATTCTGACAAGGGTTATGTAGGAGTGGATACAACGAACGGCCTGCTGGGGCGTTATGAGAAGCAGCAGATAGCTCGCAATATGTCGGGTTACGCATTGGTCGTGACAGATCCATCCCGTGCTGCCCAGACAACCAGCCGATTTTTGCTTTGGCTTCCAAGGCTAGCCTGGGGCGGGGCTGTGCTTTTTGCAGCTTTAGCAGTTGCCGCTTATGTGGTGCCAAACTCCCTGATCGACAAGGTAGCTAGTTGACTGCCAGTCTCGCATGCCGGCCAAGCAGGAGAGGTTTTTTGTGTCTGGCGACTCAAGCTGGCGCTATCGGTGTGTGCGGATGCCTGAAAGGAAGTCGACACAAGCTGGATCGGTGTGCATCGGCCATCGAAGTTCGGGAAAAGCCGGCTTCGATTGACCCTATTCCGCTGGCAACCCCAGTTCTTTCCGAGTCCAACGTGGATAACCTGCTGCGGTTGGTTTGCCCCGAGCCAAAGCTGCATAAATATCCGATAGCGTACCTATATCACGGATTGCGTTTATGGGGAAAAGAGGCACGCTTTCCGTCTCTCAATTTCGTAAATCCGATCGTTGAAGAGTCAGGCTGGTGCCAATCCGCCTTTGACGCTCTTCGCGACAATGATGCTTATAGGAGGCTCGTCGATCCCGTTGGCAAGCCATTGCTCACCCTCTCAGAGTTCGGTGTCCGGGTCTTGACGACCAAGGATCTTGGCTACGGAACCGAGTGGAAATCGGCTCATCCCGGAGCCTACGAGCAGGTAATGGCGGAGCTCGGCGTACCGTCTTCCTTAGAGCTTCGGGTCAAGGATCGCGGCGACGCGCGGCTGGTTAACCTGATACAGGACTCAGCCCGCAGGGTGCACAGAGATATCGAGTGTGAGTGGAGCGCGATCAGCCTCGGAATGTATCTTGCCAGCCACCGATGGAAAAATCGCTTCGGCGAGTGGGTCGATTTTGACATGCTGGCCGATTGGCTGATGTCGAAAGTGCCGGGACAAGGCGCATGCTACGGAACACATGTGCCCTATGCGATGACATTGCTACATCGCCTGGGAAGAGAAGGTAAGCAAGCCCTGAGCTCGAAAATTGTTGCAAAGCTTGATCGAACGCTCGTCGAACGCACCTCCCTACTGGCTAAAGCACTTTCCCCCAATGGCACCTGGGACGCCAAATGGGGTAAGTATATTACTACGAAGAACGAAGCCGTTCTGCATAAGCATCGAGATCTGGTTAGGGTAATCTGCACAGGACATCATCTAGAATGGATGTCTTACCGCCCCTGTAAGTCGCGAATCCCCGAGAGCCTTTTGAGGAAAGTCGTGCTCTTCCTAGCTAGCGCCCTTCCAGAATTTGAGGCTGCGCTCCGTGCGGATTGGTTCTTACAATTACCGCTGAGCCATGCCGTGCGAGCCATCTGCAACTTGCATGGCGTTATTCCCCGTTCTGTGTCCTGAAGAGCTTCTGTTGATACCCCCCCGACAACTCCCGGGCACCTTGCCGCAACCTGCGCACTGGAGCAAAGTGATGCAACACACGGCTAGAACCACCGAACGCGTCGAATCAAAAAAAAACGCAGGCTGTCGTTGGCTGTGCTTCTGTGCGTGCTTGCTTTGGCAATGGGGGGGAGTTGAGGCGGCACGCGGACAAGAAATAGATCGCTTGCTTGCCGCGATAACAGAGCAAAACAGTAGATTTATGTCGAACAATGCCTGGGCAATCGAGTACACCCACTTAAGGGATTACAAGTATCTCCCCAAGGGGTTCTCTGAAAACATGAAGAATACGGAGGTCATTTCAGCGAAACGCGGTAACTGGCTGATGGTGCGACAAAGCAATATCGAATCGAAAAAAACCACATGGTGCGTGTGGCGGGACAACGTCTGTATGCACCGAATCGCAGGGACTATACAGATTTCTGCTGACATGCACCCCAACTTGATCGAACGCAGCTATTACACAAATGGATTGTTTGTCAACATCTTCGACAAACATCCGTTTCATACCCCCGCGATAGCCAAGTCCATGGGAGGGGCGACGCACTTTGACGCATTTCCGTTTGGCTTGCCCGAATCTGTCGAGCGTCGCGTCAGCAAATACAGCGTGCGCCCAGCGCGTGAACGCGTTGACGGGGTTGAATGCACCGTGCTGGAGGACGCCGGCTGCGACGAGATCTGGATTGATCCAGACCGTGGCGTGTGCTTGCGGAGAGTTCAGTACTATCCAGATGGCTCACTGATGGTGGATTACCGAAATAAAGATTTCAGAGAATATGGTGACGCCCTTTGGTTGCCGCACAAGCAGGAAGCAACCCGCTACAACGGCGATAACACATCAGCCGAACTGGCTGGAAAAATACGATACATAGAAAAAAATCTCGTTCGGAAAATCTCTGTTGGGAAGGCCTTGGAGTCTCTTTTTGACGTGCCGCCGCCAAAACGTGGTATAATTTACGATCACATACGAGGGGTGATCTACGAATATCACCCCAGGCGAAGCGAAGATCCACAAGATGTGCTAAACGACGCGACTGATCGAGCTAAAGCAATGCTAAGAATGCCACTCACGGGCAATAGGCAGACTTCAGTGTTCATCGGAGTAAATCTATTTGTAGTGTCGTTCTTAGCATTTGTGATTATTGTCAAGCGACGGATGCGTAGAACTTGACGACCCGGAGTGCCCCCTCCCGACGACCTCAAAGTTATGAGGCTCACGGGTGCATAGTACAACGATACCTAATCCATACCCAACATTTGTTCCAACTACCCAACTTTGGATCGATCAGATCTAATTCGCCCCTGTTCCTGGTCGCCGTAAGGCCAACGCCAGAATAGGTTTACCAATTGCAGCAAGGAATGGCCTCCTGCGTTCGGAACACAGAGGTCGAAGGTTCAAATCCTGTCAGCTCGACTCTCTTTTGATGAGCGATCGCCTCGGCAAAGATGTCTGTTGGCTCTGTGCGGGGTGGAGTGGCAAGTTGCGGCCCGCGTGGCCGCGGCTCCTTACCGGATCGCCCGTCCACGGCGTGCAAAAGGCCCGCCAACGAATGAAAGCAGCTACGAAACGCAGCCGCCCTCGTCTTCGTTAGGGCAGGGCGTTCGACGACGGCTCTTCTTTCGTCGGTGCCTGTTCGACGGCTGCGGGGCCTTCATTCGCCGACCCGCAGTCGATCGCGTGAGGCGGGCTACATCGACGGAATGCCGCTGCGTTCACGTCGCGCGATTGGCCTCGGGTTTCGCGTATCGACCCATCGACCAGCTCACGCAGCCCGATGCTGCTAACGACGCCGCCACGAGGGCTGTTGTGAGCCACAAGAACCTCGTGGCGAGCTTGCCCCCTTCTCCGGCCAGCTTGCCGCCCCAGGTGCCCTTGTGCAGGTGGTGCATCCAGTAGATCGCCCGGTGCCCGGCGGCGCCGTCGGTGAAGTCGGTCCAGCCGAGCGCTTCGCCGGCGCCGGCGTGCATCGAAACCATCGTGCCCCCCTCGCTGCGCGGCTCGTGCGGCTTGCGCAGAACGACGGTCACAGCCGTGTCCGGCACGCTTGGCTGC
>JBCCNK010000034.1:0-19680 GCA_039025875.1 Pseudomonadota bacterium
CGCCTCACTCAAACGAGAACGAACACGACGAACAAAGTACAAAACCCGGGAGGATGCTAAAGCCGATATCTTCGATTACATCGAGCGCTTTTATAACCGAAAACGCTCTCACTCTTACCTGGGCTATCTCAGTCCAGTAGAATACGAAAACCGGTCCTTAGGGACTTAATCAACTGGTCCGATATCTCGGGGCCAGACCACTGCGCTGTCACCCTTCAACAGGCCCTTCGCGTCAGAGGTTGAGAGCGCCCAACTGTCGATGACCGCGAGCATTTGCTCAGCCTCCTTCAAGCTCTCCAAAAGCTCGAGCAGGCACGCACGCCTCGCGCTTTTGTCGTTTCTTATTCGATCATTGATGCGGGACATCGCATCAACGTTACGAAACCTTACCCCCAAGCGCCAGTCACCCACCAAGGACCGCGAACCGCGCCATTTCCTGAACCGATAGGAGATCGTTTTCGGTTTCTGCGAGGGACGACTGAAGGAGGCGCTCACCATTTGTCGTCTCATAAACCCAAGCGACTTGCTCGCTAGAGTCCGTGCGGTGTTCAACGCTCCGGTATATGGCCTTAAGGACGTGAATTCCCCAGGCCTCGGTGCCATTCATATGCCAAGGCGAGATGATTTGGACGCTCCTAATCAAAACCTCATCGGAATTGACTACACCAAGCAATGTCTCCGGACCATCAATGAGAATTGTCCTCCATATCGAGCACTCCTCGGGTTCGTCGAGCAACACATAAACAACCTTGAAGTACAGCTCGAATAAACGAACATCGACGTAAGACCAATCGACCTTATCCGGTTCGTCGGAAACAGGATCGTGGGGAAGCCGATCGCGCCCTCCTCCTCTTTGGCTACGCCGCCGCTCTTCGACGATCAGAACTCGTCGCACTCAATACTTGGAATCTCGATGAGCGTGAGGAAGGCGTCAAGGTGACCATCGAGCAGTCGAAGACTGATCAAGAGGGGCAAGGCCAGGTCATTGCGACTCTGAAGCAAGCGGAGTCGCCCTACTGTCCGGTGCAAGCATTACGGGACTGGCTAATGGTAGCGGAGATCGAGCGCGGCGCCCTCTTCCGCCGCATGTACCGCAGCGACAAGGTTGGCGAGACGCGGCTGTCAGCGCCATCCGTGGCGATGATGATCAAAGATAGCGCCCACAAGGCTGGGCTGGATTCGATTCGGTATTCAGGACATAGTCTGCGCAGTGGCCTTCTAACGAGCGCTGCCAAGAACCGAACGAGTATCTTCAAGATGGCTGATCAGTCGCGACATAAATCGCTCGACGTATTAAGGGAGTATGTTATGGGTGAAGACCTATTTTTGGATAATGCAGATGAAGGGCTATTAGGCGCAGTCGACCGTGAAACATAGGTATTGTCTTACTCAGGTCTGGTTCTTTAGAGGCACCCCAAAAGAGCATGCGAATAGTCTTGTTTGCAAAAGTGCTACGGACTCTTTGATTCTATGTATAGCGTGGAAAAGCTACCGGACTTCTGATTGTCGTGCTTTTGAGCCAAGCTGGGATGGGGAAACAATAGGACTCGCTCTAGTTGTTCCGCTGCAGGGTCCTGCGTTCTCTTAAGCAGCTCTATCGCGAGTTCGCGAAGTTTAGGGGCATCTGCTGATTGAACACGGAGTTCCTCGCCGGCCCAATGCAACAACACGCGCGACTTAGCGTTACCCTGTGCCAGATCGCTCGCTCGTTGGTAGTGTTCCCGTCCTTCCTCAATATACCCGGCGCGAAAGTTCAGTAGGCCAGCTGTTGCTATGTGTACATATCGTGGATGACTTTCAGTATCTTCGTTTGGGATCAATCGAAAGGTCTCAAATGCGTGCTTCATATCATTCATGTACGCGTGCGCTACGGCTTTGTTATTGAGAAGGGTTGCGTCCCTCGGCTCTGCCATCAAACCAATCTCTGCGCACTGCAAAGCGAAGTCGTAGTCACCCAGAATCGTAACTCCCAGGTATGACCCGAAGGATGCTGGATGGCAGGAAAACGGCTCATCCAATTGCCAGCGCGACGTTTCAACTTTTGCCGCGTGCCAATCTTTATCGTCATAAGCGCCATGCGCTCTCGCCTCAAACCCTCGGTTAATTCCCATATTGCTAGCCGATAGTGCAAGCGACCGTATGTGCCGACGCGCCCAATGCGCCTGAGCAACAGTATTGTCAGTGGGTTTCACGAGACTTCGTTCAAAAGCATGTTTCGCTGCTTTGGTCCGTCCGTCCTCGAGGAACTGTGTTGCGAGCGCGCTGTGCAACTCAGTGAGCTGTTCATCTGGAAGCGTTCTACTCTCGACCAACGTGCGTGCACGCTTGATGTTCTGTGAGGTTCGATTGGCGGCAGGAGCAATTGCAATTTCCGTTGCCATCAGCCACGGATCCTGCTTGGTTCTCGGGCTCTTCGAGAGTAAGTAGTGTGCTTGCTCCGGATCGCCAGAATGAATAAAGAACCGCGACCCAGTTCGCAACGTCAGGCGGTGATGTGGAGCGACGATCAGTGAGTGCCTGATGGAATCAAGAGCCTTCTGCGACTGACCCAAAATGGCATAGCCTCGCGCCATATCTATTGCGGCCAACGCATTCCTAGGGTTACGCCGTAATTGCAGTCGACGCTCTCGCACAACACTTATGGCTTGTGCTTGCGTGTCACGTGGGGATTCAAGTGGAAGTTGTCCATCATCAATATGGCGCTTGGCGATCGGCAAGTGCAGAGCAGCTCTGGCCATTCGAACAACCTGAGGAAGGGTTCTTTCAGCGTTCTCGAGCAAATATTTGGCTGGGTCAACTACCGCAGCCGATCTGTCGTAGGTTATACCGCACGCCACCGCATCCGCCGCCGTTGCAATCGTTGGTGCTGCTCGCCAAATCTGGAGCCTTTCGTCCAAGTGCTGCAGGTTAATCTTCTGTGACTGAGAATGACGAGGGTCGCCATGAATTTCCGGTGCATCACCGAAGTCACGCATGAATCGCCATCGTGGAATGAGCTGGCGATCACTGTCTTCAGTGAATCCACTCATCTTGAGTTAGAGCGGCGCAACCTGTACTCCGCATAGCTGGCCATTCGATCGAACCGCGATACAAAACGTTCGAGTCCGCATCGTCCGCCAGCTCCCGCTACATTTCTAGGATGGCCTCGCTCGTCAGGATCGGGATCACATAGATATCCGATAAGCTCGACCACCTCGTCGGCTATCTCCTCTTCGGACTCGGCGCGGACCTCTTCGAGTACTGCGTCCATCGCCTCTCGCAAATAAGGAATCACTTGTTCGTATTCATCGCTAAAATTCGTCCACCAATGCTCATCTCTAATTTGTGTTTTCAGAGACTGTGTCATCCCTACACCGGTTGTAAGGAAAACAGCGATGCTGCCCAACAAGTAGAGATCAGCAGCAAGTCGGCGTGTCTCCCAACCGCTGCGCACCGCACCATAGAGTTGCTCAGGCGGCGCATAATACTTGTCGGCGGCAATTTGCTCATCGACGCCAGGCCGCGCGAACTCTCTATGATGAGCGTTCCCCAAATCGGCAATCTTCGTCACGTGATCTCGAAAAACAATGATGTTCGAAGGCTTCATGTCCTGCAGTGCTATGCGAATACCATGCAACTGAGCGAGACCGACGGCGGTTTTGTGGAGCACCCGTAGTCTAAAAGCGAGATCAAAGCGTCGTTCTAGATCAGACTGCTCACGCAAGTCCCCTTCAGCCAACTCGAACACAAGAAACGGCACGGGATTCTGCTCTCCCTCGACTATGAAGTAGCCTTCCTCCAGTGCCTGTACAACGCCTGAAAGCCTTGCGTTTGTGCACCTTTCGGCTAAGTCCCACTCATAGCGAAATTGATCAACCCGCGTTGAATGAGCCCTCAATGCGGTCTGAAGATCTCCGTCTTTCTCGAGCCCAAGACGCATATCTAGTGCTTTAACAAATGCGAAATCGCCGTCGTCGTTTGCTGCGACATACCCCCATGAATGACAACCGCCAGTATGGCGCCCGCTGGGTTCACGTGCGTTCAACAGCTTCCATCCGCCGGGCGTTGTAAGGCCCACCAACTTATCTCGTTTCATGAGCTTCTCAGACATACAGCGATGGCAACCATCGCTCGGCAACGTGTAACGGAAAACCCAACCTAACCGGTCGCCGCGGCCCAGTTGAAACCAGTAAATCCTTCTGAACAAGTTCTGACAGAATTTGTCGCGCACGACGATCCTGGTATCCCGTAAGGTCGCGAACCTTTCCTCGCTCGACCTCACCTGACGTAAACGCTTCCATTAAGATTGCTTCGGACCCCTTAGGTAGCCTTCCGCTATCAACCTCGTCGCGCGCGTAGAGTCTAATTCGCCGCCCGAGCTCCGCAGGATCAAGCAGCGACTCCATAAATCTGACCTGATCAAGACACGCGTCAAAAAAGAACTCGCAAAAGCTGACCAGGGCCGCTTGAGAGAGGTTTCCTCGTCCGTCGAGATCGCCCTGACGTGCCTGATCTGCTACGGCCAGCATTTTCTTGTACTCATCAACTCGACGAGCGAGCCCCCGGGAAATCGACCACAAAGGGCTTCCCAGGCCGGACTGAAGAAGCATTGCGTGAGACATAAGGCGAGCGACTCGGCCGTTGCCGTCTACAAACGGATGAATCCATAGCAGTCGATGGTGGGCTGCCGGAATCGCAAATAGTGCGCTTACACCACGCAGTTGTGCAGAGCTGTAATCCTCTGTGAAGCGGTCGATAAGCGGTGTTAGATCCCCTACATCAGGCGGTAGGTGGCGACCTACCTTCACCTCACATTCCCTGAACTCGCCAGGTATCACCTGTACCTCCACACCAGTGTCTGGGTTCTTGGCAACCAACATGTCATCAGGAACTCGACTGCAAAACTCAAAGTGAAGCCACTTGATGTAATCCGCAGACGTCGCATCGATACTGGGTGCTTCGCCCGAGTCGATCATGCGTTGGACAGTAATGTGAGCGATGGCCTCGATCTGGAGATCGCGTCGCTCCGGGTCATCGGAGTATCGGTCCTTAAGTGCATCATCTATCTCGCGAGGCAACGTAGGGTGCCCCTCGATTAGATTGGAGTAGTAGCAATTCATTGATCGAACCAGTTCACCTACGCCAAGCTGGACAGACACAGGAAGACTGGCCGCTAGCCGATTTGCAGTGCTTGTAAGTGCTAGAGCTTGCTCCTCAAGGTGAGGCCAGCTGCCGCGAGGTATAGTCGGCTGGATCGAAAAACCTATCATAATGCCGGATAAAATACCGGAGAATTCTAGTTAGTCAATAGTTAACCTATTGTTTTGTAGATTTCTATTTCTTTATTTTGGATGTATTTTGAACCATTAGTGCCACTTGCGATGCCGTTTTTTGCCCTGCTAGTCCAAACAGAGATCATGTAAAGCTGCCGAATTACTTCTAGGGGGGCAATCGGACTAAGTCGAGAACATCGGATAGGTCTAGCTAGTGCGCAGTGGCTATGACTACGTAGCAAAGGGAAACGACTCCGCCCGTTTCCGTTGCTAGATATGACCAATCGACTAGCGATAATGCCGCTTACTGAGGTTCAGTCACTTTTGACAATTCGCCGGCTGGGCGACGCAACCTGCGGCGATCGGAAGCGACGTAAGTTCTAAGCGCGCCCTACTCCACTTTTTACAAAAGACGCCTTTCGTAAAACCCCCACAGTAGCGATAGCCGGAGCCCCGTGTTCGTCTTGGGACGCTAGATCGGCCGCGAAGTCCGGGCCGCCAGGTAAGCACCGCAGCGATCACAGGGGCAGCGACCGCCAGCAACATGATCGAAACCAGTACCGCAGCCATATTTTTTGGATGCTGTGTCGCAAACGTCCAGAGAGACAGGCCCATAAACAGCAGAGAACCGATGACATAGATGGTTCCTTCTGCTTCATGAAAATCCACGCCAAGTGCTTGTAGTCGCGCGACGCCGAATGCTGCGAAAGCATAGACACACGCCCAGACGCCAACGATGCCTGTGAGCACGCCGGCGGTGACCTACAGTCGATGTTGCGTGTTGTCGACTTTGATCGCCGTCACCATAATCTCGCTCATCAAATGCACTCGGCGAATCAAAGGTTGTCACCAGACAAGACGCTTATCCGAAGCACCGCGGTCGCTAAACACCAGGCTGACGCTAACAGACGTTCAAGGCCACAAAAATATGGTTTTTGTCTGAATGATTACTAGCGCTCGGCCGCCTCAATCAACGGCCCGAGATGTTGTTCATAACGCTTCCACTTCGCCTTGCTGCTTGTGTACAGGGGCTGTCGAACCTGCCAGCGACTCGGCGTCTGCACGGCGCGGTCCTGCTGGTGAAACTCGAGCACGCGCTCGTCCCACGGCAAGCCAAGAAACTCAAGCAAGCGGCGAGACTGGCCCTCGAGATCTGCGATCGTGTCTTCGTAGACCACATCCAAAATGTCGAGATCAGTTGCCGCCTGCCAATGCGCCATCAGCCTTCGGTAGCCGCGCCAATAGTGCGCAATGTCGGCGAGATCGGTTGCCCAGCGTTGCTGCGGATTGAAGTTCTGCGCGTAGATCGACAGGCCCACATCGCGAATATTTCGGCTGCAGTGGATGATCTTCGCCTGCGGAAACACCAGCCCCACCAGCCCCAAGTGCCAGAAGTTGAGCGGCTGCTTGTCGATCACTCGCAAAGCATCCCTGGGCGCCAGCGCAGCGAGCCGCGTCAGATGATCGCGGGCAATCGCGCGTGTGTGGATCAGCCTAAGCTCCGGCGCCGTATACGGCCACGGCGGGTCTGGCCGACCCAGCCGATCCGGGGTGCCGGTCGCCATGTCAGTGAGCACATCGAGCTCACCGGCGGCGTAGCATTGCGGATGGGCACCGAGAATTTGTTCGGTCAGCGTGGTACCCGAGCGCGGCAAGCCGACGATGAACGCAGGCCGCTCGCTGGCGTCTCCCCAGTGCTGCCGGTCGGCGAAGAATGATGGCTTGAAAATTTCGATGTGTGAGTCGACACGCGCATCGAACGCCTCGCGACCGAAGCCGCCGGCAGTGCGGCGCCGCGCCGCGTTGGCAGTGTCATAGGCAGCGAACGCGGCGTCGTGCTCGCCCATGCGATCGAGCGCTTTGCCAAGACCGTAGCCGATCAATGCCGCGTTGCGATCGCTCGCGTCCGCCATCGCGAGCTGCGCCGCCGCCATTTCTGCGGAGACATCTACTTCGCCGCCAAGCCCAACGATCTGGCTCAGGGCCTGGGCATGCCCCGGTTTTGCGAACAGCACCTTGCGATACACCGCGGCAGCAGTAGCAGCGTCGCCGCGGTCTTCGAGCAGCTCGGCGAGCCCAAGTGACGCGGACACCAGATCGGGCTTGATCGACAAAGCGCGCTCATAGGCTTGCTGCGCTGCGTTAATCCGACCGAGCGAGTGCAGCGAGCGCGCCAGCCGCAGAAGTACAACCGGGTTCGCAGGCTCAGCGGCGGCGCCACGCTTGAGACACTCGAGCGCCTCAAGATGCTGCTGATTACGGCCCAGCACTTCGGCAAGCCCGACCCAAGCTGCGGCGACACGAGGGTTGGCCTTTAGCGAGGTGCGATAGGCATCCAGTGCACCCTCCAGGTCGCCGGACTTGAATTTGTCTTTTCCCTGCTCGAACCAGGCTTTGGCAGATTTTGACGCAGTCGGTGCTTTCATCGACGAAGTGTTCGTTGTTGTTCCATCGCGGAGTGCTTAAGAAATCGTCTGATCCGCTTCGTTTGGTTGGCCCATGTCAATCACTCACTAAACTCAATTCAGTGCGTGGCAGTAGGCGTCGAGGGCCGATGCGAGGTCGCCTTCGCGCCGCAGCGCTTCCGTCTTGTAGTACCGCTGACCATTCTCTCGTATCACGGCGCAAGACCTATACTGCGTGTGCGCGTTCATACCGGGCACATCGACTTTAGCTTCACCGGGAGTTAGGGCACTACGTTGCAATACCTTCCATACGCGAACGGCCTCTACGTCGTCACCGCATCACCCGGCAAAGGTGCGTGAAGGTGCCCGTATTAATGTTCGACTGACATTGCCGAACTAGGCTCCCGTTAGTTCCCCCCTTAATGCGCGGCGAAGACAACAGCGCGCGGCCCACTCTCGTTGCACATGGCAAAAGCCTGCCCGCGCCGCGGAAATCGTTCAAGGCGACCTCATCCAAGCCGGGCCACGATCACCCTAAAGGCGGTCGTCTCTTTTGCCAGTGACCGATAGTGCTCGTATGCCAGCGTCTTGGAGGTACACAGAGTCTATCCCTAAAGAACAGACAAGCTTAAGGATCGCTTGCGCGTTAGGCGAGGATTGCCGGGCATCGTCAGAGACGCATACTGAACGACAGTACAAACGTCCGCGGCGTGCCAAAGCCGTGTTGCCCACCGACGCTGCCTACACCGCCAGCTGCCGACTCCAGGTACAGCTCGTCGGTGACGTTGATAACGTTGAGAGACACCTGCGTGTTTTCAGTCAGTGGGTAAGCCAACCTCGCGTCTCCAATTGTCACCGACGGGTAATCGAAGCTTGGTAGGTCGGATTCCCGCTCCGCAAAGTGCCGGAAGCCACCCCCAACGGACAGGCCTGATAATGCCCCAGCCTGAATAGTGTAGGTTCCGAAGACGCTTACCTGGTGTTCCGGGAAAGTTGCGATACGTGCGCCGTCCAGATTCTCGACCGTGGTCTGATCGAGCAGACCGTAGTTGACGTCGAGCCGGAAACCATTGTCGGCTTGAAAGCTGCTGCTCAGCTCGATCCCGCTATTGGTCTGCTCGCCGATCAGGACTTGGAACTCCTCGAAGATATCACCGGTCCGCGGCGCATCAACTGCGATGTCGAATCGGGTGGTTTCAAAGGCGGCGAAAGTGAACGATAACCGCTCGTTGAACAAAGCGCCCTTTAGGCCCGCCTCGTAGTTGCGCGATCGCTGCACCCCGACCGGTTCCCCCGACTCCAGGATGCCTCTTTGGGGCTCGAAGGCTTCCGCATAGCTGATGAAAACGTTGAGACTTGGGGTGAACTCATAACTCGCGCCGAGCCGTCCCGTGACAGCGTCATCCTGAGCAGAAATCAATGTCTCAAGCTCGCGACCATCACTGAAAAGCCGAACGACGTCAGTCGAGGTTTCCAGATCGTCGTATCGGAGGCCACCGACTATCGTAAGTCTTTCTATCGGGCGAATGACAGCCTCCGCGTATACGGAAAATAGCTCGTCGCGTACGTTAGACATTGAGGTAAGGGAAGGAGTTGTATTAAGCGGAAGACCCGCTCGAGGAGCATCGATATTGTCGTATGAAAATGGTCCGATGACGCCTAAGAAATCTCGATCAATTGTAAATACGTTGTCCACATAGCTGCTGCCGACAACGACTGATTGTTCTTTCCCACCTACGTCGAAGGAATATAGAAGCTGCGCATCAAGGAAGTCCGTCTCTTCCTCGGACACACCATTTTGCGAGTAGCCATTCGCCACCGGGTTGTCGCGAGATACACCAGGACGGCCGTTGTCGTAGTTGTAGTTATAGAGCCCGTTTCGATCGCGATAGTCAAGATCCGTGACCTGTCGGCTGCCGCGTAACGTGAGCTGCAGACCGTCGATAAACTCGTGCACGACTTGGGCGTCCAATAGCTGGTCTTGCAGTTCAGTGTCGACTGTAGACAGACCAAAGAACGTACCAGTATCGAAGTTGTCCGGGATTCCTCCGTCATCAAAGAGAGCGAAGTAGCCAATCGGCTTTGTAGCGATCTCACGGTACGCGAAGCTGATGCGAGCAGACGTACCTCCGCCATTATCGAATGCGATCACCGGTCGGATTGCGCGCTCTTTGCGGTCGGCCTCCCCTGGATCAAAGTTAAAGTCTCGGATAGCGCCGCTAAGGCGGCCACCGATGGTTTCCGACCCAAATAGCTCGGCATCATTGAGGTCGAAATCGCCTCTCAAGGAGCCGAAGTTGTCGGCGGCGACGGACAGATCAATGAAGTCTTCGGCGCCCGGAGTCTTTGTGACCGTGTTGATGACACCTCCGCCGGCAATGGGTCCAAGGGCAATTGAAGCCGGACCTTTCAGCACTTCGTAGCGCTCCACGAAGGCGTCGTCGCGCTGGCCGGCACTCCTAAGGCCACTGGCTACGCGGTTGTTGACGAGGATTGGCGCGTTGAAGCCCCGCGCTAGGAAGAACGGTGTACCGATGCCAAATTGGTCGACCCCGATCTGGACATTAGGGAGTGTGTCGAGAACGTCGATGGGCCGAATGAACGCGCGTTCTGTGATGTCATCGCGGCTGAGCGTATCCAGTGTGAAGGGCAACTCCTGCTCCGTCAGCGGCAACCGGTTGATCAGGGAATCCTGGAAGGTGCCTCGAACTACGATCTCCTCAAGTTCAGCTAAATCTTCCTCTCGCTGCGTGCTTTCCGCCGTTCTGGCGGCATCTGGAGCTTGAACCACTTTTTGCAAGATCAGAGTGCCGTCAGCGCTCGTTATCACCGTCAGATTCGTACCTTGCAGAATCGTGTCCAGGGCATCGTCGGCCGTGTATTTTCCGTCCAGCGCAGGCGCTTGTCTGCCATTGACCAATTTCCCGGGCGCAATGATCCTTATGCCTGTTTGACGCGCGAGCTCGACCAAAGACTCCCCGAGCGGGCGTGATGAGATTGCAATCGGTACAGCCTCTCTGCCCTCCTGAGCATGAGCTGGCACGCAGATAGGGGCTGTCGCCAAGGCGAGCGAAACAGCGCTAGCCAAAGCTGTTCTTCTTATTTGCGGTTGCGCGACGACGGGCATGTCGGTCTCCTGATCGTTTTCTCTAGAATCGCGATTGATTATCAACCGCATTTATCTAGGAAGACGCGCAGCCCTACTAAACCGTCACGATTTTCTCAGTATTTTTTATTCGTACTGGCCTGCAATGACGATTGCGCCATCAGATTGACGCAAAACCCGGATTGGGAATGCCAACGCCAGGTTGTCGAGGAGTGCATCGATATCCCCTGCGTCCAGGGAGAGGCTGACGGTCATCGCACCAATATGAGGATCAAGGATCTCGATTGGCTGGTCGGAATACCGATTGGCATCGGCAATGACATCGGCCAGTTGGGTGTTCGAAAATGCCCATGTGCCGTTGCGCCATGCGCCGATCAGATCGGGATCCGTCTCCGAAAAGGTCAGAGCACCCGATCGATCCACCCGAACTTGGCCACCCGGTGTTAGCTCGCGGGGCTCTTTGCCGCTCGCAGCCATAGTCGGAGCAATCATTACGCGCCCCTCGGCTACAGATACTTGGCTCGCTTGATCGCTCTCCTCGGCCACGAATTCTGTACCAATAACTGTGGCTGAAATCGGTCCCACCAGAACTTCGAACGGTTTGTCCGGGTCTTTAGCAACATCGAAATACACCTCGCCCGAGTACAGCGAGACACGACGAGCATCGTCCGTAAACGCGACGTTCACATGCGATCTTGGACCGAGATTGATCACCGAACCATCAGAAAGCTCGATGTCCTGACGCTCAGCAGTTGCTGTTCTGTATTCGATGGACTCTAGCTGCTTCACTGATTCTGGGAATCGGAGCAGAGAGATCAGGGCAATCGCTGCGATACCGGCCGCTATCGCAAGCAGTCGCTGACCACCGAGCCACGCTGGGCGTGCTTTCGCTGACAGCACGTCTGCGGCCGGCGCAACGGTGTCGACGGGCTCACTGGTTACCGTGTAGACGGATTCGCGGGGAACCTGATCGAGCTTCTGCCATAGCATATCCGCCCGATCAAACGCCGTTTGGTGTGTGCCATCCGCGGCAAGCCACGCACGCAACTCATCCCGTTCATCGAGACTGAGATCGTTGTCGAGCGACCTCACATGCCATTGATAGGCCGCTTCTAAGACATCTCGCGAGAGTTCAGGCATAAAAAGTTCTGCTTATTCCTTTGGTCCTTCGACCGCAGCATCGAGCTCCAACATGGCCTGAGCTAACCGCTTTGACACCGTGGCGCGCGCTACACCCAGCCGCCGAGCGATTTCGGCGAGCGACAGACCGTCGAAACGACTCATGATCAATACTTCTCGTCGCTTGGCGTCCATCGTCTCCAAAGCACCTTGTATGGCTACTAACTCCGATCTTGCTAATAAGACGCGCTCAGGACTAAAACCGTCGCCTTTCTCTGGATAAAAAGTGTGCTCCACATTGAGGGTATGTTTAAGCCTGACGGCGGCCCTACGCTGTTCACTGACGATCGCATTCTGCGCCGTGCGCCACAGAAACCCATTCAGGCTCTTGATCTCGCGAAGATTTTTGGCCTCCGCAAGCCGCCGGAAAGCCTCATGACAAATATCGTCAGGATCAGGTGGGCCGGAACCCAAAATTTTTCCAAGGTAGCGCCGAAGTTCATTCGCGTACTGCCGATAGAGATCCTCGAGAAGGCGTTTGTCCTCAATCGAATGCGCAGGACGCGGCGAATTGATTGCGAGTTCTCGCTCAGGCTCAGCGCTCGATGATTCAGCTGCCATTGGTCGCGCATCGGTTGGTATGGCGCGGTCTCCGCTCATAAGACCTCTTCACCCCAAGCGACCGCCACAATGGCCCGTTCCCATGTCTTCATTGAACCCACGTCGCACTTTCTAATTGCGAAACCTTCGCAATTAGCCTAAGTCATACTGCCGCAATTGCAACCGTGCTTGGTTTCCGCTCGCCCAGGATGCACCCACGCGGGCGCTTTGTAGGGAACACAGGAACGCATCGCGCAGCTAAAGCGTCTTTACTTTAGGAAGACCAGAATGGACGCCTGGGCAACGTTATGACGCAAACACAATCACTCATCGAGCGAATCCGAGAAGCCGGCGGCAAAGTCACCACGCAACGGACAGCTATCTGCACAGTTCTTGAGCAATCGGACGATCACCCACACGCCGAGGACGTGTTTCAGCGGGCTAAACTGCTAGATAGCACAGTTTCGCTGTCCTGCGTTTACCGCAATCTGAAATACTTGGTCGATCAGGGACTCATCGACGCGCTTGACCTGGGCGATTCCAAGCACCGTTATGAGGTAAGGCGTACGACACCCCACGACCACTTGATCGATCTATCCACGGGCGATGTTGTTGAGTTTCGTGATGCGGAACTCGACGCACTAAAACGGAAGGTAGCGTCCCGTTACGGATACAGATTAAAGGATCACCGTCTAGCGCTTTTTTGCTACCCGAAGTCGGCTACTACGTGAGAGCTGCGGTGGCCAAGACTCACGAATTAAATCCAATCGGGATAGGTTCATACAGTCCCGAACTACCCTGTAACGGCGGCTGCCCGGCTCAGCTAACCCAAGGGCAACGCGGCGGCTTCTTTTTGGTGATATTCCGCTTTTGAATCACGAGAAATAAGGGTGCCGTTTTTGGTCTTTTGAGACGGTAATTAACCAGAGGCAGCGAAGCTAGGCAGGGTGACATCAGTCATCTCACTAATGCGAGGTATCTGTGGGAAACAGTCCGCTGATAAAAAAACTACGCGAATCCAGTTTGAAGGTCACAAGGCAGCGCATTCAGGTCTGTAGGGCACTAGAGCGTGCCGAAAAACACGCCTCTAGCCGCGAGATTTATTTACTGGTTTGTAAACACGAGTCCAAACCACCAGTCCGCCGATGACGAAAGCGACTATTGGCACAATCCACACCCGTGAAATCTTTCCACGCTCGATGACTTCTACCTTGGGTGATTTGAGTCGCTCGTCACTCATTCTGATTTAGCATCCCAAATACCACGTGAATCGAAACTCATCGCCGACAACATGGTGAACATCACAGACAACGCAAAGGCATTGATACCGATACCCGGTTTCACTGACATCAACCCGCCGACCTGAATCAAAGCGGCCAATGCTGCGACGACAAATACGTCGACCATCGACCAGCGACCGATGAACTCGATCACCTCATACGCCTCAATTCTGCGTTGTTCGCTTACCTGCCAGCGAAACTGAACGGTCAACGCCAACCAGGCAATGATCACGAACTTCGCAACAGGTACGACGATGCTGGCAACAAATACGACAATAGCGACTGCGTAACTACCATGGTGTAGCAGAGCCGATACGCCTTCCACGATCGTCGAGGCCTTCGCCCCGGAAAATGACTCGGTCACCATAATTGGATATACATTTCCGGGGATATAAGCGAGCACGCCGGCGATCCAAAACGCCCACACTTTCTGCACATTATCTTTTTTGCGTATCGCTGTTTTTGCACCGCAGAACGGACACGCTGTCCCGGGTGTTTCGATCAACGACTGACATGACTGACAAACTGCGATGCCCATGTCTCGCGCGCGCATCAGACCTGTTCCCGCAAGTACTGCCAAGTACTGTCTCGACATGCCGTGACCGTGCCAAGCGTCAGAAAAATGACTAAAGATGTCATGCCCCAAAATGCAGCGCCGAGCTCAACCTCGACCAAAGTGCCTACTTTGACCAGGGAAACAATCACCCCAAGCATAAAGATATCGGCCATAGACCACGGCTCAAGAACTTGGGCTAAACGCGCGACTCGCGCAAATTTCCCGCCTGCAGGACGCCCATAAAACATCGCTGACGCAAGAACACAGAGCAATGCGACCCTTAACAAAGGAAACAAGAGAATCAGCGTTCCACTAAATAAGGCGAGCAACTGCATGTTGCTTTGCCAGAGAATACCAACCGAGTCGACAACCGATATTTGGTTGCTGATTCCGGAGCGCTCCATTCGTATGAAAGGGTAGATTACGGCGACTATATAGACGAGTAGGCTTGCAATCATCAAAGCGAGTGTGCGCTCCGCCTGTCTGGGTTTATGTGTCGCAATAATCGAATCGCAATTCGTACAGCGAGCGATTTCGCCAGGCTTAAGAACAGGTCGCTCAAAGAGCTCATCACAGGTCCTGCACGCGACCCAACGTGCATTTAACACGATCGCATTCTGCAATAGATCGGACTGCGATAAACGCTCGGTGGACCCGCCCGCTTTAGGTGTGCTTTCACACACGACGATCGTCATACCTGTCTGGTGCGACTCGTGTCATGAACGACAACTGACTCTCACCGCTTAAGAGAATTGATCGCTGTTCTCCGCGAGGAGGCCGCCGTACGAACAATATTCCTAAAGGTAGAACGCGCACGTGAGGATAAGACTTCGTCTGCTTCGTCTTCCAATTCGTCCATCAGATCATCAAGCGCCTCATTCAGCTCGCGCGCATCATTTCGAGACAGTTGCAAATTTGGTGGAATCGCATAATTCGGGTCTAGACCGAAACTCCGCATGAGACGTTTTTGACTTTCAAGATTGGTCGTTAATAGCTGCTCGAGCGCTATAGCCTCATCCTTTTTCACTGTCACCCGTGACCTTAGCTGATACAGAACCTCCGCGGCAGTCGGCAACATCCCTCTTGGGTCAACAACCGGCCGTGGTGGAGGCGGTGGTACCTGCGCGAATGCGAAGTTGCCAACAGCAATCCCGCATACCGCTAAACAGACTTTCCTGCGTGGCCACCTGGATATCGATCTAGTCTTTGACATACCTTGCTCCTTAACGGCTCTTCTTTGCGCGTTTACGCTTATGCTGCAGACTCACCGATGATTCATTGCACCAAGCTTCAGCTCTACTGTGTATTTAACTGACGCGCTCGAGCTGACTCGCTATCGCGTTGGCAACGTGGTCTGACCAATCTCCAGCCTCGTTTAGGTCACTAGCGCGAAATACGTGGTCTCTACGATGACGCTGAATATATCGAGACCTATAAACAACCCTGCCCAAGGTGCCCCTTTGAGAATGAGCATGTTCATGATCAGCAAGACCAATTCACTCGATCCTCAAGCCGTTATTGAAAGCTCATCCGTGATCTATCCAAAACTTAGACTCGCCACTTTCGCCTCTTCAAAGGCTGCTCACCAATTGGGCAACAGTGCTGCCTCCGATTTGGTTTTTCTCCTTAGCTTCAACATCAACGAATCCAGAGCGGTGGTCCCTAGCGCACTGAAGTCCAGTTCAAATGTAAGTGAGCAACGCACACTGGAACCCCTGAGGTAACAAAACCGTTTTCTGCGGGTAAATTCCCTACGGTCTGTGGGCGCTTAACATCGCTGCATTTGTGTACATGAAGAAATTCTCAGAAAACGTCTAGGCTAAAAAGGACAATTTCTGACACTTGGTGAGTGATTTAAACCAATGAAGGCTCTCACTCTTGCATCCGGTCTGATAGGCCAGTGCAATCGGGTTCGCACGTTTACACTCTCAAGGATTTTTAGTACGAGGCTAGAAAGGAACCTTCCTGAATTCTGTCAATGTCTTTCCTGTCCATGCCTTCAGCGCGCGGCGCAAAGCGCGGCTATCGGAAAATCCAGTGAGCGCTGCGAGGTCGTCAGTCGAGATATCGCCCCGAGCCGCAATGACTTCTTTGATGATCCGTAATCGTGCCGCTTCAACGAGCTTCCCAATCGTTGTGTCGTGTTTGCTGGCGATACGTTGCGCAGTACGCTCACCGATACCGGACTTTTCACAAACCGCCTTTACTGAAAACAAGCCAATCCCAGCGCACTGGTACGACGCATTCACCAACTCCAGAAAGTCAGACTGTTTTGTTTTTCCCCGGCGCACTTCAGCCTCAATGGCGAGCCTGCGCACCGCAAGTTCGAATATCGAGGAGTCATACCCCGGCTGCCGCCATTGCATATCCGAAGTACGAAATACAAAGCCATGACTTTGGTCTTCGGCATTGAATCGCAGCCGGCTATCGAAATATTTTTCGTAGACTGCTCGACTGCCGTTTCGCGAGTATCGCATCCGCGTCTCCACCGGCCGTCCAAAATCGCCGAACGCCCCACGCATCACTCTAAGCAACACGCCTAAAACAACCTCGTTGCAGCAACCGTTATCGCTTTCATCACCAGGAAATCGAAACGAGAAATAGGTGTAGGACTTGGACTGATCGAAAACCGCGTTAAGCCTGTCATGAAAAACTGCAAAATGGGCCGCCATAGTCTTAAGACCTTCCTGCCCGTTTGGCGAAAGAAGTACAGCCCTTTCCAATCCACCGAAGAAATTGAACGGCGCAGAGCCTGCAAGCTGTACAGCCGGCGCATTTCCGATCCCCGCATCCATCATGAGCCTGAACAAATCCGGCCCCAGTGATCCTGGCAGCACTGCTGCGGATTTCGCTGAACTTAGCGTCATGCCTAAGGCATTCTCAACTCGGTCAGTAGCAAGTCCATTTGCTACCGCAAAATCAGCTACCGCCATTAGCGGATTGACACTTACAGAACCAAATTTTTGAGGCTCGGCTGCGACGGATACTGAATCAGCTTGCGTAAAGGCCGTGTCGAGCATTGACCCTCTCCCTCAAAAGTCAAATACGAACTATGTTTTGGAAATTACGACGCTCCGTCAGTTTTAGCAAATTTAAATTGGCTTTGTCATTGAGGAAAGTATAGCTCTACGACACTCTTCTATTGCGTAATAACCAGATTCCAACGACTCCGCGATTGATTAGCAATTCGTTTCGGGGAAATACGTTATCCTCTGCGTATGATTAACGCGCGATCCGAATTTACTCTGGCTGCAGAACACTTATCTTATAAATCTCGCAAAGGCTTCCAGACTAAAAACGCCCTTTGTGAGGCTGCCCTAAACCGCATTTCAAGTTACGGAATGGCAAGTCTGTCAGTCGCAGCGCTATGTGACGATGTCGGGCTAGCGAGGAGTTCGTTATATACACACTTCCCCGACTTAGATGCCCTAGTCGCGTCGGTGTCTGATTTCGTGCTAGGACGGATCGGTGAAATATCATCAGATAAGATGAGGGATGGACAGCGATATCTACAATGCGAGGAACGTCTGAAGTTCATACTTACTCTGCCGACCAAGCACCCGAACCTTGCGGCAGTACTGTCGGAGCTATACACCAACCGCGAATCGACTCGAGATGAATGTGAGCGTCGAATACGCTCAGACGTTTTGATAGACATTGCCGCTGAAAAGCTATTCTTAGATAAGCGTGAGAGTGTTTATTTCGCCAGGATGTGCGTTGCGACTATACTGGCTTCTGTGAGATATCGTGTTCGTAATCCTAAGGCAAGGGTAAATCACTCAGCAATTCTAGGACTACTCTTCCGTTCCGTAAGACGGTAGGACAATGCGTCTGGAAACCAACCACCGTGTGTCCCGATTGGGACGTGCTGTTCGGGAATCCAAATGCTGGCTTGTGGCGGTTCCGAAAACCTTTGCGCGTCGAAGATGACCAAACGAGAGCGATGGCGCTCTGGCTGATACACGAACCCGATAAGCCAACCGTCATCCTCGGCTCTGGAATGCTCCCGAGGAATGAATGTCAATTCCGAAGCCATACCACCGTCAAACGACTGCCGCTCCGATGTAGCGTTTTCGAGATCCATCTTCACTGCCGCGTCAAATGACGGCTTTGTCGTTGCCTCGACCCCGTACCCGAACCGATATGGACGACCCTCTACCAACGGGCTCACTTTCGGAAAATCCAAGCTCAAATCAAAAAGCAGTTCCTCCTGCGCACTTGAGCCTGCAGCCTCAAGGTCAATTGTCCATCGAAAAATCAACGGATTGACGTCGCCTAACGGTCCATAAAAGTCCTTTTCAGCAGCTCGAGCATAACGACTGACATCCAAAATTAGCTTCCCATCTTCCGTTTCGAATGCATTCATCGGGTGATACACATAACTGGGTCTCACGTTGAACCAGCGAATATCAGATGTACTACCATCTTTAGGAATAACACCAACACGACTGGGTCGATTGGCCTTCCAGCGAATGGGTAAGCTTGTACGCAATAACATCAACCAATCAAACTCAACATTCAGATCATAAACAATTGCATAGTTTTCTGTGATCGACATATCGTGTATCTGCGTACGTCCAGCTAATGGAATCTTTACCTCGTTAATCAACTCGCCCCCGGGCAAAAGTCGTACATACAGGGCGTTTTTGCCGAGCTTATTACTGTAAATAATGGCGTGTATATCGCCGTCTGTCGGGTCAATCTTGTGATGTCCGGTAAACCCTTTGCTCAAAACACCGTTCAAATTGCTCCTTCGAACGGTTTCCAGCTCATCAGTCAGCAGGACGAGACTAGGTCCCGCCTCAATCGATGCATATAAATGTCTCCCAAACTTAACGATATTTGTGTTGGGCGATACATCGAGCCCACTAGAAATAGGTCCACCCGGATCACTCACTCCTAATGCTTTTGGTACTTCACCAACTTTAATAAAGCGATTTCGGTACCAAACGGCCTGTCCACTCTGAAGCTTTACACCGTGCACCATACCGTCGCCGCTAAAATAGTGCTGTCGACGCCCGATTTTACCAGCTGGATTGGGACCGTTTCGTACGTACAGACCATTTAGCTCATGAGGGATTTGCCCATCAACATCAAAATTAGTGTGCGTACACTCAGCATCCACTGGTGCAAAGGGAATTGACTGATATCGAAAATTCGGTGGTTGTCTCTTAATCACAAGACACCTTTGCACTCTCAACACTATATATTTTCACTGAAACCTGATACGGCCTGAGTTTTCTAGACACCTTCCGTCTGCTTAAAGTATCTCTGTTCATAGACTGTTGGAGCAACCCGCCCGTTATGCGTATGGCGCCGTGTCGGGTTGTAGAACAGCTCGATGTACTCGAACATGGCCGCA
>JBCCNK010000035.1:0-19640 GCA_039025875.1 Pseudomonadota bacterium
AGGGGTAAAAAATGAGAATCATCAGCTTCAGCGCAGGCGGGGTGCGCGAAGCAGAAGGCCGGGGCCTGTTCGAGTGGCTCGCCCGACAAGACGCAGATTTCATTTGCATTCAAGATCTGCGCTGTTCCGAGTACGATCTTCAGGACGATAGTTTCTTTCCAAACGGCTACAACGCTTATTTTTTTGACGACGTAGGTGGTCAAGAAAATGGCGTGGCTGTGTACTGCAAAGAGCTACCAAAGGCCATTATGACGGGACTCGGTTTCTCGGAGTTCGACATGCAAGGTCGATACATTCAGGCTGACTACGGCACACTGTCTGTGGGTTGCCTTTTGGCGCCAGTCGCGACTGATCAGTCATCGCAGGACAACCGCGATTCCTTCTTTTCGTTATTGGCTGCCCATCTAGAAAAGATCCGTAACAAGCGCCGCGAGTACATCATCTGTGGTGACTGGGGAATAGCTCCAACGCTTGCGGACATACAAAACTCTGAACTGTCCAGCAATGGTGCAAAGACCTTACCGCACGAGCGCGAATGGATCGATACCCTGTTCGACAACGGTTATGCAGATGCATTCCGTGTCGTCAGCCAAGACTCCGACGCGTTTACGTTCTGGCCAAGCTGGCATGCGAATCCCGATGAAAAACCAGCTTACAGGAGCGACGGTTATCGGAGTGATCTGCAGGTGATTTCAGATGATCTTCGTACTTCTGTCGAGCATGCGGCGATCTACACGGGTGCGAGCTTCTCAGCGCATGCGCCAGTAATTGTTGATTACGATATGGAGCTATAGCCAAAAACAGCCGTAGCGGACGGTAGTTGGAGTGTCGATTTATGCCCTGAGGCCATGATACTGAT
Source organism: Pseudomonadota bacterium (assembly GCA_039025875.1). Taxonomy (GTDB): domain Bacteria; phylum Pseudomonadota; class Gammaproteobacteria; order Pseudomonadales; family Halieaceae; genus Congregibacter. The sequence goes on from JBCCNK010000035.1 coordinate 860, forward strand.
CGATTCTCGTGCCTCTGGCTTGGGTCCTTCATTTTCTCGCTCTTGAGCTATCGCTTGACCCTCGGCTAGTTCCCCGCCAATTCCCCGCTAATTTTCGACTAGTTTTCGACAAGGGCCAGGTGCTGCTTCTTAACAAGTTCTTCGATACCGGAGGATGCGAGGTCCAGCATTGCGTCGAGTTCTCCACGACGAAACGGTGCGCCTTCCGCAGTTCCCTGCACCTCAATGAAATCGCCAGACTCCGACATCACGACGTTGAGGTCGGTCTCTGCCGATGAGTCTTCTTGATAATTCAGATCGAGAACAGGCTGGCCGTCAACAATGCCGACAGACACCGACGCCACGAAAAACCGGAGTGGATCGCCGCTGATACGCTTGCTTCGCTGCAGGACATTAATCGCATCAACAAGCGCGACGAACGCCCCGGTAATCGATGCCGTTCGTGTGCCGCCATCAGCCTGTAACACGTCACAATCGAGGGTAATCGTATGCTCACCAAGCTGAGTGAGATCAACAGCAGCCCGCAAAGAACGACCTATAAGTCGTTGAATCTCCATGGTGCGGCCGCCCTGTTTGCCTCGCGTCGCCTCTCGATTTGTACGCGTGCCAGTCGACCGAGGGAGCATTCCATACTCCGCGGTAACCCAACCAGAACCAGAACCGCGCAGGAAGCGCGGGACGCTTTCCTCAACGGACGCTGTGCACAGCACTCGCGTTGCGCCAAAAGAGACGAGTACCGACCCCTCGGCGTGGCAGGTAAAGCTGCGCTGCAGCGTTACGGGGCGCAGCTCGGCGAATCGCCGCCCGTCGGATCGTTCCATGTCTTATGACCTCTCTTTCTTGACGCGTAGTATACGCGGTCAAGGAGAGTTGCCAGGTTCAATAACGCGCAATCACGAACGGGGAAGCTGGTACCATTCGCCCGGTATGAACGGGGAATTCAGAGCGGCGTCAACTCCGAGACCTTCTCGTCCAGCCGGACTTGGAACCATCAGCCCCTTTCCCCTCAAGAATCCCTAAAGACGCATGTATGGGCATTCTTAGAGCTTGCCCTCCGATTCAGGAACTCCTATGCCTCTGCACAGCATGACGGCGTTCGCCCGAGAAAGCCTCAGCGAACCAGCCTCGATACAAATCGAGCTCCGCAGCGTTAACCACCGTTACCTGGATTGCCACTTCAAACTCTCCGACAGTGTCAAGAGTCTTGAACCCTGGTTTCGCGAGCTTCTTTCAAAAAATCTCAAGCGCGGGAAGGTAGATTGCCAAATACGGATAAGCAACGAAGATCGGGACAGTGCCCTGGTTTTGAATGAGGCCCGACTCACGCTGGTTCTCGATGCGACTCAACAGATTGTCGCCGCATCACCAGACGTGTCGCCTCCCAATGCATTGGACTTACTGCAGTTCCCAGGTGTGTTCGAAGGCTCCGAAAACAGTGAGTCGCTTATTCAATCAGCCGTGAAACAACTCTTCGAAAGGGCGCTTAAGTCTCTTGTAGAGAACCGTCAACGCGAGGGGTCACAACTTTCCGAATTCCTTACGCAACGCCTCGATAAATTGGCTGCCGAACTCACCGTTGTGCGTAAAAACCTTCCCGAGCTTCGCTGCCGTCAGGAGGAACGCATCAGAAGCCGCCTCGCCGAGCTATCTGTGGAGATTGACGAAGGTCGTCTCGAGCAAGAGCTCGCGCTCCTACTGCAAAAATCGGATGTAGACGAAGAACTCGATCGACTGGATGCGCACATAAATGAAATTACCCTAACGCTTGGAAAGGGCGGTCCCTGTGGTCGTCGGCTCGACTTCCTAATGCAGGAACTCAACCGCGAAGCGAACACACTCGCGTCTAAATCGATAGCTAGCTCGACCACCCAGACTGCGGTGGAGCTAAAGGTGCTTATCGAGCAGATGCGCGAGCAGATCCAAAACCTCGAATAGAAAGTTCCACCAGCGGACCCGAGTTCCGCAGACTGTTAACATAATGGGTAGATAGGTTAGCTAGAGCCGCTGAACCTGGTTCATGAATGTGGTCCATTAACCCGGTTCACTAACCTGGTCTATTAACTTGGTTTATTAACCATGGCCATAATACCTTTCGAGTTACGGCCATAAGAGTACAAGTACCCGCACTTGGATATGGAAGCGCAAACCGGCACGCTATTTACCGTCTCAGCACCATCTGGCGCAGGAAAAACAAGCCTGGTGAAGGCGTTGGTCGAAGCCGAACCCAGTCTTCAGGTGTCTGTTTCTCACACGACTCGCCCCATCCGTCCGGGTGAAGTCGACGGCGAGAACTACTATTTCTGCGAGAAGGAAATCTTCCGGGAGATGCTTCGACACGCCGACTTCCTGGAACACGCAGAGGTGTTTGGCAACCTGTACGGCACGTCACGCCATTTTGTCGAAGAACACTTGGCCGCCGATCGTGATGTTGTTCTAGAAATCGACTGGCAGGGCGCCGGTCAAGTCAAACGTTTGCTGCCACGCAGTTGCGCCATTTTTATTCTCCCTCCGGATATCGACGCCCTGCGGAATAGACTCAGCCATCGCGGACAAGATGATAGCGAGACCATCAACCGGCGTATGGCGGCTGCGGTCTCGGAGATGTCGCATTTTAAAGACGCGGATTACCTTGTGATCAACGACTCTTTTGAGCGGGCGTTAAGCGATCTACGCAAGATCGTCCAGGCACAGCGCCTGCTGGTCGCACGACAACAGCATAGACATGCAGGCCAGCTTAAACGGCTACTTCAGGGCTAGTTCACGGCCGACGTTCCTACAACCCACTGTAAAACCCACCGCGCGCACGCCACACGATACGCTGAGAACAGGCGCGTTGAGCCGAGGCGAGCGCTCGGAATCTCTAGGCTGTCTCCCGGCTATCTCTCAGCTATCTCTCAGCTATCTCTCGCTAATTCACTGAGAGCAGGCTAGGAGACGCTCGCAGCAGAGCGAACGATTAAACTCGTGTTGATGCCGCCAAAAGCAAAGTTATTGCTCATGATGGTGTCCGCCCGAAGGTCACGAGGTCCCCCCGCGATAAATTCCAGATCGGCGCATCGTTCATCGACATTGTCGAGATTCAGGGTCGGCGCGAACCATCCTTCGTTCATCATGTTAATCGTCGCCCAGAGCTCAAATGAGGCGCAGGCACCTAGGCCATGCCCGGTAAAGCTCTTTAGCGCACTGATCGGTTTGTGGCCGACAACATCAAAGGTTGCGTGGCTCTCGAAAACGTCTCCAGAGTCTGTCGCCGTTGCATGCGCGCTGACGTAGTCGATTTCTGAAGGCGGGATCCCGGCATCAGCAACAGCTAACTCCATAACTCGCTGCATGGTTGGCTGGCTCGGCCGAATCATGTGTCCGCCATCTGTATTGGTGCCAAACCCAATCACTTCACCCAATACCTTAGCTCCTCGAGCTTGTGCATGATCGAGAGACTCAAGAATCAGCGTCGTAGCACCCTCACCCAAAACCAGCCCATCGCGGTCGCGATCAAATGGGCGCGGTGCCGTAGTTGGCCGATCATTGCGGAGACTGGCGGCCATAATCGTGTCGAACACCGCCGCTTGTGTCACGCATAGCTCTTCTGAACCTCCGGCAATCATTACGGTTTGCTGCCCGGCACGAATTGCTTCGTAGGCAAATCCAACCCCCTGACTCCCGGCGGTGCACGCGCTGGTTGTGGTGTACATTCTTCCCTGAATACCGAAATGAACGCTGATGTTGACCGGAGCAGAGTGACTCATCATGCGAATGTAGGTAGTGGTTGTCACATCCTCCATCGAGCCGTTGGCAAGTAATTTAAAGAACTCCATCCCCGCAGCGCTACTTCCGGTTGCCGAACCGTAGGCCACGCCAACCTCGCCGCTTTTCAGTATCGGGTCATCGAGCAGCCCGGCATCGATCAACGCGTTTTCGGTTGCCAGAACGGCTAGTTGGGCTACCCGGCCCATGCTTCTTTTGCGCTTAGCGCGGTAGTGGGCTGGCAATGCGAACCCGTCAATCGGCGCCCCCAACCTAGTCTTCAAGTCCGTGTACTGGTCCCATTCCTGCATGTAGCGCACTGCGCTGCGGCCGGTCTTTAATCGCTCAGATACTTCGTCCCAGGTGTTTCCAAGCGGTGAGATGTTTCCGGCGCCGGTGATTACGACGCGTTGATCAGCCATATCTTTGATGCCTTATTCTATGGGTTGGCGAAAAACCGACAGCTCACCTGTCGCGAATCTCAGACCCGAGTCGTATCGCTCGATGTCACAGCTGAACTTAGCCAGTCCATCTCCAACTACCGCAGTTTCGGTGCAAGTTACTTTCAACGTCACGTCGATCGGAAAATAACCGATATCGACCGTGTAGTTGCGCACGCCTAGTAAGAACCCCAAGTGGTTGGCTAGCTGTCCGGTTTTGCGTTGATGCCCGGCAATGAGTGCAGCCGTTTGCCCCATGAATTCAATGCCTACAATCGCCGGGACACCTCTACCGTTCTCATAGAAGGGGACTGAATTCGATATGTGTACCAGAGCCGCACTCCGGTTCGAGTCAACCATGATGAGCTCGTGCAAAAGCAACATCGGTTCCCGATGAGGGATAAGATCGAGAATTTCAGGGTCAGCTTGAAGCATCGCTGTGCGCCGGCTGTGCCGCCCAGAAGTCAAAAAAGTTGAACCAGTGAAAAGGTGCGTCACGACACTGCTGCTCCAGCTCTTGAGCAAAGCGAACGGCATATGACTCCATATGAGCCCTCCGCTCCTTCCTCGACAGCTCGATTCGATCCGCAAAGTCGACGATTCGAAAGTACACGGGACGCCCTTCAGCGAAGTAGTCGCAATGCGAGAACATCAACTTAACCGGGCACTTGAGGCCCTTGGCGAGCAAGTAGGGCCCCACGGGAAAATGTGCCCGCCGACCCAGGAAATCAACAGGTATCGTCCTGTCATAGCCGGAGAGCGGCAGCCTGTCACCGGCGATAAACAGCCATTCACCATTGTCGATCTTCTTCTTCATAGCGAGCACTGATACCGCATTGAACTCCGATACCTGAAACACGTTGAGGCGCGATGAAGGATCAAAGCGAGCCATCATTGCGTTGTAGTTTTCCGAGTGCTTGTCGTGCACCAGGATGTTGATCACTTTGTCCTTGTAGCGCTGCATAAAGCCACGGCAGTATTCCAGATTTCCAAAATGCGAGCCTATGATCAACTGACCTCGCTGATCGGCGAGTATCTGCTCCACTTTTGATTCATCTTCTAGCCGAAAGCGATCCTCTTGTATTTCGACATGCCAGGACAACAGCTTGTCGACGACCGACTCAGCGAACACATACAGATGCTTCAGTGACGCGAAACGCCCTGGAGGCTTTCTCCAGATCTCCGGAAAATAGCGGTAATGCTGACTCAGATAACGACTCGAACTTCGACGAGCGTTGGTACGAAAAACCCAGAAGTAAGCCGCTGTGGGAACAAGAAAAAGAGATAAAAGCCGGCGCCCGAAGCGGTCATTGATCCAGGCGAGAAAGCGCAGGCCATACAACGTTCCTGCTTCGCGCATAGAAGACCAGTGTACGTCCGCAGGTACCTGGTCGGTTTCTGGATAAGCCGAGTCATCAATATGCGATTCCACCGTAGCTACACCCGGTACTGCACCGCCATCCCTTGAGGTACTAGAGTCAGGCACCTGTGTTTCCTCGACGACGATCAACCGAGGGTTGTAGTCGGCGGCGCCCCAGTAGAAAGCGCGGAATACGAAAAATAGCCCCCAACATCAGACGTACGTGCAAACGCACCAAACGCAGGTTGTCACCAAAGTATCTGAAGTGAGAAACACCACGCTCACCATAGACTATCCGAGTATCCAAGAACCGTATCGGCACGCCTTCCCAGCTGAACTTTACGATTAGGTCGGTATCGATCCCCATACCATCCGCGAAGGTGTACTTGGAACGCAGCTCACTTAGCAGATCCAGGGGATACACGCGATATCCACATAGCGAATCTCGTATCGCCAGAGAAAAAGTCTCCAGCATCACAAAGAAATCGGTCACCCGACGCCCGTACACTCGCGCACGTGGCGCATCATCGTCAAAAACCGGCGCTCCACAGATTAGTGCACGCGGGTAATCACGGCTCTGGCCTATAAATTCCGCTATTTGTTGTGCGTCATGCTGACCATCCGCATCTATTTGCACAACGTGCGTGAAACCCAGGGTACTCGCTATATCAGCTCCTTTAAAAAAGGCCGCGCCTTTGCCCTGATTCCGTCCGGTGAGGTGCAAAGAAGCATCAGAGTAAGCCGCCAACAGAGCGCGCAGCTTGTCCAGTTGAACTGTATCACTGCCATCATCAACGACGATCACGGGCACACCGCTAGACATCAACTTTGGCAAAAACTCACTCAGCTGGTTAGCATGATTGAAGTGGGGAATGACGATACAGTGGTTCAATGCTACGCCGCTGGATTATGGCTCGACGCGAAGCTGACCTCGCCGACCGTCGCCTTGATCTTCCGCTCCGAGCTGCCCGTTTTAGAAATAGTGAATCGCAAGCCATCGCCTGCGGGCCGAAGCTCGAGCAAAACGGCTTTGTCGGGTAGTAACATACCGTTGTACTTTACGCTTCGGACGCCAGTGAAATCCCGCTCGCCATACACACGCTCGGCTATGCGCAATACCCAGAGCACCTGCAAAACACCAGGCAGCACGGGTTGGTCGGGGAAGTGCCCTCGAAAGCAGTCGAGTGATTTGGGAATGAAAAGTTCAAGACTGAGACACTCCTCTGTCCAATCTACCGCCCGTAGCGAAGGCCAGTCACCGGGCTCACTGAACAGTGCTTCTAGCGCCTGCTGAATCTGCAAGAAAGGTGCTCCAGTACCGCGATTTCGGCTCAGTTTGCCTTTAGCCGCGCCTGGTAACGACGCTCATAAAACTGGCGGAATCCGTACTCCAGGACCATCACGGCGGCGAACAGGCCATAAGCGATGGCGCCATTGTAGAGAGTCCAGGCGGCAAGACTTGTACAGCATGCAGTGTACGCTGCTGCTCCGGCGTTAAGCAGCAATAGGCATGCCCATAGCGCGCTGAGACGACGCATGTACCTGATTTGATAGAGCTGAAAATCGGAGCGGAAAATCCGAGCGAAGCGCTCGACCAGCGACTGCTTGTCCCGTAAAGAAAACAAAAAGAACATGGCAAAGCTTAGGCTCATTAGCACCGGGTAGTATTGCAGCAGTGCCTGGCTCGCAAACAGTGCCGCTAGGAGGCAGAGAGAACCAACCAATATTAGTTGCAGACGCTGCTCCGGTTGATGGAATTCGCCACGCAGCACTACCCGGGCGACCAGTAGAAAAAGAAGCGCAACACTTAACAGGCTAGGCCCGAATTCTTTCAGCGTGCCGTAGACGATGAACGGATAGCCGACAGTCGCGATTCCGACTAGCGCCAGGACAACGGCCTTTGTCTGCAGCATCGACTTGACAATGCGACTTACCGCCGGCTGCTCAGGAGACTGAGGTGCGGCCCCTAACGAGGTCTTGATAGACGGTTTGCTTAACGCCTTCATGGCCGCTTCGGAAATTATCAGATTCTGTTCTGGCAACGAGCAATACGCGGATCCGGTACTATGCGGCTAGCACCGAGTATCGATACTCTCCCAGTAGGGAGATCTCGTCTGCGCTTATGGGCTTGATCGACTCATCAAACAACAAATTGCCGATATGCAGGGCGAGTCGCTCAAGCAGCGCACAATTGCTGAGAAGCTCCTCTCTTACAGCGCTTTCACCACCTCCACCGCCGCTGGATGAACGGTCGAGCCGAGCGCTGAGCTCCCGCAGGCACGGCACCTGGTATTGGTTGATGAATAAGCCACGAGCCTGCTGAACAACGCGCAGCTTTGCGCGCTTGCGAAACTTATCTTGCACAGAGACATTCAGGGCTTGGACGTTTTGCAGTTGGGGCGAGAGTTCACGCATGAACTGACTGTCGGTAAGCACCTCACGGAAAAACAGCACAGCCAGTACACCCCAGTAGTACGCATAGTCCCATACCAGTTTCAGAGACATCATCCGACGGTCCCCAAATCCACCGTAGTTGCCCTGATACAAAGACAATGTGCTCGCGAAGAAAGACTGATAGACCTTGTCGTAAACCCGAGTTTGAATCCTGACATCCTCACCGGATTGCCAGCGACTCACGAGGTCCGTGATAAACGTATTGCCGAACGCAATAAAATCGCTTCCCGGTGAATAAAACGGATCAGCGAACACACCAGCTTCGCCCGTGATGCCCCAACCTTGATCGCTGAAGAGCTGCTTGCAGCTGTGGGAGTAATTGCGCAAGCAAACGTAGTCAAGGAGCTCACCCTTAGCGACTTCATCGGCACAGATGGGATGGCGATCCCGGAGCCAACTCATCATGCCTTCAAAGCTTGAAAAATCGGCACAACCAAACGCTTCGTCGTCCATAACGATGCCGAAACTCGTCGCACCGTTGTCCAGAGGAATTATCCACACCCAGTAACCTGGACCCATTAGATGATTGGTGCTCAACCAGCGCGTCTGCGGCTCAACGATCCGGTCCTGCCAGGTCCGATCAGCGGTCCAGTTGTCGATCTTGATCTGCCGATCAATACGAAACCAGACTGCATTGCCTTTATGGTCGTTATCGCGGGAGAGATCGAGCGCCGACTTCAATACGTTTCTCCGTCCTGCTGAGTCGATCAGCCAGCGCCCCTCGATCTTTATCGTAGCCCCATCTCGCGACGCCAAGACCGTTTTGTCATGTTTGGAGATACTGACATCGGATATCTGAGCGCCGTCGAAGATGCTCACACCCCGAGCGTTAAGACTATTTCGGAGGTAATTTTCGATAGCACCTCGATCAATCTGGTAAGTCGGTATGCCAAAAAGCTCGCTTACGCCCAATTCATCCTGCTGACAGAAGTCCTGCTGAGGCTCGCCGAAAAAACACCGCAACCCGTGTTTCCGCAGATGTCGGTCCGTAAAGTGCTGCTCCATGCCAAGTGTTGTCTTGAGATAGCGCGATCCAATCTCTACCGTTGATTCGCCAACCTTGGCGGTCTTCTCGGGAACGGGGAAGCGGTTCTTCTCCAACACGCAAATGTCCAGGTCGGGGTTCGCATTAGAAATCTGCTGGGCAAGAGCAAGGCCCGCGAGTCCACCGCCAAGGATAGCGATATCGGTGTTTACTTTTCCCACATGCCCCGCCGGATCGTTCTCCAGCAAGGTAGTTGCCCCCGTTTTCACGGAAGCGTCGTGCGCAACTGCCATCAACTGATCTCCAAAGCCATGCTCGTTCCGTTTGATAACGGAACGGTCACTGGTTTGTCTTTGTTTTTGTGGATCAACAACTCGGCGAGCAGCAGGCTGCGAGCTGCCGGGTTCGTTTCATAACATTCCTTGAGCGGTGCTGGCAATCCAAGCTCAGGCCATGCCGACTGACCGACTCCACTGGATAGACGCAGCGTACCGAGAGTCTTGGAGTCGTCAGCGGCATCCGCCGCCGTTGCCGGGGCCACAACCAAAGCCAAAGCAAAAGCGTGACGGTTGTGAAGCAAGGGCTGCAACACTGGTGCCACCGGAGCGTCATAAAATGTGATCAGTATTGGACTTTGCTCACTATTGGCCTGCACAGCAGCCTCGAGAAGAGCCATAGACATGGATACCTCGTAGCCGGCCAGCGAGTTGGATGAGCGCATGCATCCAACGCTGATCGTCCAGTAACCAGCGGCCGCGTTGTGGACAGAATTGTGAAACCGGGTGGGAGAAAGCGCTTTGTTTTCGGAAGCGAGGGTGCGGCACATGTAGTCCGTAAGCTGCGTATCCCCCAGGCCGGAAACGAACACACTAGGTAACTGAGTTGGATCCATTGAAGCAGCGGCACAGGCCTGCATTGAAGCTTCAATCGCCAGTTTTACCGGCAGCGGTGCCCTGCGTCTCTCCGTTCCGGGGATCACCGAAGCGGCGGGGGCTTTGAGCCCGTGCTCCTCCAGCTCGTCTGCTGAGACCTGGGCAACGAACGCGTCCCAGTTCTCAAACCACGGTGACCAGGCGCCGCAGCCAACGATCGAAAGCGGTGGAATGTCGGTTTTTTCCATGATAATCCCGGGCAAAAGCATGCGCAGAGTGCCCCATTTACTAGGCCAGGTTCGCTCTCAGGTTCGCTCTAAAGCTGGTGCTTCTCAAACAGAAGGCTGCAATTGTTCCCGCCAAAGCCAAACGAATTGGTCAACGCGTATTTAAGCGGCATCTCAGTGTTCTCGGATGAGGTATTAAGCTCGAGCCCGTCGTCGAGCTCATCGAGATTCAACGTTCCCGGGACCAGGTCTCGATGCATGGCATCGATACAAATGATGGCCTCAGTGATTCCCGCCGCACCGAGAGTGTGGCCCATCCATGCCTTCGTTGATGAAGCGCGGGCCTTGGGAAATAGATCCGCCACCTGCTTGCTCTCGATGAGATCGTTAGCACGGCTCGAGGTCCCATGAAGATTGACATACCCGATCTTGTCCGCGTTCAGCTCTGCAGTGGTCAACGCTCCGAGCATAGCATTTCGAGCTCCTGCCCCGTCGGGGTGTGGATGCGACATGTGATGCGCGTCCGAGCTTTCGCCGTAACCGCGCAATGATATCGATGCAGCTGAACACCCATCGCGGAGCCGATCGACCAACTGCGGGTTTCTTTCGGCATCTACCAACACCGCGTAGCCTGCGGCTTCGCCTAGGTTGATGCCATCGCGATTGCGATCCAGCGGCTTGCAGGGATTGCTCGAGACAAGTTGGAGCGAGTGAAACCCATGCAAAACGCTCAGGCAGAGCGTATCGACACCGCCGGCAAGAACTGCATCAACAATTCCGGTCGTAAGCCAACGAGCCGCGGTAGCGAAAGCCTTGGCACTGGATGAACAGGCGGTATTAATCGTCACGGCCGGGCCGGTAATCCCGGCACGTTCCGCGACAAATAGCGCGGGCCCATCTGGGTTGTGTACTTGTGCCTGACGATACTTTTCGGCAAGGGATCCATCGTCAAGCTCGGTGTAGGCCTGCTCTGTTCGATCGATACTGGAGGTACTCGAACCCATGACTACGCCGACTCTATGAGATCCGACCTGGGTCTTGAGAGACTCCACGATGGCCTCCAGTTCGCCCTGGCGATAGGCAAGATCGGCGAGGGCATTATTGCGGCTCTGCCATGGGCCCAGGTCAATCTCCTCAAGCCCCCGCACCTTACCGATCCAGGTGTCAATAGAGGACCCAGGGAGGTCGTTCCTGGACAAACCTGATTGTTGAGTGTCGATCGCTCGACGCAGTTGACGGACGTTGATGCCCGCCGCCGAGGTTGATTCGTAGGTGATTATGCGGATATCCATAAGACGAAAAAGAATAGAGCAACGGATTTGTGTTTCAAAGGTCTGGATTGGCAACGGTTTTCGCCAATCAACGGCTATTTGGCACCCATGACTGGCTTGGCTCAACTGGCCGGCCAGGGCTAGTTGACGAGGGAGCCGAAAGTCAATAGCTGGATCCAGTCGTAAGACGGTGAAAATCGCGGGATGTTTTTATACTCCGTTTGGTAAATCTCGGGTAGAGATCAGTAAGATGACCATCCTTAAGCTCCTGGGACATGTACGTTGACATACACAGTATCCCCGCGCGGGTATTTAGCCTCGCGCCACAAGTCAAGATCTGCGGGCTTCGGACTTGCTTTGCTTGGTTCTATCGTGGTGACGGCGACATTGATCTATACACGCAGCGCCCTAGCGGAAGAGTTACCGCTGGCCGAGCTGGGTTTTGGGATCGGCGCGATCAACATGCCTTATTATCCCGGCAGCAGTCAGCAGCGAAACGTTGTGTTCCCGGTGCCGCTACCGATTTATCGCGGACACATTTTCAAGTCGGACGATCAGGGGACCCGAGCAGACCTGATTCAGAACTCGCGTTTTGATCTGGACCTGAGCGCTGACTTTAACTTTGCCGTAGATAGCGATGACGTCGATGTCCGGAAGGGTATGGATGACATCGGTAGCGTGCTGCAGATTGGGCCTTCTCTCGCCACTCGGTTATACGAAACCGACCACTCCGATTGGACAGTCGTACTGCCGCTTAGAGCGAATGTAGAGATCTCTGAGGATGGAGTCGACGAGCGAGGATTCACATTCGCGCCCACCCTTTACTATACGCATTTTCTCGAACTGGGAGGCGAACGGTGGCGCGCACGGGCGTCACTGGGCGCATCATTCGCGAGTAGTTCTTTCCAGGAGTTGTACTATGGAGTGCCCGAGGAGTTCGCGACTGCTGAGCGCAGGCGCTACTCCGCGGATGCGGGTTTTTCGGGTTTGCGTGCCCAGTTTTCTATTCGCTCACTAAATCGAAAGCGTCTTTGGGTGGGCTTTGTGCGTTACGACGACGTAAGCGCCGCCACTTTTCACGACTCTCCTCTGGTCGAGACCACTGGTGGCATCAGCATTGGGTTTATTTACGCCCGGATGTTCTGGCGCAGCAAAGCAACCGTCGAACGACAAGCGCCGCTGCTGGCAAGGTAGCGCCGCTGCTCGCAAGGATTTGGCGCTGCTTGCAAGAATTTGGCGCTGCTCACAAGGTAAAAGAGCGGCCTCGTCAGTCCCCGGCATTCAACCGTTCATACAGTTCCAGCAGCCGGCCCTGCGGAAGTTTGCCATTTGCTTGTCGTGGCAGGGCGTCGACGACGTAGATAGGACGAGGAACAAACGTACTGTCCAAATGAGTGGCCAAGTATCGCTTCAGAGTGCCCAGATCACCCTCCGAAGACAAACTCACAATCGCAGCCAACCTCGTGGTAGATGCTCGCTCAACAGGATGAAACACCGCCCCATCAACAAGCGCTGGGTAACGAAAGAGCACCTTGTGGATGGCCGCCAGAGACCCGCGCTTTCCAGCGATCTTAACAAGGTCGTCGCTACGCCCAGCCAGGCGAAAGTGTGTGCTATCCACAAACTCCAGACGGTCGCCAAGAGTAAATGACGTACCAAGATACTCTGTACCGGCCTGCACCAGGTTTTCGTCATCGACTTGAAATGTCATTCCTTCAAAACGAGTCCAGAGTGCGTCCTTGGCGGTTCTCCTATGCGCCATCGAGCCTACTTCGCTACATCCATAGACTTCGTGAACCTGGGTAGCGAACTGCTCTTCAATGGCGGCAGCAATACCCTCATCCAACGGCGATGTGGCACAGAGTACTCGATCTAACGTAATCGGCTGCTTGCGACCGGCCTCAGCGCTGGCTCGGCTCGTGGCCATCCTCGTGGCCATTAAGGCACGTAGATGCAGCGGAGTCCCGATGAAAGTCAAAGGGCGCGGTAGCTCGCTGAACTGCTTTATCAAATCCCCAGGCAGCTCGGCATGGGCATCGACGGTACAAACGTCGGCAAAGAGAGGCAGGAACACACTCGTCTCAAGTCCCCACATGTGCTGCGGCGGTACACCCGCGTAATGAAAGGACGTTCCCGACTGCGGGTGGCTGCAAAAATAACGATAGTTTACGCGGGAGCTCTCTCTGAGTATTCGCCAGGTTTTAGGCAGGGGCTTCGGATCACCTGTGGACCCGGAAGTAAAACAAACCACGGCTACGTGATCATCGGCTATCGCAGGGTTTAACGCACTACCGGAGCCAGCCCGTAACGCAAACAGCGGCAGTTCAGAAACATTCAAACCCGGAGGCTCGGGCTTCCCGGATTCTTCCCGATGCCTGCCGTCGTAAACACTCACTGCGTCCGGATAGCTGTCCCCGAGAAACGTGCGAACGGCGGGCGTTCGGTTTTGTGGAAGCAGGCACGTGATTCCGCGGATTGACGCGGCGCACAAGGTGAGCAAAAACAGGTAGCGATTATCAACTTCATTTACGATCGCCGGCGTATCGGGGAGGCGTTGTGAAAGCCAGTTAGCCTGCTGCAAAAACCGCTGTCGAGATATCGCTTGATCACTGCGATCGTGATGCAGCTTGAAGTCAGCCGTGTCCCGCGTCAGCCATGCAATCGGCCCATCGAAATCTCGAGTCAGAAGAGAGGATCGAGCCATCTCGTGAAGCGTACTGCTAGTGTTTTTGCGTGGGCAACAGCGAAATTGCTCTGGTGAGGCCCAGTTACTTATTGGACTCGATGAATCCGTTAAGCGACCGTAATGTCGCGAATGCCTCTCGAGTGGCTTCGTCTTCGGCCTGCATCTCGATTCCGTGTTCCTCAGCAACCGCCAGTGCTATCTCCAAAGCGTCGATCGAGTCCAGGCCGAGTCCATCGTCACCGAACATCGGCGCCTCCGGTTCGATGGAGCCGGGCTCTACGTCTTCAAGATTAAGCACTTCAACCAGCAGAGTAGCCAATGCCGCCTCGGCGGCCGATTGCGTAGACACTCTTTTGCTCCTGACAGATCATTCATCGAAAATTTATGACAGTCTAAACCAGCTCCATCCTATACGGCACGCCGTGAACGCGCCCTGACGTGCCTGTGTCACAGTTAGGAGAGGTAGAGTAGGTGAGAGTGCAGCCAAAAGCTCTCGGGTTGCGAGATAATCGCAACATGTGTGTAGCACCTTTGGCCAGACGGAAGGACGGCCGCGCAGACGGGGTACCGACAGGCGCAGCGACGAAACTGCTGTTTAAGCGAGGCGCATCGGACATAATACACTCCTAAGATACACCCTCATGGAAATGGTCATAAAAAGCGCATCAACGTAAAGAACACACAGAGAAACCACCGGGTAAACCCAACTAAATGCATCAAATCCTGAAAAAACCAAAAGAACGGCAAGCACGCGCGGTTCTGGCCGGCCAACCCGAAATAAAGCGAGGGTTTTAGGGAATGCCAGCACTTGTAAACCGGCTTCTCGACGGCCCACCTCTCAACGATGATCTGGATTTGTGTCTAGGTTTGTTCTCGTTTCTCGGAGAAGATCACCTACCACGGCCGGAAGCCATATTCACTCAGCTTCGACGATTGGAAGGGCCTGACAGCGGGGTCGAGATTCTCGAAGTCGACCAGCCCGTCATAGGTCGCGGGTCGATGCAGGATGTCCACTGGGTGAAGTCGGACAATCTGCAGCTAAGCTGGATTTACTTGCCTGATGCCGCAGATCGCGATATCGAAGCCTTAACCGAGCAGGCATATGATCGTCTGCTGAGGCTGGTGCATAAGTCAGAGTATCCCGAGCTTGTACGGTTCTGGAATTTTCTCCCGCAGATCAATCACGGCAGCGGGGATCAAGAGCTGTATAAACGATTTTGTAGTGGACGGCTGAATGCGTTTACTTCCTACGCGATCGGCAGTGACAAGTTTCCGGCTGCATCAGCGCTTGGCCACTATCAAAACGGGCTCACCATCGCGTTGCTTAGCTCGCACAAGCCGGCGGAACACATCCATAATCCTCGCCAGGTAAATGCTTACCAGTACCCGCCAAACTATGGGGCTAGCAGCCCTTCGTTTGCGCGGGCGTCTCGACTGCAGGTAGGCGGCAGCAGTTTGTATTTTGTCTCTGGTACCGCGAGCATCGTTGGACACGAATCGGTACATATCGGTGAATTGGAACCTCAGGTTCGCACAACTGTGGATAACATAAAGTGCCTGCTTGATCTGGGTGATTTCGATCAGCGCGATATTAACCTGCTGCGCGTATACCTTCGCAACGTGTCTGATCAGCCGGTGTGCGCGCGTCTGCTCGACTCTCTCTTCCCTGGGGTGCCAAAGCTCTATCTCCACGCAGACGTGTGCAGAGCAGAACTCCTGGTTGAAATCGAATGCTTGTGCAGTGCCGACTAAGCGCGCGTTGACAGCGTCGCTACCTGCCGAGCAACGACCCAGCCTGCGGCAGCTATGGCGAATTGCAGCCGCTGGAATCAGCTATGTGCTCTTTGCACTGGGCGGGGTACTCCCGGCCTTTTACTCCCTAGTACTCTCTGTGGCACCGCTTGATCCGGCTATAAAACAACGGAAACTCCGCCGTTTGATCGCCGGACTTTGCCGTTTTTACATTGGCCTTATGAAGTTTCTGGGTCTCTTCAGCTACACGATCACTGACCTTCCCGCCCAAAAGACCCGGGGGCATGTGGTTATTGCCAATCACAGCATGCTCATCGATGCACTGTTTGTTCTTGGTTATCTGGACAATGTCTGCTGCGTGGTGAAAGCCTCACTCGCGACCAACCCGTTTACCCGGGTTCCAGTAGCGCTGGCAGGCTACGTGACTAATAGTGATCCCAAGCTTCTTGAGACTGCGACTGACAAGCTGGCGGCGGGAGAGAACATATTGATCTTCCCCGAGGGAACACGAAACAGCTTCGACCTGCAGCTAGAGTTCAAACGTGGTGCAGCAAACCTCGCCGTCATAGCGGGTGCGCCGCTGCTGCCAGTCGTACTGATCTGTAGGCCTCGGGCCTTGGGCAAGGGCGAGAAATGGTACGAACTGCCTGCCGAGAACCTGCGAATCACCATGCAGTGTCTACCTGCGGTAAGCGTGGAGAATTGCATCGATACAACTTTGCCAAGACCACTCCAATACCGACGCTTGACCACTCACCTGACGAATCTGTACCGGGATGCAATTTCCCAGGCGATGAGCCGTTGATATACTGCCATGAACCTCGAACGTGATTGGAGCTGCCGTGACTGAAAGCAGCGAAGTGACTAGTGAAACAGCGACAGATTCTGCCGTGAGCGCATCCGAAGCAGAGCCGGGCCAAGCGATGTCGAAGCAAGAAATCGTCGAGAAGATTCGCGCGGTAATGGTGGACTTCTTCGAGCTCGATGCCTCAGAGATCAGCGAAGATTCAAACCTGGTCGAGGATCTGGATATCGACAGCATCGATACCATCGATTTAATGATTGAGATGCGCAAGCACCTCGACAAGGAAATCGACGACATGGCGTTGCTAGACTGTAAGACTATTGGAGATGTGGCCGAAGTTATATCCAAAATGTAGGCCTAACTTTCGATCCGCAGCTTTCAGCCCGCGTTGCGTTTCAAAAGCTGTGACCACCAGGTCACTGGGATCGGTGCCAGCTCAATCAATCGCGTCCTCCATGAGGCGCGATCTCATTCGCGCTCTGCCTATCAAATTGAGAAGCGCGGGGAATACTTCAGAGCAGATTAGGGCTTATGCTTCGCAGGCAGTAGGTACCTGCTTCGTGACTCATCGCATCTCGAAATTAACGAGCTCCTGCCCGTCTAGTACGCGGCTTTCTCAGAAGTGAGATCAGCTTGATCACTGCCAGTGTTCGCTACGAAGTCCCGTTTTATGACGTGGATACCTATCGGATCGTGTACCACGGAAACTACCCGAAGTACTTCGAGCTCGCTCGTTGCAAGTTGCTCGAGACCATCGGCTACAGTTATGCCGAGATGGAAGCCTCAGGTTTCTTGTTTCCTGTTATCGAGATGCAGATCAAGTACGTACACCCTCTTTTGTTCAGGCAAGTCGTCGATATTGAAGCGCGACTGGTCTCATGGGAGAACAAGCTGGTCTTTAGGTACCTGATCAGCGACGCTGAAGCACACACCCGTCTGACAAAAGGCATGACATCGCAGGTGGCAATTTCGATGCCTGAGCGAATTACTCAATTCAAATCACCGGATGTCCTTCGCAACGCGGTAAAGCATCACCTGGAGAGCGTTGCCTGAGGCCTGGTAGCCCACTGGTGAATGTGATCGGCCTGTGCTTTCACTGTTTTTTTGATACCTGCGCCTTATCGGTGAAGGATGGCGGCGATTGATCGTGCGAAGTCTTCATGGAACACATTTCAGGGCAGCTGACCTCACTTTACCTTTGTCACCGATAAGCGTGACTTCTTTTCTGTTGGTACTGGTCGCTTCAGCCACATTCACTTCAAAGCCAGAAGCACAGGGAACGAGCCGCCTCGCAGATAACCCGTCCGTCCTAGCTGAAAAGAAGGCATCCTCTGAACTGATCGCTTTTTTCGAAGGCCGGCCCTGCGTTTCTTCCGGTCGATTCGAGCAGTCGCGGAACATCGAAGGTATACCGATGCCTCTCAAATCGAGCGGTCACTTCTTCGAAGACTGCAAGGCCGGCGTAATCTGGGCAACCCGGGAGCCGATTACTGAGTCATTGATCGTACGAAGAGATGGTTCGTCCTTTTTGATTCAAGAACATAACGAAAGCAAGCTAAGGTCCGCTCCAGCAAAGCGGATGGCGCGTCTTCTTCTGTCTTTGGTCGGTGGAGATCCGAGCGAGCTTGAGAAGCGATTCTCCATCGCTGCGACTGGCGAATCCCCAGTTTCGAACCTATCCAAGCAAGCGCGCTCATCTGAGTCAGACGCGTCTGAAGAGTCGGGGTGGGTGCTGACGCCAAAGTCAGGCCGCGTCGCGCGGGCGATCAGTCACATTACGTTGAGGCACCAGAGCTTCACCGGAAAAAGCGCTCCGCCGACTTACCTTTCGGAAAATACGCGCAAGATCGAAGCAGACAACCCTGCCGCGCGTTCAGTACCTGATAGCCGCGCTCCCGACACTCATACTGGGCTGATGATCGAAATAGTCGATAAGCGAGGTCAGACGACAGGAGTACAAGTCCGACCCCTCCTTCAAACGCAGGCCGCATCATCATGCGCCGACGCTCGAGGTATCGATCTACGTGCGTGCGAACTCTTAACTGGCAGTGCGATTGATCCATCTCCAGAATCAACCGGGCGGGGATGAGTTGAGATGACATACCGGTGATACGAGCATTCCTTGTCGTCCTGGTCGGCTTGCTTATGCTCGGTGCATATATTCTCCCGAGGTTTCAAATAGAGG
>JBCCNK010000036.1:0-19423 GCA_039025875.1 Pseudomonadota bacterium
CAAGGACATGGCGAGGAACAATCATAAAACCTGCTGAAGCCAGCGCGGATGTACCTATAAAGGATCTTCCACCTGTTCAGCTATGGAGTAATAACCCACGGACTCCACCTGCCCTACCAGCCCTAAGAGCATCGCATTAAGACTAGAATAGGAAACACTCGCTAGTCGGGAATAAAAATAACGTGATCCGTGAAGAACTGTAGCAACTAGGTGCTGCTTCCGGAGATGAGGCGTATATCCCAAATTCAAAACAATGCTCCAGGAAACGATCGCACCAGCCAGTGCGCATAGCCCGTAGACAATTACAACTACGGTGATAGACGGGTTCGAACGCAATACGAGCATCATCACCGATACGAGCGTAAGTATTTTGCTCAACACTTGTACAAACATCACAAGGTGCATTTTCTCAAGACCTTGGAAGAACCAAAGAGGAAGGAGAG
This sequence comes from Pseudomonadota bacterium, assembly GCA_039025875.1. Taxonomy (GTDB): domain Bacteria; phylum Pseudomonadota; class Gammaproteobacteria; order Pseudomonadales; family Halieaceae; genus Congregibacter. The sequence goes on from JBCCNK010000036.1 coordinate 444, forward strand.
CGTTAGCCAAGAGTAAAATGGTAGACGCAAAAAGAGGCAGCGCATAGTTGGCAAACAAGGAGTTTTTTTGAATCAGTAGAGAGATCAAAACAACAACCACGAACAGAATTAAAAGTCGCGATGTGGTCACACTCGCAAGGGCGGAGCAGAGTGTAGTACGGCTTGTTCTGTACTTTGAAACCCGTGCCACGGCAGACAGGTTGAATCCGAAGTCGATTACTATACTAGCGAAACTTGCTACCGCTAGGACAAACGCTAGACGAGAATACTCGCTAAACCCGAGCGTTTTCGTTAGCACAGAGAGAAGTACAATCGGCGAGACATAATTGAAAGCTTGCACGACTGCGAGCGCGAGCGCGTTCTTGAGAAGTGGATGAGACAGCGATATTTTTCGCGGTAATGTCTCTGGCACTTTTAAATGCCTGGCTGGTTCTTTCGAATCACCCTCAGCGCAACCTTTCCGATTTTAGAAGCGAAAGCCACAACGACTTTGATCCGCTCTTCAGCGGCGAGCAGATTGACTCGTATCGCGTGAGGTGTATGCAAGTACAGCTGAAATCTTAGCAACACTCTTTTGGTGGGCCTTCCGAATACCGCGCCGTTTAGTGAGGATTCCTTTTGCAAAAACGAGCTAAAATCTCCCGAATCTATGTTCATCCCATACATCTTTGCTAGCTTATGACAGACAGATCTTACAGACTTCCACCGCAACTCATTGGCGATATCAGTGCCGGATCTTATGTCAACTAAGAACCAGAAGACGGATCTAATGAACAGATACTGAATAGAGATACGGTCAACGTGCTGCCATTCTTGGTCAATCAAAACCGCGCCATCTTCGGTTGATACTGTGTTTTGCCAGATCGCATCGAGCATGTGACCCGGAAGAAAGCCGTCTTTTTCTGACGTAACTACTAGGTCGTACCAGCCGGAAACTGGAGCGAAGACCTCATCGAAAGCGGCAGAACGAGATAATGCATTTCTTCGTACTAGCGTATGCACGGTCTCACCATGTTGCCAGAGCTCCGTATATGACCTCAGCTGCAGATCATTTACTGACTCAGAAGTGCATGCATTGAGCTTTGACTTAGCAATCCATGCTTCGTCTCCTTTCAAAAAAAGTCGGCTTTTTGTGTGGAACGGTTCTGCACGATTGCGATTAAAGGAAACGGCTAAGTCCGAAAAAACTGCTCTACGTTGATTCAACTTTTTCCCGGCTGTTATCAGGAACGAATTTGCAAATATCGAAACGTAGTCGTTATCGACTATGTCACGCCACGCCTCCCTCTCGGCAAACTCAGGTCGAAACTTAGTTGAATAATCTGTCGATTCAAAGGTGCCAAGTAAAGCCGTTACGTCAAGATGCTCGAAAGCGCTCTCGGAGAGAAGAAGGTCTGGTATCTTGTAATCCGGAAACGGAAAGAAAAAAGAAACGTCTTTGAAATTTTTTTTCAAATCCCGCTTAAGTCTTGCGTGACCAAATGTTCTAGGCTGATTTGGTGATTTTGCGTAGCTTTCAATCCCATCATAAGGTTTCTGCGTATGATCTTCCGAGGCCCCGGCAAAGTACTTCAGCCCATATTGGTTTTCGATTGCAAGGAGTAGTACGCCATCGTCCGATAACTGCCTTGAGAAATAGTCTAATACACGCGCATGCGGTGACGGCCCCTTGACGAAAATGGATGCGTATTCGTAGACCCCGACGCAAACCAAAAGGTCAAAGTTATCCGTGAAAGTCAGCTCTTCGTAGGGCGCGCATATCACTAAAACATTCTCCAAGTCAGCGCAACGCTGCCTGGCAAGTGCCGCCCTTTCTGGACTTCCTTCAACGGAAACGACGGATTCGAATCTCTCTCCCAGGAAGCGGGTAATTGCGCCACAGCCGCAGCCCACTTCGAGCACACTTGACGAAGTGTCAAACTCTAATCCGGCAAGTAACTGAGCACGCCTGCGGCTCAGGTGATATTCGCTGGGCCAATCCTTGATGTAGCCTTCGAGCTCCGCCGATACAGAACTTAAGTCGTCCGACGACGTGAACGCGTTTTCTAGGTATTTTTCATTTGCTCGACCATCGGAATAGGGAATAGGCGGCAGTCCCACTACCTCATACACGCCTGAGGAATTCAGTGTTACTCTATTTGCTATCCATCGACTTGCATCCATCTTTAAGACGTCGTCCGCTAGTTAACCATGATGGGCGTGAACATCTGAGACTTTGACATCTTACGGCTTCACCAATTGACGGCTTTCACATTCGAGGGCTCAACGTCCAACGTAAAACCTCAGGATTGCTGACCGTGGTTGCTGACCATAGTTGCTGACCATAGTTGCTGACCATAGTTGCTGACCATGGTTGCTGACCATGGTTGCTGACCATGGTTGCTGACCATGGTTGCTGACCATGGTTGCTGACCGTGTAAGCCGTAGCTTGGTCGTTCGCGTAGGAAACTGGAGCAGAAATTTTTACTCATTCCGGTCCTTGGGTATCGCTGGGGATTCCTCTCTATGCAGTACTCCCTCATAGGGATAACCGCGTCATCTAACGTCAGCAAAGCCTTTCGCTTGTTAGTGAAAATACGCTGTCGGCTTCACGCAGTGCTCGGACAACCAAGAGGCTCCGAGGCAGTCATGCGCAGGATACGTGCCCTCTCAGGTTTGTGCCATCCATGTTTCGCACAGTATGGCAGTTGATCTGGGCGGCTCGCACCTTGGTAGACGCTTTGCGAAACTAACGTCGACCCGAGCATGGTGCTAACTTGATCGGCGATAGACTGAGATTGACCTGAAACTTGACAGCAGACACAGTAAGCGGATGACAGAGAAGAACAAAAAAACGACGTCAAAGTCAGCGAAGAAACCCGAGACGCCGAGCTTTAGCGAGCTGACGAAAGCTATCGAAGAAATAGCGGAAAGGCTCGAATCTGACGAGGTAGAACTCGAACCTGCGATAGAGCTCTACGAGAGAGGCGTCAAGCTCATAAAAGAGGCGCAGAGTCGGCTGGCTGAGGCTGAGCAGCGAATCAACATGCTGACCGTTGAAGGCGACGGTGCCGATGAAGAGGCAGAGTCCTGACCCCGGGTACCGGGATGTTCGATCGATTCTTATTTGGTTTATCGATCCCTGGTCGGGCGGTGTTATAGATCAAAATCAGACCAATGATTGAGTCACACAGTATGAACAATTCGCTTGCTGGAGCTGAACTCGCAGAGCATGGAGCGCTAACTCCGAGAATCAGAGATGCGTTAGCCCACCTGGACGCCAGCCCTGGTAAACGACTGCGACCTCAGCTAGTGCGGGCCGCAGCCGAGGCTTGCGGCGGCGGCCACTATGAATCCGCCGCAGAAGCGGTAGAGTTCATCCACACCTACTCCTTAATTCATGATGACCTACCGGCCATGGACAACGACGACATGCGCCGGGGACAACCCACCCTTCACATCGCGTTTGATGAAGCAACGGCTATTCTGGTGGGTGACGGCCTCCAGGCGCGCGCGTTTGAACTACTGGCGAAAGACGACAGACTAGGCGCGGAGCAGCGGGTAGCTCTCATTTCTTGTCTTGCGGCCGCAGCGGGGTTTGCGGGAATGGTCGGTGGTCAATCGCTCGATATGGCCGCAACTCAGCGCACGATGAGCCTCGAGGACCTGAAGAAGATGCATGCAGGTAAAACCGGTGCGCTCATCGTCGCCTCCCTGGAGATGGGCGCGATCGTTGCTGGTGCTAGCGAGCAACAACGAGAGACTCTACGGGAAATCGGCAGTAAGTCTGGCCTCGCGTTTCAGATTGTCGATGATGTCATCGACGTAGTCAGCAGCAGCGAGACGCTTGGAAAAACGAGCGGCAAAGACGCCGCGGCGGGAAAGGCTACCTATGTGTCGCTCCTCGGTCTCGACGAAGCCAAGGCTCGTGCCGAGTCGCTGCTGGAGGAGTCTTTGAACCAGATCGCAGACTGGGGACCACAGGCCGAAACACTCAGATCACTGTTGGCACGACTCGTCATACGCAGTAGCTGACCTGGAAATCCCAACGGCTCGATCACCGGCATCGTAGGCGCTGACCTTTGGGTAGTATTTACCTGCACCCTAACCGCGCTATCCCGGGAGTCAGTGGCTCCCCCCACAGCACATAAGCTCTCCCAAGCAGCCTGGATATCGATCGGCTACCGCAGCTAGAATCGCGCCTGAAGTGTCATAACGCCGTTTTTTTCATCGAGATCGACATGCTGTAGAAAACTCATACCCAACAGCACGTCCTCGGGAAAATCAGAGTCAATCACCGTTGCAGCCACCGAGTTGACGCGAATGCCCCCCACGTCAATCGATGAGAGCACCAGCTGCCGCGCCGTCTCCTGTGATCCAGCGGTCGTGACCAGGATCGGAGTGCCCTGAGATGGGTCTATCCCCAAAGCTCGTGCGTGGAGGCGGCTCATTGCCACAATGTTTGCACCAGTATCGACCAGGACGTCGACACGGCGGCCGTTAATCTCCGCAGTAGTTCGATACTGCATTTGCGCACTCCTGGGGATGGTTACCGTCCGTTTTTGCGGGGCGCTGAATGCCGAACTAATCCGCTGCGATACTCGAAGCTCCTGGCGCTCGCCGTTGACTTCAATGACGGCCTTTTGCGCATCTGAGCTGATAAGGCTAACACCTCGGGTGGTTTCACCCTGTTTCAACGTGGCGCGAGCTCCATCAATACGAAGTACCGCCAGCTTTGGAAACAAGGCCTCCACTATTACATCGACCGCTAGAACGTGAGGTGCTGTGAAGAGTAGAAACAAACCTAGGAAAGTCGCGCCGCTGTAGTTGAGATCGCCGCTCCAACGACGGCGATTTCGAACCGATTGCCCGTGCTTATAAGTACTCATGCTCTACCTATTCATCGGTCTTTGCATCTAAGGTGCGTTTGTGCTCCTACCGCGTTTAGCGCCGTCGCAATTACATCACGAAAATGGCGCTGTGAGGTATAGCGTAAGCAGACACGCGTTTGCGAATACGCCAGCCACGATGTCATCAATCATGATGCCAAAACCACCTCGTGTTGTTCTGTCGAGCCAGCCAATCGGCCAGGGTTTCACTACATCAAAAAAGCGAAACAACAGGAAGGCAAGCAGCAGCCAAATCCAGGTTTTGGGCAGGGCCCAAACCGCAATCCAGATACCGACAAACTCATCCCAGACGATTCCAGAATGATCATGGACCCCCAGCCTTTCACTAGCTGATCCACACAACCAGATACCGAGAACGGTCAAAGGAACCAGCAGCAGGGCATGCCAAATGGGTGACACCGGCGGCGCCAGGAAGTAAAAAAAAAGCGCTAGAGCAGTCCCGGCTGTCCCCGGCGCGACCGGTGAAAGCCCCGAGCCGAAACCGAAAGCAAGAAGCTGCACCGGGTCTCGAAGATTGGGATCAGCCATGCTTTGCCACCGCGGGATACCCTCTCGAGAGTGATCTGGTTCCGAACATTTCTATGTCACCTACTCGGGCGCATGCAGTTTCGCCGATCATTGTTCGATCAGGCGTTCTCCCGCCAAAAGACTCGCCGGACGGCGGCCACAGTCGCTTCCCATAACGTTGTTTTCGGCCGTTGAAACAAAAGAACCAGCCTCAGCCAGCGGCGTATCCAGTTTCGCAAGGCCTGTAACCTGCAGCTAAGCCAGAGCACGATCAAAAGTGGCGGTACCCAGGCTGTTCGAACGCCATGTCGCAATTGACTCCTTCTCCCTCCTGGAACTGGCCGACTGTCACACAACCATCAGGAACGGGAAGATTTGCCGGCAGGGCGAAGCAAAGCTCGAAATCTTCCCCACCCGTCAGGCCCCACAGCAAAGCTTGCTTGCGGGATACGTACTTCGTGAGCTCCGGTGACAAAGGAACGAGATCACTCCGAATTTTCACCGCAAGCCCGCTGGCCGATGCCAGGTGGCCGGCATCGCTCAGAAGCCCATCAGAGACGTCGATAGCGGCTCTGGCTACCCCGCGAAGAGATGCGCCCAGCTCGAGAGCGGGACGAGGTCTCCAGAACCGGTCGAGCAAGGCGTCGCGTGCATTCGGAGGCAACTCAAGCGTGCCCTGGCAGACGGCCAGCCCGGCAGCCGCACCACCCAACGTACCACTTACGCATAGAAGATCCCCTACACCGGCGCCCCCGCGCGTAAGACTAGTACCTCTGGGTACGGATCCGAGGACTTGAATAGTAATCGTCAAAGGGCCACGGGCCAGATCACCGCCTACCAAAGGTAGGGAGAAGGCCTTTACCGCCCGCGAAAGACCCCGGCGGAAATCACCCAACCATTGCGAATCGGCGTTGTCTAAGGCCAGACTTAGAAGGCAGGCCAACGGGGCCGCCCCCATGGCTGCAAGATCACTGGTTGCAGCAGCGACGGCACGGTAGGCAATCAAGTGCGCAGCGCCATCAGCGGGGAAATGCACGCCACAGACCATAGTGTCGGTCGATGTAACGATCTGCTCTCCTCGGGGAGGTTCAATTACCGCCGCATCGTCGCCATTGCCCAACGATACGGCAAAGCCACGATCCAGTCCGGAAAAAAACCTGGCGATGAGGTCAAACTCACCTTCGGTACCCGACTCCATGGCGTTATAGGGAAATGCCTCTACAGCCTTATGCGCCAGAGGTTACTTCAGGCGCTCTTAGCGTTCGTGCAAGCCTGTCGAGCACACCATTGATGTATTTGTAGCTCTCGGATGCGCCGAACTTCTTTGCCAGGGCCACCGCCTCGTTGATCACCACTCGGTAGGGTACGTCTATACGATTTGCCATCTCGAAGCTCCCCATGCGCAGTAGCGACCGTTCGATGGGATCGAGCTCTTCAAGCTTTCGATCCAATAACGCGGCGAACTGTTTATCAAGCTCTTTGGCATTGTTCGCGACGCCCTCAAGTAAAGCCCGAAAGTACTCTAGATCAACAGCGTCGAAATCATAGTCAGCCCGAAATTCCGCTTCGATAACGTTTACCGAAGCGCCGGCCATATGCCACTGATAAATGGCCTGAAGCGCGTAGTGCCTCGCCTTTCTGCGCCTGGCGATCATTTGTTGCTGGCTGGGTGAAGAAGACACGGCTACGCTGCTCTAATTGTGTTCTGACTGTGTTCTTATGCTGTGATAGCGCTAGTCCGAGGACAGATTCGAAAGCAGGTTAACCATCTCCAGCGCGGAGCTTGCCGCTTCGGCGCCCTTGTTGCCTGCTTTGGTACCCGAGCGCTCAATCGCTTGCTCAATGCTGTCTACGGTCAACACACCAAAAGCTATTGGAACGTCGTGTGCCAGGCTGACCTGAGCCATGCCTTTCGTACATTCGCCTGCCACATGTTCGAAGTGGGGCGTGCCTCCGCGGATCACCGCTCCAAGGGCTATGATTGCCGCATACTCCCCAGTCTTTGCTACCCGCTGACAGGCCAGGGGTATTTCGAAAGCACCTGGTACTCGAACAATCGTAAGCTGGGCATCGGCCAAACCGTGCCTCTTGAGGGTATCGATCGCACCCTGCAGCAGGTGTTCCACAACGAAACTGTTCCAACGCCCCACAATGAGTGCAAAGCGCCCGGAAGGCCTAGAAAAGTCGCCTTCGATAGTCTCGATATTACTCATGTTCTATTCCTTCAATTCCATGGTCTGACCGAGAGTTCAACTGACAGTCCAACCGACGATCGGACCGACCATCTAACCGACGATCTAACCGACGTTCTAACCGACGATCTAACCGACAACAGCTAGCACCGTCATAGCAGCCGGCGACTTGTTTCACGGGTTTGGCCGAGCTTGCCAATCCTGACTTGCCCGCGTGGTTTTAATCGCAAGCTCATCCACAGCTCTCAGCGATCTCTAGCATGCACCCTGTCGTACAACTGATCGAACAGCCTAACGAACAATGATTGCGTACAGTAATCAGCGATCTGAGCATGAAAAGACGTCAGTCAGGTCGCAGCGTATCGGTCACCTCTAGGCCGAAACCCGAGATCGCATTGTACTTTATTGGCGCACCCATCAGACGCAGCTTGCCGACGCCTAAATCACGGAGAATCTGAGAACCAATTCCGATCGTGTTATACCGGTCGCCCGAGCCCGGCTCAGGTGCCACCAGGTTACCCAGCGCGAGATCGACACTTCGCAACAGGTTCTCTTCGTTCTCGTTCCGGCTGAGAAGTACCAGTACACCCGAGTTATTCTGAGAGATGACTTCCAGACTTCGCTGCACGCTCCAACCGCTCGTACCGGGTGCTTCACTTTCGAGCAGATCGCGAAACGTGGAAGCGAAGTGAACACGCACGGGGAGAGGCACATCCTCATCGATCTCGCCCAGCGTCAGGGCCAGATGTAAGCCACCATAGGTCTCGTCCCGATAGGCCACCATCCGGAACTCGCCATGAGCCGTCGCAAGATTACCTTCACGCACGCGCTCCACAGTCTGTTCATTCGTCAGGCGATAGTCGATGAGATCCGCAATGGCACCGATTTTGAGTTGGTGTCTTTGAGCAAACTCGACCAACGCCTTGGCATCGGCCAGCTCTCCATTTTCATCCAGAATGTCCGCAACCACAGCAGCAGGGGTAAGTCCTGCCGCACGGACGTAGTCCACGGCTGCTTCCGTATGCCCCGCCCTGGTCAGCACACCGCCGGGCTCGGAAGTCAGAGGGAAGATATGACCCGGCTGCACAATATCAGCGGCCGTAGCATCACTCGCAACCGCCACCTGGACGGTGTGAGCCCGATCCGCCGCGGAAATCCCAGTATCTATGCCGTGGGCAGCCTCGATGGACAGCGTAAAGCTCGCGCTGTCGGCATCGTCCCGATCTACCATGGGCGGAAGGTCGAGCTGCTCGCAGCGCTCGCGTGTAAGAGCCAGACAAACCAATCCTCGCGCCTGGCGCGCCATCAATGTGATGTGCTGCGCCGTACAGTGCTCAGCCGCGACCATCACGACTCCCTGGCTTCTTGCCTCAAACTGGTCGTCCATGAACACGACTACACGGCCCTGGCGCAGGTCATCCAGAAGCTCGGGAACACTGGTGATGGGGAAGTCTCGCATGCTCAATTTTGAAGATAGCCGTTCGCTGCGAGGAAAGACCGGCTCAGCGGTGCCGCCGGATCACTGGCCTTATCGCCCTGAAGTAAACGCTCAAGGTAGCGGGCAATAACGTCCACCTCAAGATTCACGCTGGAACCCACCCTGTAGTTGCCAAAAATTGTCTCGGCCATCGTTTGGGGAATGATGTTTAGAGAAAACTCAGAACCTGAGACTGTGTTCACCGTGAGGCTGGTCCCGTCGATACAAATACTGCCCTTATGGGCGATGTAGCGTGCAAGATCATCGGGCGCCCTGACTAGCGCAACCCAGGATCTCGCGTCCTGAGTGAGTTCGACAATTTCTCCCAGGCCGTCTACGTGGCCACTGACTATGTGTCCTCCCAGGCGGCTTTCGGGAGTCAGGGATTTCTCCAGATTGACCGGTGACCCGATGCTCAAGTTTCCTAGTGTGGTTAAACGTAGGGTCTCGTTCGAGACGTCAGCCCAAAAACCGTCACCGGGTAATTCAACGACTGTCAGACACACACCATTGGTTGCGATGCTGTCTCCTAGGGCGACATCGGTCATGGAAAGCTTGCCGGTTCTGACATAAAGACGCGCGTCCCCCGTACCCCGATCTAACGACGCCACTGTGCCAACAGCCTCAACAATGCCCGTAAACATACTCGCTTATCCCTAGATACTGACCTGATCGGACGGGAGCTCGTGAATAAGCCACGCCCCGTTTCTTCTAGCGCTCGAAACCTATGCCCATCCCGTTAGATGAGACAGGCTAGCCGAATACGGCCGCTTGCCCGTGGTCGCGGTTTAGTCTGCGAAGTCAATCGGTTCCTGCAGACTCGCACTCAAAGACAAGCTTTAAATCAGACCCGAATCGACGCTGATCGCGAAGAGTTAGACGATGCGCCTGAGCCATCTTATCCAGCGATAACTGCAGCAGCGGTCTCGCATCACTACCCAGCAGCTTGGGAGCCATAAACACCACAAGTTCGTCCACCAGACCGGATCGCAGCATAGACCCCGCCAGCTGGGGGCCGGATTCTAGCAAAATTTCATTGCACTCCCGCCGGGCAATGGCGTCTAAAATGGCGGCGGGGTCGAGGCCCGAACTAGTTGCTGCAACGCCCTCTCGGGGTACATTGGCTAAACTTGGCGGCACAGGCACGTCGGGGGCGTGAAGCAGGAGCGACGCCTGTGGTCCCCGCAGTACCGCTGCGTCTTCCGGGGTGCGAAGCTGAGTGTCAGCTACGACCCGAAGTGCATAGCGCGACGCGTCCGGCAGTTCGAAATCGCCCTGCGGGGGCTGGCGCACCGTCAAAGCGCAGTCATCCCCCAGTACGGTACCTACTCCCGTCAGGATGGCGCAGCTATCAGCTCGCATACGCTGTACCTCACAGCGAGCAGCTGGACCTGTTATCCACTGACTTTCACCCGACGCCATGGCTGTTCGCCCATCAAGCGACATAGCGAGCTTGGCCCGAACACGACCGCGGCCGCGGCGATGACGGAGCAGAAATCCCCTGAGCTGCGCTTCGACTTCTGCCGCCATGAGTCCCGCGTCGACCTGCAGACCGGCCTCGCGCATTCGCCCTGCGCCACGACCATTCACAGAGGGGTGGGGGTCCATAACAGCAAGGACAACACGCTGCACACCAGTCCTTATCAGAGCATCTGCGCAGGGAGGAGTTCGGCCATAGTGAGAACAGGGTTCCAGCGTCACGTAGACAGTTGCTCCGCGAGCGTCGGCTCCGGCCTGCTGCATTGCCATAACCTCGGCGTGGGCGTTTCCTGGCGGTTGCGTGAATCCTTCTCCAACTATCTCCCCACCCTTGCAAATCACGCAGCCCACGTGGGGGTTGGGGCGCGCCCAGTACCGCGCACGCTCAGCGAGCCGCACCGCACGAGTCATCATCTGGTGATCCAGGGCGCTAAACACAGGCAAGCCAGGGTTGCGAGATCTTTAGGGGACGCTCGTCCATTGCTGATCGTCGGCCACGCATAACGACTAGTTGGTGATCAGTTTTCGCCGGAGGTGCCCGGTCCTTGACTTAATCCGGGGGCTATTTCCGAGGGCGAGTCAGACTCTTTCTGCAGACTGTCGATGGCATGCTGAAACTCGGCGATGTCTTCAAAGCTCTTATACACGGATGCAAAACGTACATAAGCTACCTTGTCTAGAGCTTTAAGTCGGTCCATCACCAGTTCGCCTAACTGTCGCGACGCGATTTCGCGTTCACCCGTCGCGCGCAAACTCTGCTTAATGAAGGTTATCTCTGTCTCGATGGTCTCCACCGACACAGGCCGCTTTTCGAGTGCACGTGCAAAACCGGCCCGGAGCTTATCTTCATCGAATGGCTCACGATTGCCATTTTGCTTTATGACACGTGGCATAAGCAGCTCGGCCGCTTCGTAGGTGGTGTACCTTTCCTTGCATGCGAGACACTCGCGCCGTCTGCGGACCTGCGTTCCGTCAGAGACGAGGCGTGAGTCAATCACTTTCGTGTCCGTGGCTGAGCAGAATGGACAGTGCATAGCGCTACAAACTGTACATCTGAGTCGGGTGCGCTCGCGTGCGGGAGGCCGGTTTACGCGGCTGCTTATTCAGCTACTTAAGCGGCTGCTTAAGCAGCCACTGCGGCACCGGCCGCCGGACGCTCTCCGTACACCGGAAAACGATTGCAGATTGCTAGTACTTTTGTCCGCACAGCCGCGATCGTGGCGGACGGATCATCGGTTTCGAGAGCATCAAGGACGTCGCAAATCCAACCCGTCAACTCTCGCGTTTCAGTTTCACCAAAGCCGCGAGTGGTAATCGCCGGCGTCCCTACGCGCAATCCGGAAGTGATGAACGGCGAGCGCGGATCGTTTGGCACAGCGTTCTTATTCACAGTGATATGCGCAGCACCCAGAGCTTCATCGGCGTCCTTTCCGGTATAGGGCTTGCCAATAAGGTCGACCAACATCAGATGATTGTCGGTACCACCTGACACAACGTTGATGCCCCGCTCCATAAACGTCGCCGCCATGGCTCGTGCGTTGGCTACGACCTGCTTTTGATAGTCGACAAACTCAGGCTGCAGAGCCTCTAGGAAGCTTACTGCCTTGGCGGCAATGACATGCATCAAGGGGCCGCCTTGCCCTCCGGGGAAAACAGCCGAGTTGAACTTCTTCTCAAGATCTTCATTGGCTCGCGCAAGAATAATGCCGCCACGCGGACCGCGAAGTGTCTTGTGTGTAGTTGAGGTCACCACGTCTGCGTAGGGAACGGGATTCGGGTAGACACCCGCGGCCACCAGACCCGCCACATGCGCCATGTCAACCAAGAAGAACGCACCAACCTCATCGGCGATGGTCCGAAGGCGGGCCCAATCGACCACGCGACTATATGCTGAGAAGCCACCGATCAGAAGCTTGGGACTATGCTCGCGTGCCAGAGCCTCTACCTGCTCGTAGTCGATCTCGCCGGTCTCGAGATTGAGACCGTACTGCACCGCGTTGTAGTGTTTGCCAGAGAAATTAGGTTTGGCCCCATGAGTCAGATGTCCACCGTCCGCTAGACTCATTCCCAGAATCGTGTCGCCGGGCTTGATCAGCGCTTGAAAAACTGCCGAATTTGCCTGGGAACCGGAATGGGGTTGCACGTTGGCGTAGTCAGCACCAAACAGCTTCTTGGCGCGCTCTACAGCCAGCTCCTCGGCGGTATCCACGTATTCACAACCGCCGTAGTAGCGCTTTCGTGGATACCCTTCCGCATACTTGTTAGTCAGCACAGAACCCTGAGCTTGCAAGACTCTCGGGCTCGCGTAATTTTCAGAAGCGATCAACTCGATATGCTCTTCCTGCCGGCGCTCCTCATCACAGACAGCCGCAAACAGCTCATCGTCAAAACCCTCTATGGTTGTCGACACATCAAACACTACTCTCGCCTCCTGTTCTTACCGTCAGCAAGCGCCGTGGCTTGCATCGTTGATTGACCATGGCTTCTCAGCCGAAATTCCAACTTCAAACCGCAAGAAGTCGCCTGTACGTAAGCGATGATCTCGCGCTATTTTCTTCTCAGTTTCACGCTGCTTGCGCGCTGTTTTTACTAATCCCCATAGCCAGCAGCCTGCCTCCAGCACGACAGAACGGGACTGCCCAATTACCGCGACGCAAATCGTCAAGTGCCTTCAGACTCAGTCACTCGCTCCGTGTCGTGCTCCGTGCCATGCTCCGTGCCATGCTCCGTGAAAGTGCCGTGCGACAGTGCCGTGCGATAGTGCCGTGCGACAGTGCCGTGCGTCTCAATTCCTCGCATGAAGGCGGGCGTGATTAGCTCCGCCTGCTTGGGGCACGTTACAAAAACTCTAGGAGCCCTCATGGACCATTCTCCTATCTCGGTCCTAGCTCGGTCCTAGCTCGGTCCTAGCTCAGTCCTAGCTCGATTTCGCCTTCCTTCTCTGTGCCTTAGGCGCGGGGCGTCCTGGATTAAAGGAGCGAAAGTGTAACCGATTATTGATCGTCGTTTTTATTGCCCATGAGTTCTGGTCAAGTCGTGGCTGCCCGCACCGGCAGCGATTTTGTCTCAGCAGAGGGCTCCTCATTCGGCTGATGGCGCCCGCCTTGCTTTGCTAAACTGCGCGGTACTCTAGCTCGGCGGTTTTGTTCATTCATGGCGCAGTACGTTTACACAATGAATCGGGTGGGAAAAATCGTCCCGCCCAAAAAAGCAATCCTCGAGGATATCTCGCTATCGTTTTTTCCAGGGGCCAAAATCGGCGTGCTGGGCCTTAACGGAGCAGGCAAATCGACGCTTCTAAGAATCATGGCGGGGATCGATACAGAAATACTTGGAGAAGCCCGACCACAACCTGGCATCAACATTGGTTATCTGCCGCAGGAGCCGCAGCTAAACGCCGATAAGGACGTGCGAGGCAATGTCGAAGAGGGACTGCAGGAAGCCCTGGACGCACTGGCCGGACTCGAAAAAGTCTATGCCGACTACGCCGAACCCGATGCCGACTTTGACGCGCTCGCCAAGGAACAGGCGCGTCTTGAAGACATCATTCAAGCGACGGATGCACACAACATCGATCATCGCCTGGAGGTCGCAGCCGACGCGCTGAGACTGCCTCCCTGGGATGCCGATGTAGATACGCTGTCTGGCGGTGAGCGGCGTCGTGTGGCGCTGTGTCGACTACTGCTATCCGGACCGGACATGCTGCTTTTGGATGAACCCACCAACCATCTGGATGCCGAGAGCGTGGCATGGCTGGAACGATTCCTCGATGACTTTGCGGGAACCGTGGTTGCGATCACGCACGACCGGTATTTTCTTGACAATGCAGCGGGATGGATACTCGAGCTTGATCGAGGCCGGGGAATCCCCTACGAAGGCAACTATTCAGATTGGCTGGCAGCGAAGGAAATGCGGCTGGAGCAGGAGCAGCGCCAGGAAGCTTCCCATCAGAAAGCGATCAAGGCTGAACTTGAATGGGTCCGCAGCAACCCTAAAGGCCGGCAGGCCAAAAGTAAGGCGCGACTCGCGCGCTTCGAGGAACTGCAGTCTCAGGAGTTCCAGCAGCGCAATGAGACTAACGAAATCTACATCCCCCCCGGACCGCGCCTCGGTGACAAGGTGATTGAGGTGAACAAGCTCAGCAAGTGCTTTGGGGACCGAATGCTGCTCGACGAGCTTAGCTTTTCGGTACCAAAAGGCAGCATCGTCGGCATCATCGGCGCCAACGGTATGGGTAAGTCCACGCTGTTCCGGATACTCACCGGAGCCGAGCAACCCGACTCAGGGTCTGTGGATCTCGGCGACACTGTGAGCCTCGCGTACGTTGATCAATCGCGCGACGACTTAGCGGGCGAAAAGACCGTCTGGGAGGAGATCTCGGACGGCCTAGACACAATTACGATCGGCACCTACGAGGTGAACTCGCGTTCCTATGTAGGACGATTCAACTTTAAGGGTTCGGATCAGCAGAAGTTCGTGAAAGACCTGTCCGGCGGTGAACGAAATCGACTGCACCTCGCAAAACTGCTGAAGCAAGGGGCGAACGTTTTGCTGCTCGACGAGCCCACTAATGATCTCGACGTTGAGACCCTGCGCGCTCTTGAAGAAGCCCTGCTTGCATTTCCCGGAGCTGCGCTCGTGATCTCTCACGATCGCTGGTTTCTGGATCGTATAGCGACCCACATTCTGGCCTACGAAGACGATGGTACTGTTGTGTTTCATGAAGGGAACTTCAGCGATTACGAAGAGGATCGCCGCAAAAGAGTGGGCAGCAATGCCGATCAACCTCAGCGAGTCCCCTTCAGAAAGCTGAAGTAAAACAACGATAATTGTCAGCGCTCGGAGCATTGGCGCAGATGCATGACGGTGGAGGTTCTACGGTCGATGAGTAAGCCAACTACGGAGCGGCGCAGGTTTGTTCGCGCACGAATCGACCTGCCGGTTGAAGTACACCAGGGTGGCAGTGTCTGGCATCAGCGGTTGATCGATTTGTCCCTCGCCGGTGCTGCAACTGATCAGCCCGATGTGTGGGACGCACAGTACAATGAACCGTTCACTCTAACGATTGATGCCGCCGAGTACGGCACACTGGAGCTTCATGCCTACCTGCAGCACGTCGAGGCCGGACGCCTTGGATTTTCCGTAGAGCACGTTGACCAGCGCACGCTAGAGCCACTGCGGATGCTGTTAGCCGTGCATGTAGAGGACCCATTGGTACTCGATGCCGAAATGATGCAGTTAACGTCGAACGACAAGTAATCACATGGCGATGCTTCGGCATGAGCCCACCTTGCATTTTTGCGCTCTAGGCCTGCTTGTCTTTTTGCTCTACGGCGCGGTAGGAGACCTAGGCACCCAACAGACAGAGATTCGCCTCGGCGACCGCGCAGAGAAACAGATGCGGGCGGCGTTTCAACGTGTTTGGCAAAGGCCACCCAGCAACGAAGAGTACGAGCAGCTTGTGCTCGACTGGGTGCGTGAAGAAGTTGCCAACCGCGAGGCTGAGAAACTGGGAATGCATACCGCTGACCCGGTCATACGCAGGCGAATGCGGCAGAAATACGAAGCGTACATTGACCAGCTAAATCTGCGTGAGCCGTCGGAAGCCGAGCTTACCGCCTGGCTTTCCGAGCACGCGGACCGATACGCCGCGCCCGCTCGCTTCAGCTTTGAACAGTTCCTATTCAGCGTGGACACGCGTGATAGCCCAAAACAAGATGCGGTGACCGCACTCGATGCATTGCGCTCGGAGGATAGACTTGGCCTGGCTCGAGAAGACCTGACCCCAATATCTCCTCGCTTCGGTGACTCATCAGCCCTGCCATCAGTCACCGAGAATGCTCGCCTATCATCGATTACCAATCGCTTTGGCCAGGAGTTTGCCGACGCATTGGCGAGTCTTCCCTTCGAGCGCTGGAGCGGACCTGTTCCTTCGGCGTTCGGGTTTCATCTGGTCCGAGTCGTTACCAAGGAGCCTGCCGCGCAAGCTGTGCTCGACGACGTGCGTTCGCTCGTGGAACGAGACCTCCAGGAGGCGGCACTGAAGTCCGCGAGAGACATGCAGTACGAGCAGCTATTGCGGCAATACAAGTTGGTCCGCGAAGACTAGCGAGCCTCTGAACAACCATTTTTAGTGGCACACTGACTTTCGGCCGCGCTACAAGTCCAGTTCCAGCGCTTCGGCAAGCGTCGCGACAGGGAATAAGGAGACACCGGCCACTCCTGACGACCGTTTTGGTGCGTTGCCGTGAGGAATTATGGCTTTTGTAAATCCGTGCTTTGCGGCCTCCGCGATGCGTTCCTGGCCAGAGGGTACTGGTCTGATCTCGCCCGACAATCCAACCTCACCAAACACCACAAGGTCCCGTGGCAGGGGTCGGTCGCGAAAGCTCGACACAATGGCCAGCAGCAGTGCCAGATCGACGCCGGTTTCGACCACACGCACACCGCCGACAATGTTCGCAAATACATCCTGATCCCCAACCTGAAGCCCGCCGTGCCGATGAAGAACGGCGAGCAACATCGCCAACCGATTCTGCTCAAGCCCCACCGCCAGGCGGCGCGGATTACCAAGCGGCGATTCATCGACCAACGCCTGAACCTCAACCAGTAGAGGTCGACTGCCTTCCCAGGTGACCATCACGATGCTGCCGGAGGCGTGGGCTTCACCGCGCTCAAGGAAAATGGCTGATGGATTGCGCACCTCCTTGAGTCCGGTCTCGGTCATTGCGAATATTCCTAGTTCGTTCACTGCGCCAAAGCGGTTTTTCTGACCTCTAAGCGTGCGAAAGCGCTGATCATCGGAGCTCTCCAGGAGGACGGAGCAGTCAATCATGTGCTCGAGCACCTTAGGCCCAGCCAGACTGCCCTCTTTGGTGACGTGTCCGACCAGCACCAGCACAGTACCCGTCTGCTTTGCGGCTCGGGTCAGCATGGCGGCGCAATCTCGGACCTGCGATACGCTGCCGGGCGCCGCGTTCAGCTCTTCACTGAACAGCACCTGAATGGAATCTACGACCAGCAGACCGGGCTTGTTCTTATGCAGAGTTGCCAGCACCGTCTCGACGTTGGTCTCGGCCATGAGCTGAAGAGCGTCCGTTGCGAGACCCAGTCTGTTGGCCCGGAGCGCTACCTGCTGCAGGCTCTCTTCGCCAGTCACATACAGAGCCGCGACGGTATCCGCCAGATAACTGCTGGCCTGTAGCAGCAGCGTGCTCTTGCCAGCGCCGGGACTGCCACCGATGAGAATAGCGGAGCCGGGCACAAGCCCTCCCCCGAGAACGCGATCAAACTCGGGGAGGCCGGTACTGATGCGCGCAACCTCTTCGGTGTTGATCTCGCTGAGTACCTGCGCTTCCGCGAGCTGTCCGGAATACCCACCCCGAAGACGATGGGCAGCCGCCGGACCCGCGACCGATGCAAGCCGGACTTCGCTGATGCAGTTCCATGCACCACAGTCGCTGCACTGGCCCTGCCACTTTCGATACTCAGAGCCGCACTCGCTGCATACGAAGGCTGTTTTTGCTTTGGGCATGCTCCCCTCGGGGTAATTTAGCCGTGGGATGCTACAACTAAACCTTCAAGGTGGGTATTCTGTGCGGCCGTTTTGATGACACGGATTTCTATGTCAGCCGGCAACCTAGTTCCCGACCCACTATTGATGTTCTCTGCGGAGCTTGCGGTGACCGTGGGGCTAGAGGAAGCCGTGTTGCTGCAACAGATCAAAGGTCTGTATCTGCATCAGCCAGCCACCCAGCAGGACGGGCTGCGCTGGATACACATAAGCCGGAGCTATCTGCAGCAGCTGCTGCCCTTCTGGGATGCATCCCAACTCCTCAAGCTGTGCCGCAACCTTGAAGATCTCGGTCTTCTGGCGCTGAATCAGCAGGGCGCCGATCCCGACGGTATTCTCCTGGCGCTGAGGGAGCAGACACGCAGCGAAGACCGCTCCACTGTTGAGAACTTAAGGGCACCTAGTGCAAAGGAGGGCTCCGTACCGACGGATGCCGGCGGCACCGGCGGCAGAAGCACAGCGCAGGTGCAGAGCAATCATGCGACCGCCGCACCAGATGAGCCGGGACCGCAGCTCGAGAACCACCAGTCTGGCACTGCGCGGAAGCCCCGCACAGGCATCGAAAAGAGCTCGCGCGGGCAGCCGTTACCATGGGACTTTATGCCCAGTGAAGACATGCTGGAATTACTGGAAAGACTTAATGGGATCCCCCGAGCCTTTGCGTTAGAACAGCTCGAGGATTTCACCCTATACTGGCGCGAGCGCGGCAGCGCAGGGTATGCATGGCAGAATAAATTTAAGCAGCACGTGCAATTCCGCTGGGCAAAACAGCAACAGGATCAAACGAGATTGACACATGGAGGACAGCGCGACACTGGCGGCGCGCGCCGCACAAGAGATCGCAGCCTCAGCCAGGACCTCAC
>JBCCNK010000037.1:0-19368 GCA_039025875.1 Pseudomonadota bacterium
AGCAAACGGCGAGCCGGATCTGCTCTTCCTTACCCAACAAGGCCTGACCCACTGTGGC
This sequence comes from Pseudomonadota bacterium, assembly GCA_039025875.1. Classification (GTDB taxonomy): domain Bacteria; phylum Pseudomonadota; class Gammaproteobacteria; order Pseudomonadales; family Halieaceae; genus Congregibacter. Next base: position 59 of record JBCCNK010000037.1, read on the forward strand.
GACCGCTGAATCAATTTGTTGTTTGTGCGCTGAACTCATCAAAAGTGACCCGTAGCCGCCATCGCTTATCGATTCGGCAAGTTGTGCGTTATAACGCTTTACGCGCCGGTGAGTTTCACTAACCAGGACCCTTGAGGTACTGAGGCGCGCGTGGCTCTTCGTCGACCGCCGTCGAGACCGCAGTGTCGACTTCAGGCCGAACTCCGGTCCCGACTCCAGGCGTTTGGGAGCGCCAGCGGAATGTCGAGAGCTTTACCGGTTAGCGGAGGAAAGCTGAAATGCTACAGCGCGTCGAAGCCCCGCTGTAAGTCGGATTTGAGATCCTCTACGGCCTCGAGACCAACGGCTATGCGGATCAAGTTGTCGGTGATACCCGCCTCTGCCCGCTCTTCAGCGCTAATGCGACTGTGCGTGGTACTCGCCGGATGCACGATCGTGGTTTTCGCATCTCCTAAATTGGCCGTGAGCGACATCAGCCGGGTGGCGTCAATCAAACGCCAGGCCTGTTCTCGCCCACCGCGTACGCAGAACGACAACACACCACCGAAAGCCGACTGCTGCTGGGCCGCCAGCTCGTAACCAACGTGGCCGGGAAGCCCCGCATAAAAGACCTGCTCAACGGCGGGCTGCTGCACAAGCCAATCGGCAAGAGCCTGCGCATTCGCGCTGTGGGCGTTCATGCGCAGTGACAGCGTTTCGAGCCCCTTTAGAAACACCCAGGCATTGAAAGCACTCATCGTTGGACCGCAGCTGCGCAAAAAGCCCAGAATCTCGCCCATCAACGAGGCGTTTCCGAGAGCCGCCCCGCCGACGCAGCGGCCCTGTCCATCGAGAAATTTAGTGGCCGAATGAATCACCACGTCTGCTCCTAGAGCCAGTGGTTGCTGTAGCGCAGGTGTACAAAAGCAATTGTCTACAACAAGCAGCGCGCTATGAGCTTTTGCCAGCTCGGCCAACGCACGCACGTCCGCGATCTCACAGAGTGGGTTCGAGGGCGTCTCAAGATACAGCAGACGCGTGTTGGGCCGTAGGGATTGCTTCCAACCGTCTATCGGGACGAGCGGTACAAAGCTGACCTCGACGCCAAACTTGGCGAGGTACTTCGCAAACAGCGTGCGGGTGGTACCAAAAACATCTCGGGAGCAGATGACGTGATCGCCCGATTTGAGGTGCGCCAGGCAAGTAGAGAGAATCGCCGACATACCCGATGCGGTTGCAACGCAGGCCTCGGCGCCTTCAAGCCGCGCGAGGCGCTCCTCAAACGTCCGCACCGTTGGATTTGTGTAGCGCGAATAGACATTGCCGGGAACATCGCCAGAAAACCGATCAGCGGCCTCCTTGGCATTCGCAAAAACATAGCTGGAGGTCGTGTAGATTGGCTCGCTATGCTCGCCCTCCTGCGAGCGACTAACGCCTGCACGCACGGCCAGGCTCTGCCAGGCAAGTTCGTCTAGGTCTGGTTCGTCTCGGTTACTCACTTGCCTATCGCCGTATCAGGCCCTAGCCCGCTTCAGAAACGTCGTTATACAGTCCAACCACAACGCCGTCTCCCTCGACCGCTGCGCGAAGTTGCGACTGCGCCTCGTCGTTGCGCTGGGCATCGACCGTGTCGAGATACTGGGCGTCGACATCACCGGTAATGTAGTTGCCATCAAACACGGAGCACTCAAAGCCATCGACGTCGGGGTTTCCTTCGTGGGAGCAACGAATAAGGTCATCAAGCTCCTGATAGATGAGCCAATCGGCTCCGATTAACTGCCCGACCTCCTCTTCACTGCGACCGTGCGCGATGAGTTCACTCGCCGATGGCATATCGATGCCATACACATTCGGGAACCGCACGGGCGGTGCAGCCGATGCGAGATACACTCGATTTGCTCCAGCATCGCGCGCCATCTGGATGATCTCGCGGCTTGTGGTACCGCGCACGATGGAGTCATCGACAAGTAGTACGTTCTTGTCTTCGAATTCTAGACGGATGGGGTTTAGCTTCTGACGCACGGATTTTCGGCGCTGCTGTTGGCCTGGCATGATGAAGGTGCGGCCGATATAGCGGTTCTTAACAAACGCCTCGTGATACTTAAGGCCCAGCGTCTGCGCTAGCGACAGCCCCGCCGTACGACTGCTGTCGGGGATAGGTATGACAACGTCGATGTCGTGGTCGGGCCGCAGGCGATGAATCTTACGGGCAAGTGCTTCACCCTGGCGCTTGCGCGTTTTATACACCGAAATTTCGTCCAGCATGCTGTCGGGCCGAGCGAAGTACACGTGTTCAAAGATGCATGGGTGGAGAGCGACAGACTGCGCGCACTGTTGCCTGTACAGCTCACGTTCCTGGTTGATAAAGACGGCTTCGCCAGGAGCCACATCAGACAGCAGGCTGAACCCGAGCACATCCAACGCGACACTTTCGGACGCGACCATGTATTCCCGGTCACGACCTTCGCCGCGATAACCGAGTACGAGCGGCCGAATACCCCAAGGGTCTCGAAAGGCGACAATGCCGTGGCCGACTATCATCGCAACCGCAGCGTAGCCACCTTTGCAGCGCCGGTGCACGGCCCACACCGCATCGAAAATGTCGTCTGCGGTGGCGTGAAGCTTACCCCTGGCCTGCAACTCACGGGCGAACACATTGAGCAGGACCTCCGAATCGGAATCCGTGTTCAAGTGGCGCATCTCGCTCTCGAACAGCTCCTCACGGAGCGCCTTAGAGTTGGTCAGGTTGCCGTTGTGGCCAAGCGCTATACCGTAGGGACTGTTGACGTAGAACGGCTGAGCATTCGCGGCTCCGCCACTGCCGGCGGTCGGGTAGCGAATGTGGCCAATTCCCGTGTTGCCCTCGAGCCGAGTAATGTGATGCTGCCTGAATACATCGCGAACCAGCCCCACACTTTTGCGCTGATGGATGCGGTCCATAGCACAGGTCACGATGCCGGCCGCGTCTTGCCCGCGATGTTGGAGCACCGTGAGTGCATCGTAGATCTGTGGTGCAACGTCAGTCTTTGCGACGATACCAACCAATCCACACATCAGCGGGCTCTCCCTATTTGAAGCGGGTTGTTTCGGCGGTTCCAGCGGCCGGTGTTGCAATATGCATAGCGGCACGTGTTCCAGCAGACCGGGATGGCCGTCATTACACGGAAACCGATCATCGAGTGGCGGTGTGGCATCGCGACGCGACCCGTCATATGGTCAAGCCTGGCACATCTAGATCCCGGTACTCTTCGAACATGCTGGTACTCCAAGCGAGCAGCGTATCGATATGAGGCATGAGCTGCGAATCACGCAGGATAGTGAGTTCGCTACTGGGAATGAACTGGCGAGCCACAAAAACCAGCGCCATCACTACCAGGGCGCCACGAAGCGCCCCAAAAACCGTGCCGAGCAATCTGTCGGCAAACCCCAGACCCGTCGCCTTCGCAAGACGAGATGTGATTCGCGCGACCACATGACTTGCCACTAGCGTGGCGACAAAAATCAGTGACCAGGCAATAAGGTAGCGTCCCGTTCGGTTGGCCACAAAATCCGCCAGCGGCTCCGCGAGATAGAGCGCACCTAAGTTGGCGGCAATAAAAGCGACGACCCAGCCAGCCAGTGAAATAGCCTCGCGCAAAAAGCCGCGGAGCAGGCTGAGTAGGGCCGACACCGCGATCACGACAACGATCGCCCAGTCCAGGGCGGTAAATGCGTCAAACTCAGGCAGATAGGTCATAGGCGCTAGGGCAGATATCGAACGATGATTGAATTCACGGACCAGGTATCGTCGATTACCTGCTTCACACGTACCAGTTCCTCACGGCGAAACTTAGGGCCCACCATCACCATATACAGCGTTCTGTTTGTGCCTTTCTCTCGCGAGATGTACCCCTTGTAACCCGCCGCCACCAAATCGTCGCGCAGCTTCTCGGCGCGACTCTGGCTACTTAGCGCCGCAACCTGGAGCGAAAACGCAATTGGGAGACCATCGGCATCGAGCGCCGGTTTTTTCAGTTTGTCTCTGATTTCGTCGACCGACTCCGGAGGAACCGCCGTCTCCCGCTGGGGTAGTGCGGGTGGGTCGTCGGCAAAAACCTGATCCAGCTCTTCACTAAATTCCTGCGGCTGTGATTTTTCCGAGCGACTCGGCCGTGTCGCCCGCAAACCGACATCGTCAGGTTCCGGCAAGGGGCTCAAATCCACTGGTGGTGGTTCAGGCGTCACCGCCACGGACTGCTCCGGATTAATCTGGGGCCCCACAAAGATTATCGGCCAAAATATAGTTGCGAGCGCCGCAAGAATAAGCGCTCCCACAAGTCGCTGTTTGATCTGGCTATCCACCAAAGGGCCTGTTAGCACTACCGTGGTAGCCGTCGCTTGAGGTCATGTTTTCGCTGTGTCAGGCAGAAGGAGTAGAGTCTAGCGGGCCGACCAGCGGGATTATACGCGCAACCGTGTGGAAGGATCCGCAAACCACCAATCGATCACCGGGGGAGCTCCCGGAGATAAGCTGCTCCCACACAATTTCAGCTGTAAAGTCGCTTTGCGGAATCGCGATCCCCGCAGCATCGAGCGCCTGCCACACGCTCTCGGGCTTCTCGGCTCGATCTAAGAACGGAAGGTTCAACGAGAACGCACCATCCACTGAACTGGCCAGGGCAGCCACCAACTCCCCAAGGCTCTTATCGGCCATGACGGCAAACACCGCAAACGTTTGTCCTTCTATCGGGTTGGTATTTAGATAGTCGGCAAGTGCCTGCATTGCCGCGGCATTGTGCGCCACATCGAAGATCACTGTTCTTTCGCGAACCATCAGAGACTGCTGACGACCGGGTATTTTTAGCGTAGGCAGCACGGAGGCCTGCGGCGATTTGCTAGTTTGTTCGCGCATCTGGGGCTTCGAATCCACGAGTTCTGCACAAGCCTGCAGGGCCGCGGCCAGGTTCGACGGCTGCAGTCCCGCTGGCATAGGGAATGACTCCAGTTGTCTGCCGCCGGCGAGTCTGACGTGTAACAGTTCGTATCCCCGCGAGGCCCTGGTATTAGAATCAGCTCCAGCACCAGCACCAGCCAAGGACCCTGTTTGAGCGATCGCCCGCACAACCTCTCCAGCCGAAGCTAGCTTCTCCACCCGCCAATCCCAATCTCGCCCCGCCTGCATAACCGTAGCCCCAATCTCTTCGAGTGTCTGGTAAAGCGTCGATGGATAGGCACGCTCAGCTAGGACGACGGGGTTTCCGCTCCTCGCTACCGCCGCTTTCTCGGGTGCGATAAGTTCAACGGTATCCCCGAGCCAGGCCTGATGATCGAGCGAAATTGAAGTTACGACGCTGACGTCCCCATCGACGATGTTGACCGCATCTAGGCGGCCGCCGAGCCCGACCTCTAAAACCGCGACGTCCACCTCGGCCTGGGCAAATACCCATAGCGCGGCGAGCGTAGAGAACTCGAAATAAGTCAGGGTAATTTCAGAACGAGCCGACTCAATCGCATGAAAAGCATCGAGTATGAGTCGATCGGCTACGGGCACCCCGTTAACGGCAATACGCTCGTTAAAACGAAGAATGTGCGGTGAAGTAAAGCGACCTGTTCGAAGCCCTTCAGCCCGCAGCAAAGCGTCGCTTGCGTGAGCTACCGTGCCCTTGCCATTGGTACCAGCGACCACAAGCGCTTTTGATGGCACCGGCAGCAATCCAAGACGCCGCGAGACTTCGGCGGACCGCTCCAGACCAAGATCAATGCTTTTAGGATGGACACGTTCAAGGTGCGCAAGCCACGTATCCAGATCGTCGTCAATCACCGCCGGGTTTGCGTTCGTCTCCGGCTTTGGGCTTTGCCGAGTCACCACTGGTGTCGCCGCCCTCGTCGCCTTCAGAATCGCTGGCACCGGATTCGGGCTCAGCGATCTCCGCCGAAGTGGCATCCCCCGCTTGCGCGGTTGCATCGTCGGCAGCGCTCGCATCGTCACTACCGTCGGTCGCCTGGGCTTCTGTGCCCTTGCTGTCGCTTTCCGACTCATTCTTGGAATCGCTGCCTGAGTCAGCGTTCGCGACCTCAGACTGCATCACTGCCTCCGATTCGGCCGAATCGGGTTCAGCAACCGTGTCGGAGGTTTCCACATCCGATCCGCTTTTCGCGCCATCAGCGTCTGCATCGGCACCGACGGCATCGACCCCCTCCTCTGCGGAGACCGCAGAAGCTTCTACATCGGGCGTGCCTGCTTCGGTGTCTGCTGCCTCTTGGGTTTTTGCGCTTTCCGCCCCTTCTGCGCTTTCTGCGTTTTCTGCACTGTCTGCGCCTGCTACGGCAACGGCTGCGGCAGCCGTATCGTCGAGCGGTGCGGGAGCGCTGCTGAGCTTAGCCAGTATCCGCGCTAACGTGTCTCGCATGTCCTGCCGATGCACAATCATGTCGATAGCACCGTGCTCCAACAAAAACTCACTGCGCTGAAACCCCTTGGGGAGCTTCTGACGAATGGTTTGCTCAATAATATTCGGTCCTGCGAATCCGGCGCGCGCGTCAGGTTCGGCAATATTCAGGTCGCCCAGCAGAGCCAGCGACGCCGAAACCCCTCCGTAAATGGGGTCGGTCAGCACAGAAATGTACGGTATCGACTCTGTGTGCATCCTTTCGATGACCGCGCTCGTTTTCGCCATTTGCATCAAAGAAATGAGCGCTTCCTGCATGCGCGCGCCGCCAGAGGCAGAGAAACATACCAGCGGAATGCGCTCACTAAGCGCAAGCTGCGCGGCTCGCGAGAACTTCTCACCCACCGCTTGCCCCATGGAGCCGCCGTGAAAACCGAACTCAAATGCCAGCGTGATCAGCGGCAGACCGTGGAGAGTTCCACGCATCGCTACCAGTGCATCCCGCTCACCCGTTGCCTTCTGCGCGGATGCCAGTCGTGCGGTGTATTTCTTTTTATCTCGAAAGCGCAGCCGATCAATAGGTTCAATGTCGGCAAACACTTCTTCGCGGCCCTCCTGGTCGAGAAAAAGATCCAGGCGCTTGCGTGCTGGCAGACGCATGTGGTGATCACACTTGGGACAGACCAGGGCGTTGCGCTCTAGATCTGGTCGCCAAAGGACGGCCTCACACTTAACGCACTTATCCCAGACTCCCTCTGGAATAGCGGACCGCTTGCCTCCATTGGATCGAGCGATTCCGGTGGGAAGGATTTTATTGATCCAGCTCATGCTCTTTCTGATCGACGGTGTCGTCGCCCATTATCCGCGAGCAGTCGACTGTACTTCAGCCACGAATCGTTGAATCAGCTCGATATCTTTTTCGCCGGGCGCTGATTCCACACCACCGCTTACATCCACCGCTGGGGCCGAGGTTTGTCGGATCGCTTCCGCCACGTTCTGTGGGTTAAGGCCCCCGGCGAGAACCCAGTGACGGCTGAAACCCTCAGGTATCAAGCCCCAATCGAACGTTTGCCCCGTACCACCGCTACGCCCATCCGCCCAGGCATCTAACAGGAGCGCTCGGGACGCTGTGTGCTCGCGAGCAATATGCTCAAGATCGAGCCCCGGCTGCACCCCAACTGCTTTGATGTAGGGTCTGTCGAACTGGGTGCAGAAAGCGGCGCTCTCACAACCGTGAAACTGAAGGATATCGACGGGACACTTGGACAACACGTCCTCGATCTCGGACTGACTGGCATCGACAAACAAGCCAACCACACTGACTAGGGGCGGTACGGCCGCCACAATCTCAGCACCTAAATCTGCGGATACAGCACGGATGCTGCCCCCGTAGAAAACGAGACCGATAGCATCAATGCCGCACTCCGATGCCTGGTTGGCGATCTCTGGGCTGCGAATGCCGCAGATCTTAATTCGAGTCACTTTTTTAACGTCTGAATGAATAGCTTTAGAGAGTGAATAGCTTTAAAGAATGAATAGCTCTAGAAAGAGTTGCGAGCAATTTACGTCAGGCAAGGTTGTGCGAGAGACGATTTCTTCAAAGACAAAAGAATCAGAGCTAGCAGGCCTAACAGTTCATTGGATAGCTCAACGAGCAAAAGTACGACCTGAACGCGGTTAGCGCGTACGAGCTTCGCGACGCTCAGGATCGAAGACTCATGAACACGACCGGACCCGCGCCAAGAGTGCCCAAAGGGTAACAGAACAATCAGTTAATCAAACAAAGAACCGCGCCGCTCTTGGCAAGTTACTTTTGCTCGTCCGCTTTCTCTTCCTCGTCCTCTTCCTCTTCGATTCCACTGTTATTTCTATCCGGCGGAAAGTAGGGCAAGGCGCCTATTAGCGGAATAGCAAAACGTTCCGGATACTCTACCTGCGTCAGATACAAACCGTGGGGTGGAGCGGTGGGACCTGAGCGGGTGCGGTCGCGCAGTTCCAGCAGCTCGCCGAGCCACTGCCTGGTCTGGCTCCCCTGCCCCACCTCGAGAAGCGATCCTACGATATTGCGAACCATATGATGCAGGTAGGCATTCGCCCTAAGTCGGACCCTCAGTAAGGCCCCTTGCGAATCAACAGAGGCCGTCGCAACAAAACGCATGGGGCTGTTTGATTGACAAGACGCCGCGCGAAAAGATGAGAAGTCGTTCTCGCCCAGAAGCGGTTTGAGAGCTTCGTTCATAGCCGCTACATTCAGTGCGCGGCGATGCCAAAGCACGCGCTCGGCAAGCAGAGCAGAGGCTCGTGCACTGTTGTGGATGAGATAGTCGTACTGCCTCATTACGGCACTGTGCCTGGCGTGGAAGTCACCGGGAACACCCAGTGCACGTACGATCCTTATCTCTTTCGGCAAATGCGCATTAGCGCCGACCAACCAGGCCTTCAGGCTGCGTGATACCGGCGTATCAAAGTGCACCCACTGCGCCGTCGCGTGCACCCCGGTATCGGTGCGCCCCGCACAGGACAGCGTAATCTGGGCAGCCGCGACCTGGGTCAGCGCAGCCTCGACGCACCCTTGCACAGTTTGTACCGCTTGATGCTGGGGCTGCCGTTGCCAGCCCGAAAATGGAGAACCGTCATATTCGACGCAAAGAGCAACCCGCGCTCCTCGAGGAAGCGGGTCATTGGAAAGGTGTTGGGGAACCACGCAGAGCGAAGCCAGGCGCTGCGGTTAGCCGATGCGGGCGATGAGCTCCTGCGCCTCTTCCTTTTGCTCGTCACTGCCACGCGCACTGACTTCCTCAAGGATAGTCTTGGCACCGGCGGCATCGTCCATATCCAGATACGCACGTGCCAGGTCCAGCTTGGTCGCCATCTGGTCCGCATCATCCGCGATAACGAGCTCCTCCGAATCGACGAATGAATCATCGAAGTCGTCGTCCAGCGATACGTCGAGATCAACGTCTAACGTAGGAGTTTCGTCGTCAGCTACCAGCGGAGTTATTACTGTCTCATCTAGATTCGCTTCACCGTCTCCGACCAGGGCATCCGATAGATCCAAATCCCCCTCCGCGGCTGCGAAATCCAGTTCGTCTTCTAGGGCCGGGTTGGAGTCGTCTTCAATTTCGAGATCGTCGAAAACCAGTTCGCCGTCATCAGCATCAAGCGCAGATTCGGGCTGATCTACCATCGCGCCCGTAGCTCCCGATACTCCCGCCGCATCGGCAAGCTCTTCGTCGACTTCAAGCTCAAGCGTCGGCTCACCGAGCTCTTCGACAGCCGAGGTGTCAAGTTCTGTGTCTAACGTAAGGGCCTCGTCTGGCTCGACGGTGTGATCGCCTGGCTGGCGAGAATCATCAAAGGTCTCCTCAACAAGATCAGACTCATCAACAAGATCGGACTCATCGACAAGGTCGTCTTCGTCGAAGGGTGACGTGCTGCTGTCAGCGCCCGAACCGCCAACTAGCACTTCGGCCTTCTCCGTTGCCTCTGTATCGCCTTGTTCCCGCAGGTCCTCGAGCTGCTCTGCCGCTTTGGCTTCCTCACCCATATCAACGTACAGCTCAATCAACTTGAGGCGGTACGCGCTGTTGTTTGGGTCTTCAGCAATAGCGCTTTCGAGAAGTTCGATAGCCTGTAGATAGCGACCGTAAGCGATATAGATATCGGCTTCAGCTAGCTTGTCGCCGGCGGCCGATTCATCGATGTAGTCGTCGTGCTTGCGCTCGCCGTATCCGCGGCTGCCGCCGCGGTCGAGGCTATCGACTTCGTCGGCCTGATCCGCTGATACGTCGATTTCTTCGGTTGGTTCGGCGAGAGCTTCAGGCTCTGCGTCGTCTTCGTGGTCGCCTTTATCGGCAGCCGGCTGCTCGTTCTCGAGCGCCGCTTTATTGAGGCTGACGCCCTCGAACACATCGTCGTCTGCCTGGTTGACCGAGGCAAGCTGCTCGTTCTCGACCGCATCTTCTTCGCGACCTGCGCGCCGCTTGAGGAACACAAAAACGCCAAGCAAAATCGCCAGTAAGCCACCGCCAATCGGCAGCCACGGAATCGAACCGCCTGAACTTGTTTGCGCTGGCTGGGGTGCCGGATTGGGTGCCGGCGAGGGCGCTACCGGTGCCACTCGACGTTGCGCCTCAGCCCTGGCCGCCTCGGCAGCCTCAGTAGCCTCTCTGAGCGCCTGCTCGAGAGTGGCGATTTGTTCGTCTTTGAGCGTTACTATTTGTTCCAAGGTATCAAGTCGCGACGTCATCTCTTCAAGACGTTGCGTTACCTCGCTACCGAGCGTGCCATCGTTGCTCGCTGGAGCACCGGGTTCGCCAATGATTCCCGAAGATGCGACAAGGTCGCTCGAATCAATCTCAGGACCACCGGTGAGACCAGCACTATCGTCGCTTACTAAAAGCTCAGGTGTGGTATCGGAATCGGCCGAAATCCTCAGCGTGGCAGCAGCCGAAACACCAGGGGTTGCTTCATTCGACTGGAATCGGCTGTTTTGCTCCCTGACTTGCTCCAACGCAGCTGCTAAATCGTCGGAGCTGATGTCGCCGGTCTCGGGGAGATAAATAATGTAGCCAGCTTTGATACGGTTGATGTTGCCACTGATAAAAGCTTCTGGATTCAGCCGCTGTATATCTAGCATCGCCTGCTGTACGGAGACACCCTCCGGTCGGCCCTGCAACGCGATTTCCCAAAGGGTCTCGTCGCGGCGCACCATGTAGCGACTGCCCGGTGCTGGCGTTATTGACGTCTCTGATGAGAAATCCCGCGACGGCATCTCTCCAGGACCAAGGTTACTCTCTCGCCGACGGATGCGATCCCCAGTGGTAGTAGGCTGCGGAACCGGTTCTCGATCTTTTGGAGCGGCTTGCTCCTCGGTCTCCCGCACGCGCTCAGACGCCGATACGGTTACGATTTCCTCTCGGAACGCCGGTGGGTCAACCAGAATCGTATACTCGCGCAGCAGGCGACCGCTGGGCCAGCGGGCTTCTATGATGAGATCGAGAAAAGGCTCGAGTACAGCGTCTTGGCTAGACAAGCGTATTAGACCCCGACCAGTAGAGCTTTCGATCTCGACGGTAAACTCAATGCCGGTGAGAAAGTAACTCCGATCTACGCCGAGTCGCTCAAAGTCGTCGACGCCAGCAAGACGTATTCGGATATCTTCCGGAGTAAGGCCACGGGTGTCGAGCAGCTCCACCCGCGCTTTCAGCGGTTCGTTGAGGAAGGACTGCATGTCGAGCTCACCCAGTCCGAGAGCGGCTGCCCGGCTGCACGCAATCGCACCGCCCAGGACAAGAAACGCGCGTACCGTTTTTTTGATTCCGACCTGCGTCGACATTGATGTGCCCTGTAACCTACTTCTACCCAAGTTATCGCTGTCCAAGCGTTCTTACTTTTGTTCTGCGCTACTTATTGCTCTTGCGTTGTTGCGTTGCTTTTTTGCAGAACCGAAGCGGTGACTCAACCCACCGCTCCCTTGTGCCGATCTACTGTTGCCGAGCTTACTATTAACCGCTGAGCTTACTATCAACAGGAGCTATACGTAGATGGCAGGCTGCAAGTTTGCTGGATTCCACCTAACAAAGTCCCGATTTCACCCCCTCTGTATGGTCGTTTCCGACCTCGCACTAGCCTCTTCGTCGAGCACCATTGAGCGTTTTAGCGATTCCTTTCAGCCCTGATCGGCTCTGAACTGCCGGCGATTCGGTTAGCGCCCACGCTCATCGATTCTTTAAACGGCCGGAGCATGCTCATTGTCTTACACACGGCTTGTTCGCGGCTTACACACGGCTTACACGCGTCTCGCACGCGGCTGGCACCCTCCACACACGCTTCTCGCACCCGACTTGCGCTTACCTAGCGCGCATTTCATACCCGTCGGCGGCTGGTAGTTAACGCGCGCCTTATCCTGTCTCTGGCTCAAACCCGTTAAATTCGATTTGCAAACACTCATCATGCAATCGCGGTGTAATCAACCACTTAGATCGACCAGTGGTGATTCGAACGGTGGGCACGGTAAATGGGCAGTTGGGCTGTGCCCGCCAGTGCCATTTCAACAACTCACCTTCTTACTGTTCTGACTGCTCTTGTGTCTCTTACCGCTCTTACTGCTCTTCATTACAAAATCTTACGAACCGGCCCAAGGTTTAACGACGACAGGCGTGCTGAACGACAGGTTGTATCAACGTGCTTCTTGCCTTGTCTTCGCTGCGGTCTTCGCTGCGCTGAAACGGTGGCGATGTCGACTATGCATCAACGCGCACTCGCGAGGTTCAATCTCAAACATCGCTCCAAAAGTTCTTTCCAGCCAACAGCTTGCGTTGATTTCGGAACAAAGTGCTGTAACTCTTGACTGTAGCGCCGTGTAAGTTACGTCGTCAACCCCGAAGCCGCCTTATGGAACCCTCGTGCAGGTGAGCACGACGTATCACCCACCCTTATCTAAAAGCGTCCGATAGACGCCGTTCGTGGGACATGGTTCGTAGATACTGGTTTGTAGATAGTGGTTCGTTGAACGTGGGTCAATGAACGTGGGTCGTTGAAAATAGTTCGTAAGAACAAGTTCGTGATAGGAGCATCTGCGAACCGGTTACAAATACTCCGCCAGGGCTCTTCAGCGGATGCCAGACCCGCTAACCCAGCTCAGTCGAGATAACCGCGCTCGATGAGAAGCTCGGCAATTTGTACGCTATTGAGTGCGGCCCCTTTGCGAAGATTATCGGACACCACCCATAGATTGAGGCCCGTGTCGCAGGATATATCTTCCCGAATACGGCTAACAAATACTGGATCCTCGCCCGCAGCATGGGTCACCGGTGTGGCATAGCCCGCGTCTTCCCGTGAATCTACAACCTCCACACCGGGCGCGCCGTCAAGTAAAGCTCTAGCCTCGGCTGCGGTGAGCTTGTGCTCGGTCTCAATATGTACGGCCTCAGCATGGCCATAGAACACCGGCACCCGCACGCACGTGGGGTTCACTAGGATTGTCTCATCGTCAAATATTTTGCGGGTCTCCCAGACCATCTTCATCTCCTCCCGGGTGTAGCCGTTGTCCTGGAAACTGTCGATGTGTGGTAGGGCATTGAACGCGATTTGGAACGGGTAGACGTCAGCGTTGATGGGTTTACCGTTGAGCAGCTTCGCGGTCTGGCCAGCCAACTCCTCCAGCGCTGATTTCCCAGTGCCGGACACAGCCTGATAGGTTGCCACGTTGATTCGACGAATAGTCGCTGCATCGTGCAGGGGTTTGAGTGCAACCAGCATCTGGATCGTCGAGCAGTTCGGGTTAGCGATAATGCCGCGCTGCCTCCAGTGTGCCGCCGCCTCCGGATTCACCTCTGGTACGACTAGCGGCACATCGGCGTCGCGACGAAAGTGCGAAGTATTGTCAATCACCACACAGCCAGCAGCCGCAGCGCGCGGAGCCGCCTGTGCAGATACGCTACCGCCAGCAGAAAAAAGCGCAATTTGAACCGAGGAGAAATCAAAGCTATCCAAATCTTTCACAGCAATCTGGCTACCGCGGAACGACATCCGCCGACCAGCGGACCGTTCCGATGCAAGCAAATGCAAGTCACCAACGGGAAAGGACCGCTGTTCGAGAATTTCGATCATCGTCTCGCCCACCGCGCCGGTCGCGCCCACTACGGCGACATCAAGAGGTGCGTTCATAGCGTCTCGTGTTCCAGTTCTTCAAGATGTGTTGGCTGATCGCCGGTGCGCAGTGCCGCAACCACCGCATCCCCCATTCGAGATGTGCTCACGGATGGCCCATGACCTTCGCTGATATCGGCGGTCCGCAGTCCCTCGTCGAGTACCGTGCTGACCGCTGCCTCTATTGCTTGGGCTGCCTGAGGCGCGTCCAGAGACCGCCGTAACAACATGGCCGCCGACAGTATTGTCGCGAGGGGGTTTGCGATCTGACGACCTGCAATGTCTGGGGCGGAGCCATGGCAAGGTTCGTACAAGCCCTGAGCATCTGAATTGAGAGAAGCCGAAGGCAGCATGCCTATCGACCCGGTGAGCATGGCCGCTGCGTCCGAAAGGATGTCGCCAAACATGTTTCCAGTGACAATCACGTCGAACTGCTTTGGCTCACGCAGAAGCTGCATCGCCGCGTTATCGACGTACATATGCTCCAGCTCCACATCGGCGTACTCCCTGGAAAGCTCCGTGACAATCTCGCGCCAGAGTACTGTTGCCTCCAGCACGTTTGCTTTATCGACTGAGCACAGCCTGCCTTGTCGTGTCTGGGCAAGCTCAAAGGCAACCCGCGCGATGCGCTCAATCTCCGGCTCGCAGTATCGATAGGTGTTGAACCCCTCCCTCACACCATCGTCGCGTGTTTGAATTCCCCGCGGCTCACCGAAGTAAATGCCTCCCGTCAGCTCGCGAACGATCAAGAGGTCGAGATCGGCAACCAGTTCGGGCTTTAAGCTCGACGCGTTGGCCAGTTGCGGATACGTGATTGCAGGCCTCAAGTTGGCGAATAAGCCCAGCTCCTGCCGTAACCTGAGCAGGGCTCTCTCGGGTCGATTTTGCCGCTCCACCTCGTCATAAGCTGGCCCTCCGACTGCCCCAAGCAAAATAGCGTCCGCTGCTCGCGCGGCTTTTAGAGTTTCATCAGGAAGGGGTGTCCCATGGATCTCGAACGCACTGCCGCCGACCAAGCCACTGGCGAGTCGAAGGTCGAGCGAGAACATCTCATCGACCGCGCGAAGCACCTTTTCGGCTTCTGGCACGATTTCCTGCCCGATGTAGTCACCGGGCAATAGCAGTATGGTTCGACTCACGAATCTATCCGATCAGGAAACAACCAGGGGAACTGACGGCTCGCACGCTGCTCGTACTCTTCAATGGCCGCCGCGCTTTTTAAGGAGACACCAATATCGTCAAGTCCTTGGAGCAGACACTGGCGCCGGTAGTCTTCAACGTCGAAGCTCCAGCACTCTCCGCCAGGCAGCGTAAGCTCGCAGCGCCGAAGGTCAACGTCAAGTTTGTAGCCTTCCTGCACATTAGTGGCCTCAAACAAATGATCGACCTGTTCCTGTTGAAGAACAATTGGCAGCAGACCGTTTTTGAAGCAGTTGTTGTAGAAGATGTCGGCGAAACTTGGTGCGATGAGACACCGGATACCGTAACCATCAAGCGCCCAGGGTGCGTGTTCCCGGCTAGAGCCGCAGCCGAAGTTCGCTCGCGCCAGAAGTATGCTCGCGCCCTGATAGCGCGGAAAGTTCAGCGGGAACTCCGGGTTTAGCGGGCGATCACTGCAGTCCTGGTCAGGCTCACCCCCGCCGTCGAGGTAGCGTATCTGGTCGAACAGAAACGGCCCGAAACCGGTTCGTTTTATCGAACGCAAGAACTGCTTCGGCAAGATAAGGTCGGTATCGACGTTCGCGCGGTCGATCGGTAACACCAGGCCACGATGACGGATGAATTCACGCATGACTTGAACCCTGCTCTAACCAACCTATAAGCCGGCCGTGAAGCCGAGAATCAGGCCGATCTGTAGATAAGGCTGTCATCGGCACCGCGATGGCTGTGACCGGAACCGCCGCTGGGGTTCAGGGAAAGCTCTCTGACGTCAGTGAAGTGACCCGCCACCGCCGCCGCTGCAGCCATAGCGGGGCTGACAAGATGAGTACGCCCGCCGCTACCTTGCCTTCCCTCAAAGTTGCGATTCGACGTGGAGGCGCAATGCTCGCCGTCGCCCAGCTTATCGGCGTTCATGGCCAGACACATGGAACATCCGGGTTCACGCCACTCGAGGCCTGCGTCGATAAACACCCGATCGAGTCCCTCACGCTCCGCCTGAGATTTGACACTCCCCGATCCCGGTACGACCAGTGCCTGCTTAACCGTCGCCGCGATCGTGCGCCCGCGAAGCACGGCCGCGGCCTCGCGAAGATCCTCGATACGCGAATTGGTACATGAACCAATAAATACCCGATCCACTGGAATGCTAGTGATCGGTGAGCCTCCATTTAACCCCATGTAAGCAAGCGCTCTGCGAATTGCCTCTCGCTGAGCGTCATCCCCGGTAGATTCGGGGTCGGGTATATTCGCGTTGACGGGCGCAACCATCTCGGGCGACGTGCCCCAGGTCACTTGTGGGATCACATCAGCCGCATTAATCCGCACTTCATGATCGAAGACCGCATCCGGGTCGCTCCGTAAATCGGCCCAGGCGCTCACCGCCATCTCCCACGCATCACCTGTCGGTGCCATAGGCCGGCCACGCACGTAGTCGATGGTGGTTTGATCTACCGCTACCAATCCCATGCGCGCACCGGCTTCGATCGACATATTGCAGATAGTCATGCGCCCTTCCATGCTCAGCTGCTCGATGGCGTCTCCCGCAAACTCGATCGCAAAGCCTGTGCCTCCTGCTGTGCCAATCTCTCCGATGATCGCGAGCGCAAGGTCCTTCGCAGTCACACCGAGCGACAACCGGCCGTCGATCCGGACACGCATATTCTTCATTTTGCTGGTGACGAGACACTGGGTCGCGAGCACGTGCTCGACCTCCGACGTACCAATACCATGCGCCATAGCGCCCAGAGCGCCGTGGGTACTGGTATGGGAATCACCACAGACGACGGTCATTCCCGGTAAGGTAGCTCCCTGCTCCGGCCCCACGACATGCACGATGCCCTGACGCCGGTCATTGATCGAAATCTCGGTGATTCCAAATGCATTGCAATTATCGTCCAAGGTCTGGACCTGTAACCGCGATGTGGCATCGCGGATTCCCGCAACACCGGCCGAGCGTTCTTGGGGCTGCGTGGGCACATTGTGATCGGGCACAGCCAGGTTGGCGTGCAGACGCCAGGGCGGTCGGTCCGCGAGACGCAGACCTTCAAAGGCCTGTGCTGAGGTCACCTCATGCAGTAGATGCCGGTCGATGTATATCAGCGCGGAGCCATCCGATCGCTGTTCGACGAGGTGGTTCTCCCAAAGCTTGTCGTAAAGAGTTTTGCCGGCCATGGCTTTCTGAGTTCAGTGACCAGGTTCCAGAGATCGTTAAAGTACGCTTGCGTGTCAGATAACTCAAATCTATTATTTTTATTTATCTTATAGATTTTTTTTATGGAATTCTCTCAACTCGAAGCTTTCCGAGCCGTCGCAGAGCGGCGTTCATTTTCGTCGGCCGCGCGCGCCTTGCATGTAACACAGCCTGCAATCAGCAAGCGCATAGCTCTACTAGAAGAAGATCTGGACGCTGCGCTTTTTGATCGCCTTGGTCGCTCAGTCGAGTTAACCGAGGCCGGTCATGCGCTACTTGCTCACGTGGCCGATGTGGAGAAGAGTCTGCACCGCGCCGAGCGTGCCGTTCGAGATCTGGCGGGAGAGATCGCTGGGCCTTTACAGATCGCGATGAGCCACCACATTGGCATATACCGCCTGCCCCCGATCCTGTCGGCCTTCAAAAGCGCGCATCCACAAGTGCGGCTGGAAATCGAATTTACCGATTCCGAACAGGCCTACGAACGCGTGCGGCGCGGCGAAATCGAAGTCGCTGTCGTCACACTCGCACCGGGCAACATTAATCAGCTGGCCACCCAACCGCTGTGGGATGATCCGCTCGCTATCATGGTGAGCCCAGAACATCCGCTGGCAAGCGCGCGCAGCGTCGACCTTGCGGACCTCGCTCAGTATCCGGCGGTGCTGCCAGGTCTTGAGACCTTCACCGGGCGCATCGTACGCCAACACTTCACCCGCTTCGGTGAAACCCTGCAGATGGGCATGACCACAAACTATCTGGAAACCCTTCGGATGATGGCGGCGGTCGGTCTGGGCTGGACAGTGCTCCCCGAGACCATGCTGGGTGAGGGCCTACAAACCCTGAACGTCGGTCATACGGCACTCAAACGTGAGCTCGGGCTGGTACTTCATCAGCAGCGTAGTCTTTCTCGAAGCGCCGAGGCGTTTGTCAAACTACTTCGAAAACAGTGCCCACTGGCGCCTTAGACGATCGCAAACCCCCGGCCACTAAACTCCAACTCTGCCATGGGTGCACTTTTAAGGGTGCGCTCACAAGGGTGCGCTTATAAGGGTGCGCGGCCTCGCGCTTGAACCGAGCGGCGGCGATCGACTGGTTTTGGGTGGCGGAATAACGCCGAACTTTGAATTTATCCAAAAAAACTCACGCTCTGGCCGATCAAAAAACTCCCATGCTGAGCCCTGCGGCAAACGCGGCGCCAAGCTCCCGGGCCTGCTCGCGCCCAAGCTCGCTGATTGGGCCCCGAACGATCAGCGGTTCGACACTGCGAGTGAATGGTATGCCGCTCATGATGCGCTGCGCTTCGGCTACTGCGCCAGTGCCATCGTTCCCCGCGCTGATGAGCAGCGCATAAGGGCGGCAGCAATTCGAGAGGTGCAAGGGATAGAAAATCCGATCAAGGAAGTCTTTCGCAGGTCCAGCTAAGCGACCGGAGTTTTCCGCACAGACGACTAACACTCCTTTGCTCGCGGCAACCTCTCGGGCTCCAGCATCAGCACAGCGCAGTAACCGGACATCATCGATTTCGGCTTCAGCGCCACCGAGCGCCGCCTGCGCGAGACGCGCTGATGCGCCGCTTTGAGATGCATACACAATCAGCAATGTAGCTCAACCCCTTGCGCAACAACGACTCGCAATTTCCGGGCACCGGACTGTGGACAAACGAGTGGGGAAAAAATTTTCAAGACCTGGACACAGCTCTGCGCGAAAAAAATTTGTCATATGTCGGGAGCAGAATTCTCTTGTAATAAATAATTATATCAATATCTTATAAGACAAAAATAAAGTCATTTCTGCAAAATTTACCTGTGGACAGTAATAAATCACTAAATTCAAGCGCTGTGGATAACTTTTTTTTCAGCGAGGACTGCACGAATTCTGCTCAATCCGTGCGGGACGGACTCACGGCCGTTGCTCAAAGGTCCAGCAGCGATGCGGTGCACGCTTCGAATGTTGAAAAT
>JBCCNK010000038.1:0-19256 GCA_039025875.1 Pseudomonadota bacterium
ACCGGAATCGCAATCGCCGGAACCATCGTCAGCCGGAGCGACCCCGAAAACACCCGAATGGTGGCCACGACGACGAGAATCGACAGCAGCAAGCTGATCAATACCTCGCGTACCGATCCCCGAATGAAGGTGGCGGCGTCGGAGATTTTGACCAGCTCGAGATCGTCAAAGCGCTCGTTCAGCCGCTCGATGGCGCGGTCCACACCGGCAGCAATCTCGATGGTGTTGGACCCCGCCTGGCGCACCACACCGATCCCGATCACCAACTGACCGTTGAGGCGCACATAGGACTGCGCATCCGCCGGCGAAAAGCTCACATCGGCCACATCGCCAATGCGCACCTGATCGCGCAGCGTGGTCGCCTTGATCTGCTCTTCGGTCACCACCGAAGCATCGGCCCGCACAAGCAGTTGCTGGTCTACCGAGCGAAAGCTGCCGGCCGGTACATCCAGCGGTGCCTGGCGCAGAACCGCCGCCACATCACTGACCGTAAGGCCAAAACTGGTGAGACGCAGCGGATCAAGAATCACGCGAAGCACTCGCTCACGATTGCCGAACAGCGGCACGTCGGCTACGCCGGGCAGCGAGATGAACTCCGGCACGATGTCTTTTTCGACGATGCGGGCCAGCGCCTCCTCGCGGTACACGCTTGATACGACCGCGACACGAACGACTTCTTCGGCGTCCTCTTCGGCCTTATATACCGCCAGCTGTTGCAGGTTGTCTGGTAGATCCTGCGAGACGCGACTGACCGCTTCGCGTACATCCGCCGCGACGCTATCGACATCCGTACCCGGTCGGAACTCGACGTTGATGCGCGCATTGTTCTCTTCGCTCGATGAGCTGATATCGAGCACGCCCGATACGCGCGCCACCGCGCCTTCGAGCAGCCCGGTCACTTCGGAATCCATGGTCTCGGGCGACGCGCCGGGGAGGAGGGCGCGCACGTTCACTAGCGGGCGATCAATGTCTGGCAGCTCGCGCACCTCGACCGCCAAAATGGCCGCTATGCCGGCAATCGCGATCAGAAGATTGATGACCGTGACCAGCCACGGGCGCCGAACGCCCAGCGCCGGCAGGTCATTGCGTCCCGATGTGTCGGGTTCTGGAGTCATAGACGGGATTCGCTGTGCAGGAAGCTAGCCGTCGGCGCGGTCAGCATCGTTGGGTTCGACGGCGTCCCGCGCCAGCACCTCATCATCCATGATGCGCAGGGCAACGTTCTCGCGCATGGACTGCACGCCCTCGGCCACCACGCGGTCACCGGGCTTGAGTTGCCCCTCGACCAGTACCCGGCCACTGTCGCGCTGCACCAGGCGTACCGGCTCGCGACGAGCACGCCCCTCTTCGGCGATCCAGACAAACGCACCGTCGGCGCCCCATTGCACGGCAAGTTCTGGCACCACCGGGAATGCGCCATCGGCAAGGTCCAGCCGCACCCGAAAGCTCATGCCCGGGCGCAATCGATCATCGGCGTTATCAACCTTGGCCCGGGTAGCAAACGCGCGTGACACCGGATCAATCCGCGATCCTATATCCACAATCTGCCCGCGAGCGGCACGAGCCTGTGTCGTCCACACCTCTAGCTGCACCGGGTCATCAATCGCGATGGCGCTCACGTACGCCTCGGGCACCTCAAAGTTCACCAGCAGCGAACTGCGATCATCCAGGGTCGTGATCTGGGTGGTGGTATCGATGCGATCACCAATATCGACATCGGTGATGCCCACATACCCATCGAACGCCGCCTTGACCGCACGCCGATCCAGCGCCAGTGCCGCCAGGTCCCGCTCGATCCGGGCGCTCTCAAGCGTGGTCTGCGCCGTATCTACCGTGGTCTCTGGCACCGTCAGCTCCGCATTCGCGTTCGCCGTCAGGTAACGATTCAACTGCCGCTCCGCCTCACCCAGGCGCAGCTCAGCCAGCCGTAACGCTAGCGTCTCATCGCGAGAATCCAGTGCCACCAGCACATCGCCCGCCGCTACCTGATCACCCGGCTGGAAGTTCACCGCGGTGACTTCACCCGCGGCCTCGGCAAACACCTCCACCGAGCGCAAAGCCCGGGCGGTACCCACCGCCTCAATGCGCGTACGTCGTGGGCTCTCGCGAACCACGTCTGCCACTACCGGGATCTGACGGGACTGCGCTCGTGCGTCGCGCGCAGGCGCCTGCTCGCTGCTACAGGCAGCAAAACAAACAGCCATACCAACAACCGCTACGGCAGGAAGACTTTGCAACATTCGGTGGTACATCTCAGATGATTCGCGTTCGCGACGCCCAAAGGTAGGCGGCAGCATTTTAGACGCAGTTATCTACGTAAGAGCGGCAGAAGGCGATTGATCAGAACAAATTGCGATATTTTGGTGCAGAAGGTTGCTAGTTGGACGGTCAGCCAGCGGCAGTGCGCACTCTGGAAATTTCGATGGTCACTACACGACCGCTATGAAAATAATCAGCAGCTATAGCTTTTCGACAAACACCTAGTCCACAAGCGTATCCAGCGCCCGCAGCAGTTCCCCATTCGCATCCGAAAGACGGCTGAGATCTGCATCATCGACAATATCGAAATCATCGGGCCCGACCAGCGGCGCACAATCGTCGGCGTTGATGCCTTTTCGCGGTGGGCCATATGGCTTGCCGCCGTAGCAGTCAGGGTAGGGCTTGGTTTCGACACCAATCGGCACCGAGACAAGCGTGCTTGCGGTGCGGAAACTCAACATCAGACCCAAGCTGAACGAGGTGTTGGCGTGTAGTTCATCATTAAAGCCGTAGCCCATCACCGAAGCGCGCGCCGAAGCCGGGATACGGTGTGTCGGTGCATCCGATCCCTTCACAGCGACATCGCTGCAAGGCTCGTCAGTCGCCTTGCTCTGCGTCACGCTCAGGTGAAAGTGGGTGTTGTGGCTCTTTGGATACCCGAGCACCAACGACGGATAGTTAACCGCGTAAAGCTCGCCCGTCGCCAAATCTGTAAACGGCACTCGCACCATCACATAACGCTTGTCCGCCAAATCGAATTCGTCGCCTGGCTTTGACTTCTTGAAGCTGTATTCGACTTTGAACGGCAAATTCGGGTTTCGGTAGAGGGCTTCGATGGAGTCTTCGCCGAATTCACACACTTCGGCATGTGCTGGAAGGACAAGTAGGTGGGCACACATAATCAAAGACAGGCAGACCAAAAGAAAAAGTGGAGCACTACTCAACGTCTTCATAGACCCTCGAGCAGTAAATCTGCTACCGCGACCAAGTTGTTTTCGGTGATTTCTCGCTGGCGATCGGCAATGCGCTCGTAGCTGAATCTGCCGCTCTTCGGTATTGGTGCAGCCGGTGTTGATTTGCGGCGCAGCGGCTTTAGAGCCTTGTAGCTGTCCAAGCGAACCTCTCGATAGTTTAAGGAATCGCGATGCGTACTGAGGAAACACCAAGCCTCAAAAAATTAGTTGCTTTGCTCTGATTGTTGGAGACCATGGCAGTTCGCGAAAGACGGCGTCGCGAGACCGCTCTCATCCAGGCTTTAGAGCTGCCTGAGCCATCACATCCACATCACTACGTGTTTCGCTCTCGTGCTCCTCGAGCAACCCGCTCAGCGACTCCGTACCTGGAAGTCGTAGCTGGCTGACGCGGCCGCGTCGGGCTGGTTGTAGATCGCAAGCCTGTAGGTGTCGGCAGCGAGATCTCCGACGGTAAATTGTACGTAGCCGTCAATCACACTCAGGTCAGAGAAGCGGAGCGCTTCATGTCCGTCGCTTCCCGTAATTATCAGTTGACTAACGTCACCAGGTCGTAAGCCAACATCTACCGAAAACAGCGTCAATCCTTTTCCGCTCTCTATGTAGGGTATCGAACTTGTCCCACCGCTACGAAGCGGCTCGAAGCGAAGTTCATCTGAGATTACAGCACCAGATGGATCACGTTGAGCAGTCGCTGCGAAGTAGACAGCACCCAAAGCAATCATGAGGCATGCTGCGGCTGCAAACGGCTGAAATTTCGATTGTGCGGTACGGTGAATAGAGGGCCGAGACCGAAGAGGCACGACCTCAGCGTCGATTGCATTTTTGAGGACGCTCTCAGTTTCGATCTGCTCGAGTAGCTCGGGATGCTCCATAAGGTAATCTTCAAAGCCATCTAATTCCTTGCCCTTCAATTCGCCGCGTGCGTAACGCTGGGCGGCATGCTGCACGTCCTGCTTTTCCATTTCCATCACGCGTTCGACACCTCGGACAAGTCTGCCGCAGCTAGACGAAGACGTGGGTTTCGAGCAATGACCTCGCGACATCTTTTGAGTGCTCGAGACCGGATATTGTCGTAAACGCGGCCCTCAATATCGATATAGTCACAGACGCTCTTTTTGTCCCAGTCGTACACGTAGCTTAATAGCAACACCAGCCGGTCCCGCTCCTGAGACAGCTCAGCGACGATTGCCCTAACCACATCACCTAATTCAACGGATTCGGCATGATTCTGTCCATCTTCAGCAGTGCTGATCGTATCGTCGTCAGTCGAATCTAGTGGTGCGTCGCCATGTCGGATGCTCTTCCTGATCTCATTCAGCCAGATGTTGATTGCAGTCCGCTTAAGGAAGCGACCAACCAGTTCAGGCTGTTCGAGTTCTCCATCCCTGAGACGCTGAAGCGTGACAATATAGGCCTCATGAGCTATGTCGTCTCGCTTATCGACTGGCACGCCTCGACCACCAAGAATCAAAACAAGCTGCTTGTGATATCGCGCGTAAAGCAAGCCCTCAGCGCTAGGGTCCCCTAGTCGTATCGCGTTCGACACCGTCTCGGGTAAGAACTCGTCTGATTCGGGCACCTTGCTTCCTTCGTTACTCGGATCATAGACGCTAGATAATTCTGGCGACTCGGTCAATATCGACGGCATTTCGAGTTGCCCTAACTCGTTAGGGAAAAAGTCATAGTGCGTCATCCGAGTATCTCACTACCTTGTCGTAGGCACGGCCGTAATAGACTGATTTGGCTTTTCTATAGGTCTAACGGTCGCAACCACTGAAAGTGTCGCACTCTGTTTTTGAAATACGCTACTACGAGTTTGATAAGTGCAGGGAAGGCTGAGTTCTCTTTCACTGTGTTTAGAAGGCTCATGAAGAGGGCAAAGTCACTCGAGTTTGCGATCAACCGCATCTTCCGTGTTTGGCTGTCCCACTCCTATGTGCTTTTTTGCAGCTTCGCTCATGATTCTATCGAGCTAAAGAAATGCGAGCTGGTCGTGTGTTTTACGAAACTTTGTAGTGTTCCGAGATGACAGTGGCTGACACCGAGCTGAATCTACAGTTTTCTGGGTTGCGGAACGCCTGAAGGAAGTCTTCGCCAGTCACCGACAAGTACAAAGCCAGACCAATAGTGCGGATGGCGCCAACGACGGCTCCTTTGTAATTGTTGCCGTGCTGACTTCAAGGCTGCCGCCGGTGAAAGCCGTCTCAAAGTAAGTGCACTGTAGAACTCGCGCATAAGGACCGATGTGGCTGCATCAGGCACGGCCCACATACTTGCAACTACACGTTTGCTGCCGGCATACAAGAAAGCATGGGACAGTCCTACCAAGCCCTCGCCAGGAATACCCTCTCCCAAAGCTGTCTCACAAGCACTTAGAACTACTAGTTCTGTATCGAGTTCAAGCCGGTATATTTCACGAAGGCCAAATAGACTGTTGACGAAGTTGCCTGAGCGATCGTACCGCGATAGGACAAGTCCCGTTCGTCCTGGCTCTTTAGGATCTACACGAGCATGAGTGGCAAAGTGAACGACCGCCCGGCGACTCATGTCCTGTTGATTGAGGGCAGCGGTATTCGCTTCAAAGCCCGTTAGCACGTCTGCTGTTGCTAATTGGTCGATAGATTCAGCTTCAACGGCCGACCAATTAAGGCGTCCGAACTCAGAATCCATAGTGTCAAACGTGCTTGAGGCAGGATGCGGCAATCGAGGATCTTGGGCTGAGTAAATGGCGTCTGCCAACACCAACATTGGCTGGTGATCTGCGGCAATGGATACCTCATCCATCAAAGCCTTCAAGACTCCGAGCGAAGGCGCCCTCACTACCTCAAAGCGGTCTCCGACCCAATTCTCATCGCCATCAATATTGAGAATGAGTGCTTCAAAGGGCAGGTAGTTGAGTGCGCCTGCGGTCACCAATACAAGCCGAACCGTATTGGACCGCTGTTCCTTAGGCAACAGTATGTCTGCTAACGACCTCGCCTTGGCGCGATCTTGTGAAGAGAAACCTCGCGAACCGCTCCGGTCCAGCAAGCGGGACTTAAAGTCTCGCACTTGTCTTTCCAGTTCTCGTCTCGGCGGAAGTGTCGAGACCTCCACTGATGATGAGCTAATTGACCATCGGTAGCTTTCGACATCGCCCAATGCATACTGCAGAACTAACGTATCTTCTGGCAAAGCACTTTGAATAGCTCTCAAGGAACTATGCCCTTTAGCAGCGCTGTCTGTTCCTCCTTTCGATCGACCAACGAAGGCACTTTGGCGATAGCCATCAGCTTCAGTCGGTGCAAGTTCGTCTTGATCAACTAGCATTTCACGGGCCGCCGATTCTAGTTTTGAGTAACCGGCCTCCAGAGTGTTCGCGACATCTTCACGAGCGCCCGGTATCACAGACTCTTCGGACTCCAGTCCGACACTAGCCATCGCCTGAAGAAGCGAGCGCGCACGCGAGCTGTCATCTGCTTTCAGAGCGTCAATGTAATGACCTCCAGTTGGGTCTTGGTGGTGTTTTCGCATGTCGATATCGACTTGTAGCCGGAAAAGGTCGTGTACAGAGCCGTAGTAGCGACGCCTGAGATCCGCATTGTTTATCTGTTGACCGACCTCGTTCGCCCGGTTCGTCGCTACTTCGATAAGATTCTCAGCAGCCCCGAGGTCTCCGGTATAGAACAGTGCTGTAGCAAGCCCCAACTCGTCTCGCGAAATGGAAGTTAGTTCTCCAGAATTCTCGGCGATAGACAGCGCTTCACGATACTTATCGATTGCTACTCGGTGCTCGTAGTTGGCCGCCGCAATTGCGGCTTCAACAGATAGAAGAGCTTCCTGGAGTAGTGGATCTTTTGTGGTGACATCTAGCTTAAGAGCGCGCTGTATCGATTCCTGGGCTTGTGTCGTATTCCCAAGCAAGAGATGAGCGCGCGCCTCGTATTCAAGCGCATACGCGGCAATCCGTTGATAGCCTGTTTTAAGCGCGAGTTCTGCTGATGATCGAAAGCTGGCCAGAGCGCCCGACCCATCTCCTAAAGCGAGTGCGGCCCTGCCGATAGCCCAGTGCGCATCGCATAGCAACGCTTCGCGACCGGCTAACTTTAACGCTTCGAACGACCGCTGCATGTAAACCATCGATCTGCGATAGTGACCTGTGTCGTAGTAGATCTGCCCTAGCGCGTTAAATGCTGCGCCGATGCCGTTTTGGTTGCCGCTCGCTAAAAACGATTCAAGGCTTGCAGTTATTGCTTGCTCGGCTTTCGTGTAGTTACCCGAAGAACGCAACAAAAGTGCGATACCGAACTCGATCTCGGCGAGGGGGTCAATCTCACCGAGCGCTTTCCAGTCAGCGGCAGCACGTTCATAGAATTGACGAGCCAGCTGGTAATCCGTTGCGATTACGGCAATGTCTGCAAGCAATGCAAGAGCCTCGGCTCGTTCTTCAGTTGCGTAGTCTTGCAATGATAGTTCGAGCACTCTCTCCGCATGATTCTTCGCGAGCACGGTACGCTCACTCTCATACAACACCTGACCAAAGCACAACTCGCCGCGGATCACATCAATTGTTTGACCTGTTTGCTCCGCCAGAGCATTCGCTTCGCTGCAGTACGCGAGAGCCTTGGCGACGCCCGCTTCTTCACTGATCACTGGCGGTATTAAAACTGCCCTCTGCAAGAGGAAGCGAATCCGTTCTGATGGTGCGGCATCCAGTGGCAGGAACGAAAGTGCTCTTTCGAATGCCAGCGAAGCTTCGCCCAACATTCCCTTTCTTTCGAAGCTTTTACCGAGGCCGAACGCTGCTCTAGCGATTGCTAACGCCTCACCCGATTGCTTCGCACGCAACTCCAAAGATTCAAAGGCCCGGATAGCGCCCATCCCGGGAGACGACACTGGTTGCAACTGTATGTCGGCCAGCAGACCGTTTGCGGAACTGGCAACACTAAAAGAAGTGAAATCAAGGAGAAATAAAAGATTCCATGCCAGCAACGCTTGCCGCCAGTGCATAAGGCCCGCGGATGACACCCTTTACTAGTCCTCCTGCTCCAAATCGTCGAGCCCGATAGTGTTGCGTAATGCTGCTTCGGAGATAGGCCAGTAGGCGTATCCCTCAACCGGGGGAAGGTTCTTGAATTGCCGTTGCCGACTTTCTGGTGTGCGTGTGACTCCACCACTTAGCGCGATCTTATCTCCGCGAGGCCTGTGTGAAGATACCCTCGGTCGGTGAGAAGACACCCGAGGCCTATGCGAGGAAACGCGCGCCTCAAGCGCCACCGTGCGCTGCGTGTAAACGGTGGAACGTGCTTCCTGCTTAAAAATCTGAACCGCCTCGTGTACCGCCATTTCACTGCGCATTAGCAATTCGCATTTTTGTTTTAACAAATTAGAGACTTCTTTTTCATAATTGTCGCTAATTTCCGACCAAAGGGCTCCGTGGTCATTCGGGTTCATTCCAAGATTTTTGAGACTTTCCATGAAGCCTTTAGTCGATTCTTCAATGGCTTTGTCGCGTTCCGCATCGAGTGCGTCTTCCAAGGCCTTGCCGTTTGCATCCTTACTTTTGTTGACCGCCTCGAAATCTGAACCCCCTGATCGGCCCGTTCGTCTGACGTGGCGTCGAGTCGTGTCGATCACTTGTGCTATGAAGTCACGCCAGTCACCTAATGGACTTTCTGCCCCTGTACTGCCATACCCAGGAATGATCTTGTTCCATGGGAAGTATAACGATAGCCCATAAGAGTTCTGGTAGGCGTATCCGCAACAACCCGCTGCTATCACGACGCCGCCGTTACCTCGAATATCTCCGCGTAGTATGCCAATGACTTTAGCTGACAGCGATTTAGCCGATTCCGGTACACCGTAAGCGCTACCTAATTGCTCGCAAAAGTCTTTGAGATCGACATATTGATCGAACCAATAAGTCTGCGCTCGCCAGTGTGCATATATAATTCCCTGAAGCACTTGAGATACGCTGGTATTCTGCGTTGCACCTTTACTATCAAGATTCTGCAGTGTTCGGGATAACTCCAAGCTGAGGTCATTTACCGCCTTGCGCAGATTCTCCACCTTACGTAGGTCGATTGCTGATAGATCTGCCGAGTGAAATAAAAGAGGGCCGTGCTCTTTATAATACTCGACGTATTCGTGGATGATCAGTTTCGCAAAGACCTCCGGTTTCGCTTCGAATTGGTTGCGCTGTACTGAAGCAGTTTGATCTCCCGAAGATTTTGAGTCTCTGTCGATCGCTTCGCTCGCCGCTTCTAAAATCCTCGCATAAGGCCAGCCATCTCCAGACTCCAGCCCTTCTGATCCAATAAGGATGTTCGCGTATGGCTCAAGATCAATCGCAACCTCCAACATGCTCATATGGCAGGCGTCAAATGCAATGATGTCCAGTTTTCCGTCGGATGGTCGTGTTTGCTGAGTCTCTGACCCGCCCACAGATCTAATCGTGTCTTCCTGACTTGGAATTTGCAGCCCTTTCTTCAACGCTTCTCTCAACTCAACGATTGTGAGTGAATCTCCCGCGCGATCATCGCGCATTAGGTTGGTGTTCAAGACTCCATCACCGTGGCCAGAGAGCAAGAGCATCGTCTTGTGAGAGCGGTACCGCTTTCGAGCCCAAAGTATGAAGTCACTAAGCGCTTCGGGATCGCCCGTGTTCCACCCTGGCACAGTATTTGAGTCGTCTGGCTTCACCCAAGCTTGCAGCTCCTTTCCTTCTGTATCGCTTTCTAACCATTCCTTATAGTGTTTTTCCGAACTTTCGCTGACACGAAAGTTCTCTAGCCTTCTGCGTAACCGCTTCTTTGAAACCTTCCGAGTTTTATGCATCGCTTGCTGCGTTTCGGTGAGGTTCTGACCGGTTTTTGCCTGAGATTTGGCAAGCCCCTTGAGTTGAGCGTGCTTAAATGATTTTGTGAAGTCATAGCGATACCCAGTGGCGCGCCCAGTCATGTCAAGTTCCGCCACTACTGCTGCTTCTGCGTCGAATTCTGTTGTGCTGAGTGCCTGCAGCGCGACAACCATTTCCTGCGCCAAGTTATTATCGCCCGCAAGATAGATCATGATGAGCCATGACTCGTTAGTTTTCGCGGTGTTCATGTCGCCGTTTCCTATGAAGCCGTATTTACTGATATACCAGCCAGATCGAGCATGTTACTCATTCTGTTGTCCACCTGGCTTAGACTCTAAAATCCTGCGTAGCATATATCATGTAAATCAGTTCGCTACGAAAGCTTACATTTTTTCCGAAGAAAGGAAGACGGTAGAGCGTAACCTATAAACCTTTTGTAGCCGGCAGCCGACGATACTCAAATAACAAGACCTGAAATTTTTTCTGTTCACGATGCTATTCCACTGAGTTTTCAAGCTAATCATCCAATCCGTAGGAGATCTCGATCGGTCGATAATAATTTGCGCAGAATCTGACTTTGGGCACTGTATGTGCAGCACGGTGTCAGCATCGCACGCCCTGATGGGAAATTTGTGTTGGTTGGCGGGGTCGGACGGCACTCGATGTTGTTGTTCAACGATACACAAGATTCAACACTCCGAGCTAGGCTTTCGCCTGTAGTCCCCGGCAAGACGCGAATCCACGAGTGAGTCGGCTCCTAATTGCAGAGATGACCAGGCGAAAAGGGAGAGCAATGCATGGTGTTGGGCTTCCTTCCATCCGCGACCGCTCACACCGGTACCCAGCCCGACTGAATTCCGGGTCGGATTCGTTTAGTTCACGTCATCATCATTGGCAGAGAGAACACAAAACTCCGTTTATTTTCCTCTCTCAGGTTTTCTTTCAATTGAAGTGCGACAAACGAGGGAGCTACGACAGTTGAGCTTCAGATGTCGCCGCTTCTGACTTCACGTGAGCCGCTTAATCACCGTAAGCAATCCTGTGATGCGTCATTACCAGAAACCAGAGCGCCGCCATTTGCAGTTTCACCCACGACGGAGAACTCAGAGATGGCAGATCGAAGGCAGGATGCCCACGCAAAACGGTTAGAGGCTGCAGAGCTGGCCCGTACAAGAAAACACAAAAATCACGAAGCAAATGGTGATGAGCAGCGCTTCGCGGGCGATCGATACTTCATGTCATTTACGAAGGGGCTGCCTCACAACCCGAAGACAGGTCTACTGCAGGACCCGACTGATTTTGTGAAGTTCAGGCGAGCGATTGATGAGGGACATATCGATCCGTTTACGACAGCCGTACGCCATGGAGCTAAGTACGAAGTAAACAATGCCGGTGATATCACGAAGACTACCCAACCTCCCGGAAATTTCCGGCAGTGGGAGGCTCCCACAGCCGGAGTCGCGCTCGATCTTCAGGGTCCTGATGCTCAGGCAGTAACAATGGCCCCCGCCCCTCCATTGCTTGGACCTGACGGATCCGCAAACCCTGAACTAGTGTTCGAGATGGCGGAGGTTTACGAAATGGCGATTCTTCGTGACGTGCCGTTTTCCGCCTTTGAAGCTGGGCAGGATAATGCAGAAGTGACAGCCTCACTGGAGCGTTTGAACCAGCTTCCTTATGTTGCCACGCCAGACGGTCGACCACGAAAACTTGGTGAATCGCAGGCTCTCACGGCACAGACCGTGTTTCGCGGGTCCTCGCCCGGGGTCGATGTCGGGCCTTACTTATCGCAGTTCATGATACTGGGAAACACAGACTTCAATGACGGAAGCGTGTCTGACGGAAAGATCCGCTACGGCGTTCTTGAAATCGACCAACGCGTACCCGTTGCGACCCGTGGTGTCGACTACATGCAGTGCATGAAAGAGTTCGTTGACGTCCAAAGAGGGCTGCGACCACCACGAGAGTCCTATGAGAACGACAACGAGAACAAAACACTACGTCGCTTTATCACCACGCCCAGAGACCTGGCTACTTACGTTCACTACGACGCGCTGTATGAGGCTTATCTGAATGCCTGCCTGATGTTACTGGTAATGGAAGCGCCGACAGATCCCGCCTGTGATCACCTGACTGGTACCGGTGCAGGTTCAAGCGATCCATCGCTACGTCCTCATTCTGGCGGTTTCGCTCTCTATGGCGGGCCTCACATCCTAACGCTTGTCACTGAAGTGGCGACGCGCGCACTGAAAGCTGTGCGATACCAGAAGTTCAACAACCACATACGCCTGCGGCCAGAGGCACTTGCGGGGCGCATCGAAGTTGCTCGGCGAGTCAGGAACGGCGCTCAGCTTGATGTGCCAGAGGCAATGCTCCGAAGTGTCTCTCAGTACTGTGATGCGCTAGAAAGCAACGGTACTCTCTCGAGAATTGCACAGCTTAACAACGGCAGCAGCTGTACGGACGATCACGACCAGGGTAGCTACTTTCTCCCGATGGCATTCCCCGAAGGTTCGCCGATGCATCCTGCGTACGGTGCCGGACATGCGACCGTCGCTGGTGCTTGCGTGACGATACTCAAAGCGTTTTTTGATACCAACGCGGTTCTTGCAAAGTTCACTGATGGCAACGGCATGACTCAGATCGCTTTCAAAACGCGAGAAGCTCGCGATAAACCCGTGCAGTACCGGGTCGCAGATGATTCCGGTCAGAGCCTTGATGAAACAGCGCCTTGCGAGTTTCTCACCCTAGAAGGCGAACTGAATAAGCTCGCTGCAAATATCTCGATAGGTCGAAACGCGGCCGGCGTGCATTACTTTACCGATTACTACGACAGTGTGCGCATGGGGGAGGAGATTGCAATTGGGATTCTAGAAGAACAGGCGCTGACATATCCGACAGATCCTTTTGTATTGTCTGTGCAAACTTTTGATGGACATACACGGCGTATTGGACATGCTTAGCTCGACGGTTGCCTTTCGCCGAGCCCTAACTTGAAGATGCTCTGTGTGGGACCCTCTTAGGGGGGCTTCAAGACGGTACACCTGTAAAGACTAGGTTGTGGCCTCTAGTCGCTCGGTGGCGTTCAGGCAATGGTGAGTCGAACCTGAATGACTTCGTCTTCTGCTGTGATTAAACAAAAACTACGCGATGCCGCGTCGATACTGGTCCAAAACATTTCAGGCAACTAGAAAGACAGTTCCACGCAAACGTTTATGTAAAAACGTCGGTATTAATTTTGGAATAAATCCACAAAAATGGATGATGGCGTGGAGCGTATTATTACGCTTTTAGGCTTTTAATAATTTAAATCTCAAAAACAGAGTTACAACGTAGCGATCAACTTAAGCTCTGAGAAAATTAGGTTTCGGGAGCTTTTTTTTGAGGCGAAATTATTCGCGGGTACAATTTCTATAGAAGCTCTGGTATTTGATCATATTTACTCAAATGATTTGCGATAGCTGGAGAAGTTGAATGAGAGAAAAAATAGACAAGGTTCTTAATGACACGAAGTCAAATTATATTTCATAAAAAGTAAATATTACAGACGAATACAAGCTATGTAGTCTGTTCACGCAAACGGATAAGGTTATTGATGTCCGATAAAATTGGGAGAATATTTGATGACTGCTCTCGAGCTAAGACAAAGGCTTACCATCATACTTCTCGGTGCTCTGGTTTCGAGCTGCGCAGAGGTCGAAGTTAGGAAGGTGCCGACACCATCACAGTATGTCGAATGGACCGACGAGATGCAGCGTCGAGCTGACAAGATGGTCGGGTTTCGTTTCTATTTGCCCCGGCCCTTTGTAACGGTGCACGAGAGCTTTCCGGTTAGCACAGATATTTATCTTGCCGATGGCATGGTATCGCCGGACGGGAAGTACGTTTTAATCACTAATGTGCGTGGAGGAAGTGCTTTGAAAGAGTATATCGCTTCCGAGCTAGTGGAGGGGCGTACCGTGTCCTCTGCTTACATTCGCAAGACTACGCCCGAGACAATAAACAAGTTGGTCTCACCGCAAGGTGGCGACGAGGTCGAGGAGTCTGGAGACAGAGTTTCGACCGGTGTGGAGGATAGTGGTCAGACATCGGTCCCGGCTACAAGACTCGAGACTACGGGGTTAGCGGAAAGAAAGGTTACTAACGACAACAGCGCTTTTGCGTATCAGCCAACCCGCGGTGCGTTTGATGTTGCGTATCTCCCCGATATGGATGAACAGTATGTAGTTAATAACACCGCTGGCCTTGGTACGGCCAAGTTTGAACTGAATCTTGGACAAGGCTGGAGCTTGCAGGGTTTTGACTCTATCTCCGATAACTCCGCTCTGAATAAGAGAATTTACGATCTTATAGATACATCGATTTCGGCTGCGAAAACCGCTGCAGGTACTGCTTTGGGGTTTCCCGTCGCTCCGAGCTTGCCGCCTGAGGTGGAAGAGATTGTCAAACCGCAGGCCGGGGCGGAGGATGAAATGATTCCAGGAAGCCCGGTCACACTAAAGATCGTAGTGGTGCACTACGCAGCGAAAGGGCTGTACCCGGTAATAAAGCCTCGAGAACTTCAGGAGCGAAAAGAGAGTGAAGATGGCAAGTATTATATGACTTGGGATTTGTTTCGGTTGATACCGCGCGCTACACCTGCGTCCAATTTTGATTTTGAAGCAATTGAGGCGGCGCGTGAGGCCATTAGCAGAGAAACCGGACGATTTACCATTCCGCGATACCCCTATCAGTACGTGAGCTTCAACACTTTTCGGTACATGGCGATCGAGACCTTAACGCCAGCAGGTGCTCCGTTTGGCTCTCTCTATCATCCAACAGGTATATCCACTGCGTCTCCTCAGCCTAAGTCCAGCTTGGCCGGATTAGGTGGGCGCCGCGAAGGCAACGTACCTGCCAACGAGCATCTTGAGAATAGTGTTCTCGAGCGATTAGTTTCGATTTTGGAGGGCGGAAGTATCAGGGGAGATACGCGTGATGGTCACTCCTTTGAAGTTACAGGAAGCCGGATTTCACCGGATGGCAGTTACGTTGATGTATTCGTCGAGAGAAGCTCGACCAAGATTAACCAAGAGGAGGTTCGGAGCGTACTCCTTCAGCATCCTGTGATTGCGTCGTATCAAAACAATCTCGACCCGCGCCAGCTGAAGATAACATTTGTTGACGAAAAGAGCGACACGAGTGCTACGAATCCTGAACGTTCTATAAACGACAAATTACCTACCGGGGCCGCTGGCTTGTCTCGAGATCAAATCGAGCTTGTACAGAAAGCGCTTTGTTTATCGGGCAATGACGTGGACGGCTTGTGGGGACCAGTTTCACAGAGAGCGCTGCGCTCGTATCAACAAGAAATGCAGATGTCAGACACCGCTGGTGTGCTCGATTCTGAAGTCGCTATCCGTCTGATCAGTCAACCAGCTTCCATGGTATCTGATCGCTGCTACCCAACTACTGAGACCGATCTCAGTGCGATGGTCGCAGTGCTTAAAGGCCAAAGGTTCTCACTTGGTGATTCTGAATTTCAAGTCGCAAGAGTCGTGACGGACTCAGATCGCGGCGTGCTCATGGTCGAACTCAGCGCTCCGGCCGGTGCTCGAGCAACCAGCGCAGATCTTAAGCAAGCCCTAGTTTCAATGGCGAGCGCGCTAGGAATTGCATTAGCTTCGGAGGACGTTGAGTTTTTCCGTACGGAACCGTAGTTGGTCTTGAGGTAGGTCCAGATTGTCGAAGTTTGTTGTATCTCGTTAGAGGGGAGGCACTAGTGATTCAGCAAGTTGCTATTTCGGATGATTTCAGCCGCTCTACAGCGACTGGTATCGTTACGTGTGCAGTTAAGCGAAGGGACCGGTCAGGCGAAATATGCGCCCTCGGTTGTCGCCATGTCTTCAGCATTTCACTGAAGCGCCATCCTTACCACGTAGGCGGCCAAGTACATCTACAACGTTCTACAAGCCGGAGCATTGTAGGACGAACATCTTTAGTCATGGGTCGTCTCGAAAACAGCCCTGGGATTAGTTTTGATGCACAGCTTGCGATTGTTACTAACCGACGCCTACTCAGGCGCGCGCTCCAGGGTGTTCGATTCACTGGCACGGCCCGCTACCTATCCGATCTTCCTCCACGCTGCTGGATAGGAACGACACGTGGCGCAGTACCAGCGTGGGACCCGCGGGATGTGATTCGACCTAACATCCGCTATTCATCAGTTTTGCAAGCGGTTGTCCACCTTCAACTCGTTCAACTGAGCGTCACGAATGGTGCAACGGACGGTGGTGATAGCGGAGGCCCGGTTATGTCGCGCCGAAACGGCGGAACACTATTAGGGATGCATATCGCAGGCGGCGGAAGGACTACATACTTCATTCCCGCGTGGCAGCTCTTTGAACCGCGCAACTATTCCGGTGCGTCATCGAGGGAGCGCTGGGATCTGGTGAATCCATGACTCGCGATTCATCGTTAGAGCTGCATGGGGAGGGTATAGGATTGAGAGATATTCAGGTATCAAGACTTAGAGGGGACGCATTTGCGCCTCGATGTGCCATGCTACTTTGCGCTGTCACAGTCCTTTACGTTTTAACCGCGCTCGGTCCACTGTCGGTTGCAGTCGCTCAGTATCCACCGACTATAGTCGGGACCGGACAGTCAATTTCTGAAGAAGTTGACGGTATTATATCTGGGAAAAACCGTCCTATTGAAGTCCGAAAAGCAGGTGATGCATGGAGCTCCCTCGCTGACGTCCTCACGCCGTTCTTGGTTCTGGCGATTCTACTAGAAGTAGCACTCACTCCCCTCTTTAATTGGAGGCTGTTCGCAGAGCGTTTTGAGGGTCGAGGTATCAAGACACCGGTAGCCTTCGGCGTCGCTTTTTGTCTAACTATTGCACTCGGGATCGATATCGTTGCCGACATTATGACTGCGCTTTACTCAAGGTCTGACGCGACAGGCCCAGCTTTCACTGGAAATATCGTCAGTAAGGTTGTGACCGCGTTTGTGATTGCGGGTGGGAGCGATGGAGTTTTTCGGATCTTCTCACGACTAGGCATTCGCTCACCAGCCGAGCGGCAGTTAAAGGCTGATGAACGTCGCCATGAGGCACTTGAAATCGTGTCGATACCAAAAACGAACACACTGGAGGAAATCGCTTCAACTCTACTGGGCGTTGGAGTGTCTCTATCTGGCGTCACTTTCACTGTCATAGACGCTTGGTCTGATGGAACTCAAATCAACGTACGTCTTGAGGTCGACGCAACGCCCGATGCTGAAATAACCGAAGCCATGGTGTGTCAAGCGTTACTTATGAGATCTGGAGCCGAATCGGTTGGACTACAGCGGCAGTCGTTTCGAATAGCGAATTTCGCACACTTGGAGTCGCAATGGAGTGCAGCCAGCGTTTGAAAGAAGCCCTTTCCCGTTAACGAAAGAACCAAGATCTGCTAAGTGCCAGTCGATTCACATAGGCGGTTGAGGCCTATGCCTCACTAGCCCTATGTGTATTAGTCGCGACCTGATCTGACAGTTACCGGCTCGATAGCCGTCCGAGTGTCAGATCAGTTTAATCCACTGACCTTCGCATCCCATTGCTCGCCTCCATCACGCAGGGGTTGCATGGGAGTTCTTCCGCAGCACATCTTACCCTGGTGGCTGCGTTCATGATTATAGTGCTCGATCCAGGCGTCCAGGTCAGCCTGTAGATCGTCGAGTGCCGTGTACACCTTTTTACGAAACGCGATCTCGTAGAACTCTTCCTTGACTGTTCGATGGAAGCGTTCGCATATCCCATTGGTCTGAGAACTGTAGGCCTTAGTCCTCGTGTGATCGATGTCATTCACTGCCAGAAACAGCTGGTAATCATGGCGCTCTGGACGCCCGCAGAACTCTGTACCGCGATCAGTCAGCATCCGCAGCAGGCCGACACCTTCCTCTTCGAGCAAAGGCAATACGCGATCATTGAGCAGATCTGCCGCGGTGATCGGCGTTTTTGTGGTGTACAGCTTGCACACGGCCACTTTGCTGAAGGTATCCACAAATGTTTGCTGATAGATGCGACCAATGCCTTTGATGGCACCGACGTAGTACGTGTCTTGTGAGCCGAGATAGCCCGGATGCTCGGTCTCAATTTCGCCGTGACACGCTTCAGACGCCCGCTGCGCTTCTAAGGCGACAACCTGCGCTTCCGTAAGCACGATGCCGTCTTCAGCGACTTTCTTCTCAAGCGCCTTGATGCGTAGCTTTCGACTCTGCAGCGAGTGGCGCAGCCAGATGCTGCGAAGTAATCGTCCGGTGATCACACCTTGATTGCCGGGCCCCAGTTGTGTGGTAGCAGGCTGTCGATCTCGGAGTATTTCGTAGCGGGCAACCGCTCAAGCACATCTCGCAGGTAGGCCTGCGGATCGAGGCCGTTGATCTTTGCCGACTGGATCAGGCTCATCACGTTCGCCGCGCGCTGACCGCTGCGTAGGGAACCTGCGAAGAGCCAGTTTTTTCTTCCCAACGCCCAGGGCCTGATTTGATTTTCAATCCAGTTGTTATCAATGGGCACATCACCATCCTCGAGATATCGAGTTAACGCTTCCCATCGTTTCAAGCTGTAATCGATCGCTTTTGCCGTTCGGGTCCCGTCGGTCAGTCCATCGCGTTGATGGATTAACCACTCCCGAAGTTGTTCAGCGATCCATCGGGATCGGTGCTCTCGGCTGCGCTGTCGCTCCCCGGGCGGTTGTTCGGCCATGTCCCGCTCAATGTCGTAGAGCGTTCCGATGTACCGAAGTGCCTGATCCGCCATCGGACTGTCGCCCCGCTCGGCGAGTTCAAAGAACTTGCGTCGGGCATGCGCCCAGCAACCTATCTCGGTGATGCCTTTGGCAAAGCCAGCTTTGTAGCCCTGATAATCGTCGCACACCAACTTCCCTTGCCAGTTCTCAAGGAAGTCCCGGCACGCTTGTCCCGATCGAGTTGGCTGGAAGTCGTAGACCACGCCCTGGACGGGCGCTGTGGGCGTGGTCGCGTACGCCCATATGTAAGCTCGATGGGTCTTCTTCTTGCCCGGCGAGAGCATTGGCACCGGGGTTTCATCGGCGTGCAGCACCGCATGCCCCAGCAGGCAACTGCGCAGTCGATCCACCAGCGGTGTCAGTTCGACACCAC
This sequence comes from Pseudomonadota bacterium, assembly GCA_039025875.1. Taxonomy (GTDB): domain Bacteria; phylum Pseudomonadota; class Gammaproteobacteria; order Pseudomonadales; family Halieaceae; genus Congregibacter. The sequence continues at coordinate 19,216 of JBCCNK010000038.1, forward strand.
AGCGACCGACCCAGTCGGCCAGCGTAGACCGCGACAGCTCG
>JBCCNK010000039.1:0-19122 GCA_039025875.1 Pseudomonadota bacterium
CATGTATATAATTCTCTAACAGCATGTTTTAATTAAGTAAATTTTGATTGCGGCGGCTGGTGGCTGTGTTCACACGTTCCGGGCGTTTTCTGGCGAGCTGACAAAAATTGTCAATCTATGACTAATCTGTGCCGCTAGCCCGTCTGTAGAGAGCTAGTAACGGAGGGCTCGTAACGGAGAGCTAACAACGGAGGGCTAACACCGGAAGGCTAACAACGGAGAGCCCGCAACTGAGAGCACACAACCAGAATGAAGAATCTCGAGATTCGCTATCTATCGTTACCAGCATGCAAGAGCACGGGTGACCGCCCCTGCGTGACGAGCATCGCAGTCAAGGATTCGTTTCATTTACTTAGTCGGTGATTATTGAAGAGCGTATACATCAAACAGAAGAGTTCATGCCGGTACACGCGTTCGAGCGATACTGCAGGCGAAGGTGCGGCCGAACATTAAATCGAAAGTGCGATCGAAAAAGAATGGGGAACAATCTCAATCGACATGGACAATCTGCAGCAAGTCAGACCACCGCTAGCTATGGGTTCTAACGGATGAACGAAAGGATGAGCAGTAAGCCAACCGGTTTGGCGGGGCGCCTCGTCGTTGAAGGCTTAATCGAGGCGGAGGAAGCTAGCAACGCTCAATCAGCGGCGGCGGAAAAAAATGTTCCGTTTGTCCGCTATCTGGTTGATGAAGTAAATGTCGACAGTCGAAGGCTTAATGAAATCGCGTCGCAGGAATTTGGAGCTCCGCGCTTCGATATCGGCGCACTCGATCCTCAGTTTCTTCCCCAAGGGTTGGTTGAATCGGAACTGGTAGCGAAGCACCACGCGCTTCCGCTCTACAGCCGGGGCAAACGTCTTTTCATCGCGATCTCCGACCCCACGAATCTCGCAGCCCTCGACGAAATCAAGTTTCATACGGGCCTGAATACTGAGGGCATACTGGTCGATGAAAAAAGCCTACAGACTGCGATCAGCCAGTGGGCAGAGGACCAGGATGATCTAGGCGGTGGCTTGGATGATCTCGATTCCGCCGAGTTCGACGATATCGACGTCGCCGCCGTCGAGGAAGGAGAAGCATCGGAGGAGGACAGCAGTGGTGTAGACGAAACACCGATAGTTCGTTTCGTCAACAAGGTGCTGGTTGATGCCATCAAGCAGGGCGCCTCGGACATTCACTTCGAGCCTTATGAGAAGGACTATCGCGTCCGGTTTCGTACCGATGGCGTGCTTCAGGAAGTCGTCAGACCACCCAAGAATCTGGCCCCCAGGCTATCAGCTAGACTCAAAGTAATGTCGCAGATGGACATATCCGAACGGCGGCTGCCGCAGGATGGACGCATCCAGATGAAGCTCTCTCGCAATCGAGCCATCGACTTTCGAGTCAATACGCTGCCAACACTGTTTGGTGAGAAAATCGTCCTGCGAATTCTGGATCCCACGAGTGCGCAGATGGGTATTGACGCACTGGGATACGAGAGCGCCCAAAAGGAGATGTACCTGAAGGCCCTCCATCAACCCCAGGGGATGATACTAGTTACCGGTCCGACAGGCTCGGGTAAGACCGTGTCGTTATACACGGGTCTTAACATACTCAACCTGCCGGAGCGCAATATCTCAACAGCCGAAGACCCGGTAGAGATCAATCTTTCGGGCATAAATCAGGTCCACGTGAACGCGAAAGTTGGACTGAATTTTGCGGAAGCTCTGCGGTCTTTCCTTCGCCAAGATCCAGACATCATCATGGTGGGAGAGATTCGTGATCTTGAAACCGCAGAGATCGCGATAAAGGCATCCCAGACTGGTCACCTCGTGCTATCGACGCTCCACACAAACAGCGCCGCAGAGACCATTACGCGACTTCTTAACATGGGGGTGCCCGCATTTAATGTGGCCACTTCGGTTAGCCTGATCATCGCCCAGCGCCTTGGTCGTCGCCTGTGTAAAGAATGTTGCCAGCCCGCCGATATACCAGTGGAGGTGCTCAAAGAAGAAGGCTTCACAGATGAGCTCCTAGCCAATGCGACCATCATGAAGGCAGTCGGCTGCGATGCTTGCAAAGACGGCTATAAGGGACGAGTCGGTATCTACGAAGTGGTGCGGATAACGCCTGAAATTGCTGATCTGATCATGTCCGACGGGAATTCTCTAGAAATTTCCAAACAGGCTCGCGCCCAGGGTTTTGCAGACTTGCGTCAATCAGCTCTCAAGAAATGCGCCGATGGTCTTCTAAGCCTCGAAGAGGTCAACCGAGTCACCGTTGACTAGTTAGAGACTTGAGCCTCAGCCAAACGGAGAAAATTGAGTACGGGCCCTGGGAAAGAACAAGCAGGCCACTTGGGTATACACCGTATTTACAACTAAGATTCGCGTCCCCTTGCGGGAAGACAGGCAGACGATAATGGCATCAACGGCGACAAGCGAAGCGTTCCAATGGGCCGGCACCGATAAAAACGGTCGCCAGACCAAAGGTGAAATCAATGCGCCATCTCGGGCTATGGCGCGCGCGCAGCTGCGCCAGAAAGGAATCGTCCCAAAGTCCATCAAGAAAAAGTCGAAACCGCTTTTTTCCGCCGGTAAGAAGCCAATTAAGCCGGCCGATGTGGCTATCTTTACTCGTCAGTTGGCCACGATGATGAAAGCGGGTGTGCCTCTAGTCCAGAGTTTCGACATCGTCGCTGATGGCCTCGAAAACCCTTCGATGAAAGATCTGGTTAATACCATTAAAAATGATGTCGCGGCTGGTAGTGGGCTGGCGCCATCCCTCGAAAAGCACCCTCGACTGTTCGATGAGCTGTTTTGCTCCCTCGTTTCGGCCGGGGAATCTGCGGGTACGCTAGAGACGATGCTTGACCGCGTAGCGACCTACAAGGAAAAGACCGAAGAGCTAAAAGGCAAAATCAAGAAAGCGCTAACCTACCCTATCGCTGTGATCGTCGTTGCCCTTGTAGTGAGCGGCATATTACTTGTGAAAGTAGTTCCCCAATTCGCGGAGACATTCAGCAGTTTTGGCGCCGATCTACCCTCGTTTACGCTTTTCGTCTTGCGTTTGTCTGAGTTCATGCAAGCCTGGTGGTACATCGTGGTCGGCGTGATTGTAGCAGCGGTCTACATTTTTAAGGAGTTGCGGCGTCGATCGAAGCCTTTCGCCGAAGCTATCGATAAATTTATGCTTAAGGCTCCAATTTTTGGGGGCATTGTGCACGACGCGGTCGTCGCGCGGTTCGCGCGTACGCTCGCAACTACGTTCAGCGCGGGCGTGCCACTCGTAGACGCGTTGGAGTCGACGGCCGGCGCGGCCGGCAATGCCGTGTATTCGAAGGCCATCATGCAAATCAGAGATGACGTGACGACTGGCTCATCCTTGTATCAGTCAGTAAAAAGCACCGGGATCTTCCCGAACATGCTGCTTCAGATGATCTCCATCGGCGAGGAATCGGGGCAGCTTGACGAGATGCTCGACAAAGTCGCGAATCATTACGAGGCCGCCGTTGACAACGCCGTCGATAGCTTAAGCTCGCTCATGGAACCCATGATCATGGCAATTCTTGGCGTTCTTGTGGGAGGGCTTATGATTGCGATGTACCTCCCGATCTTCATGTTGGGCTCGGTTATCTGACGCCACTTGCGGCTGATGTCGACCTGAAGATTTCTCCGCTCGATTCCCCTTGCGCCACCTACAGACTGCGAGCCAGTCATGACACTGCCTGAGTTCTTTGCCGCTAATCCGACTTACCTTACCGTGGTCGTTGCGTTACTCGGGCTTGTCGTCGGGAGTTTTCTGAACGTTGTGATTCTTCGTCTTCCCGTCATGCTCGAACGTGAGTGGATGAGCGACTGTCAGGCGCTTCTCGGCAACGAGAGCGAAGGGGAATCAGGCGATGCAGAACACTTCTCTCTCGCATTTCCAGCCTCGCACTGCCCCACCTGCAAAGCACCGCTCAAGGCCTGGCATAACATCCCCGTAATCAGTTTTCTTTTGCTTAAGGGTCGCTGTGCGAACTGCGACGCAGCCATCGGCTGGCGCTATCCTGCCGTAGAGACGACTAGCGCGCTTGCCAGCGCTGCGATCGCAGCGTATTCGGGGTGGGGCTGGCCACTGCTGGCTTACCTGATTTTCACCTGGACGCTGGTCACGCTCGCAGTGATCGACATAGACACTCAGCTCTTGCCGGACAATCTCACCCTGCCACTTCTTTGGGCCGGGCTACTGTTCAACCTGTTTCTAGGGCCAGTCCCGATCGCAGACGCCGTGCTCGGAGCGGCGGCTGGCTATTTGATCCTTTGGGGCGTGTACTGGCTGTTCAAATTGGCGACCGGCAAGGAAGGAATGGGCTATGGAGACTTTAAGCTACTGGCAGCGTTAGGTGCATGGCTCGGCTGGCAGAGCCTGCCGATCATCATTCTTATGTCATCGCTCGTTGGCGCGGTTCTCGGTGTGTTCATTCTTTCGCTCACGAAAAGAGGCCGGTCCCAACCCCTGCCCTTCGGACCCTACCTGGCTGTGGCGGGTTGGTTGAGTCTGCTGTTTGGCCCCGCCTTGGCGAATTTCGTTGCCCCCTGACGTCGGTCTCTGAAATTAGTGGGTCACGCCGATAATAATCTTCGCAGGCAGGGACCGTTCGTGGTCGGTGTCACAGGCGGGATCGGTTCGGGAAAAAGTGCACTTACCGGCATCTTGGAGAATTCTGGCATCGTAGTCGTCGATGCTGATCTCGTGGCACGAGATGTCGTGGCCATCGGCTCCAAGGCCCTTCAACTAATAGCGTCTCGCCATGGGCGAGTTATTCTGAACGAAGACGGAAGCCTTAATCGAGCTGCTCTTCGAAAGATCGTTTTTGCCGACCCCAGCGAGCGAAAGTGGCTCGAAGAGCTGACGCATCCGCTCATCCGGTCTCAAATCCATGAAGAGCTTGCTGCCGCTCGCTCACCCTATGTCGTGTTGAGCTCACCACTGCTATTAGAAGGGGATCAGAAAGCCATGGTCGACCACGTGGTTGTCGTAGATGTGCCTGAACAGTTGCAGCTTGAGCGGACGATGCGCAGAGACAAAAACGACGAGGCCCTGGTTCGGTCCATTATGAAGGCCCAGCTGGATCGCGAAACACGCCTAGCGGCGGCCGGTACGGTAGTCGACAATTCAGGAAGCCTTGAAGATCTCGCTATACAGGCTAAGCGGGTACATCAAAAACTCTTGCGGCTTGCGGAGTGGGACGGCTAATTAGAGTGTCTTAATCGCATTAAGCCGCTAAGAAAGCTTTAAGGACGGCTCAAGTACGGCTCAAGTACGACTTAAGCACGGCTCAAGAAATCAAGAATCGGACCGGTCGCTGCGGGAAACTCAAAACTAGCCAGCGCCTCCATCGTCACCCATCGTATCGGCTGGCCTTCGCGGGATACTGGCGTGCCCGAGCTCCTAGTTACCTCACACACTCGAAGAACGACCTTTTTGTCACCGTAGTCGTGTTCTATCTGAAAAAGTTCAGAGCTCGCCTCAACCTCAATTCCGAGTTCTTCTCGCAACTCTCGGGTCAGCGCCCGATCCAGGGTCTCTCCGTACTCGCACTTTCCGCCCGGAAACTCCCAGAGCCCGCCCTGGTGCTTATCAATGCTTCGCTTGCTGATCAGCACTTCACCGCGCTGGTTCCGTATAACCGCCACCGCAACCACTACTGGGGTTGGACTTTCATTAGCCTCAGCATCATAGCCGGCTCCCGTCATGAAGCTACTCCAGGCACTCGAACTGAACGCTGGAAGTCACAAGCGATACTCAGACAATCCAAGATCATACGATAGGGCCCTGCGCCGAGAACTCCTTCAGTCAGCTACGATACTCAGCGTTGATGCGAACGTAATCGTGAGACAAATCGGACGTCCAGACCCGCTCCACCGCCTCGCCGCGACCGAGATCAATGACGACACTGATTTCCCGACCATCCAGGGAGTCAGCGAGGAGCGATTCCTGGTAGGAAACGGCACGCTTGCCACCGCTGGCAATCAACACGCCGTTTATAGATATCTCCACTTGGCCTACGTCAAGTTGAGATATCGGTGCCCGGCCCACGGCTGCCAGTATTCGGCCCCAATTAGCATCTGCTGCGAAAAGCGCCGTTTTAACTAATGGGGAATGGGCTACTGTGAACGCCACTTCGAGGCATTCTGTCTCATGCCTGCCGCCGCGAACTTCGATCTCTACAAAGCGAGTCGCACCTTCACCATCGCGCACGAGCCCTTGTGCAAGCTCAATACAAACCTCGGTTACAACCCTCGCAAGTTGCAGCTCCAGCTCGTTGCTCGCCGCCTGATCTAACGCCGTCGCAGCGGTGCCGGTCGCGGCGAGAACGACCGCATCATTCGTCGAAGTATCGCCGTCGACGGTGATTCGGTGGAAGGAAGAATCGACGGCGGTACGAAGGATACGATCGAGAGAATATGGCGGTAGGGCCGCGTCAGTAGTGATGAAGGACAACATCGTCGCCATGTTTGGCCGCAGCATCCCCGCCCCCTTTGCTATACCGGCCACTGAATAGGATTGCCCCCACACGTTGAACTCTCGCGACTCTATCTTCGGCCGGGTATCTGTCGTCAGAATGCCCCATGCCGCATCAACCCAGCCATCGGAGCGCACTTGCGTTCGAAGATCGGGGAGCGCCGCGACGATCCGATCTACGGGCAAGTCTTCACCGATTACACCTGTAGAAAAGGGCAAGACTTCATGGGTTTGGCATTCGAAGATCCTTGCCGCAGACTCGCAACACTGCAGTGCTGCTTTTATGCCTGGGTCACCGGTTCCCGCATTAGCGTTACCCGTGTTGATGAGCAGAATTCGAGGGCGGCCTGCGCTCATCTCAAGATGCCGGCTCGCAAGTTCCACCGGCGCAGCTCGAAAGGCATTTGTCGTAAAAACCGCACTGGCGCTAGTTCCGGTCGGTAGCAGGATGGCGACCAGATCGCGACGATTTTCATAGCGAATACCGGCCGCGACACTACCCAGATGTACGCCGTTAACTTCTATCGCTGCCGCACTTTCCAAGTTTGCTTCGGGAACTCTATTCCACATAGCCAAAGTATGCTGTCCGTTGTTGTTGCCGCCGCCCACTTCACTCACCGACTTAGAGATCTGAAAAACCCTGCTATCGGGGAGCCATCTTTTCAGGTAGACGAACCAATTAAAGAGAGCCGTGACAATGCTTGTATTTTTTACCGCTTCCACATGGGCAGGGTTCGTTCCTCCCAATCTTAGGCTGTTCCCGGGTAAACGTTTGCGCAACTTCGGCCCGTGCCGTCGAGGAAGCCTCCGCCGTCTCGCCTTCTGAATCTCCCGCAGGCTCGGATATAGCGCTAGCCTCGGCGTGCTGGAACGCCATCTTCGCTTTCTCGGCAGCTTCGCGGCGGCGTTGTTCAATCAGCTCGGCTTCATCCCTGCGCTGGATCTGCACATGACTGAGAAACTTGATGACCTCGAATTTGAGATTCGAGAGCAAGCTCTGAAACAGCTCAAAGCTCTCGCGCTTGTACTCCTGTTTCGGATTCTTTTGCGCATAAGCACGTAGGTGGATGCCCTGGCGAAGATGATCCATGGTAGAGAGATGCTCTTTCCACAGCGTATCGAGCACCTGGAGCATGATCTGCTTCTCGATCTTCCGCATGTCTTCACCAAGTTCCTCACACTTGGTGTCATAGGCCTGCTGAACCTCGGCAACGACACGTTCCCGTATCGCTTCTTCATGGAGCTTTTCGTCCTCCTCCAACCACTCGCTGAGCGGTAATGTAATCGCAAACTCGGTCTCGAGGCTCTTCTCAAGTCCAGGCACATCCCACTGCTCTTCGACGCTCATCGGAGGAATGAAGGTGTTTATGGTCTCGTTAACAACGTCATTGCGGATAGCGGAGATCGTCTCGGCAATGTCTGACTCGCTAAGAAGATCGTTGCGTTGCTGATAGATGATCTGGCGCTGGTCGTTGGCGACATCGTCGTATTCAAGCAGCTGCTTGCGGATATCAAAGTTCCTCCCCTCCACCTTCCGTTGGGCCTTCTCGATCGCGTTGGTGACCATGCGATGCTCGATGGCTTCTCCGCGCTCCATTCCCAGTGCCTGCATAAAGCCCTTTACACGGTCTGAAGCAAAGATCCGCATCAGGTTGTCTTCAAGGGAGAGGTAGAAACGCGACACACCCGGATCGCCCTGCCGGCCAGCGCGCCCGCGAAGCTGGTTATCGATGCGTCGAGACTCATGGCGTTCGGTGCCTAGGATGTGCAGGCCCCCGGCTTCCAGTACAGTGCGGTGGCGCTCCTCCCAATCCTTCCTGATCGCCTCAAGCTTTGTCTCCTCTGCACCTGAAGCCTGGCGAAGTTCTGCTTCAATATTGCCACCCAGCACTATGTCGGTACCGCGCCCGGCCATGTTGGTCGCAATCGTAACGACCCCTGGACGGCCCGCCTGCGCAATGATCTCGGCTTCTTGTTCGTGGAACTTGGCGTTAAGAACCTTGTGGGGAATTTTGTCTTGCTTGAAGCGCGCTGACAGTTCCTCGGACGTTTCCACCGACGCCGTACCAACCAGCACAGGAGCTCCCTGTTCCATGCAGTGCTGCACGTCCTCCACGATTGCTTCGAACTTCTCATCGCGGGTCAGGTAGACCAGATCGTTGAGATCCTGACGCACCATTTCTTTGTTCGTTGGGATGACAACGACGTCAAGGCCATAGATCTGGCGAAACTCGAAGGCTTCGGTATCCGCCGTACCGGTCATGCCCGCCAGCTTTCCATAAAGACGGAAATAGTTCTGGAAGGTCGTAGACGCCAAGGTCTGGCTTTCGCTTTGAATGTGAACACCTTCCTTCGCCTCAATGGCCTGATGCAATCCTTCAGACAGGCGACGTCCGGGCATCGTCCGGCCAGTGTGCTCGTCAATCAGAACAACTTGGTTCTCTTGGATAATGTATTCAACATCACGGTTGAACATGGCGTGCGCCCGAAGTCCGGTGTGCACATGGTGAAGAAGGCTCAGGTTAGTCGACGCGTACAGGCTATCACCCTCTTCAAGAAGCTTCTCCTTGACGAGTAGGTCCTCGACGAACTCGTGCCCCGCCTCGGTCAACTCGACCTGACGCAGCTTCTCATCGACCGTGTAGTGACCTGGCTGGCTGGGCTCGGCATCAGGGCTCGATTCTGTCTCGTCGCCTTCGGAAAGATCGACCTCACGGTCCAGCTTTGGCACCAGCGCATTAATCCTTCGGTACAGATCGGAACTGTCCTGCGCCGCACCTGAGATAATGAGCGGTGTGCGGGCCTCGTCGATGAGAATTGAATCAACCTCATCCACAATCGCAAAGTTCAGCTTGCCCTGTAATTTATCCGCAAGTGAAAACGCCATGTTGTCACGCAGATAATCAAAACCGAATTCGTTATTGGTGCCGTAGATGATATCCGCCTCATAGGCTGTCTTTTTTTCTTCGGCGGATTGACCGGCGCGTACAACGCCGACGCGCAACCCCAAAAAGCTGTACAAGGGTTGCATCCACTGCGCATCGCGGCTCGCCAGGTAATCGTTTACTGTTATCAGGTGAACGGCATTGCCCGATAGAGCGTTAAGATAAGCGGGAAGCGTAGCGACCAGGGTCTTGCCTTCCCCCGTCCGCATTTCTGCAATTCGACCGTCATGTAGTGTCATGCCTCCGATCAACTGAACATCGAAATGACGCATGTTCAGGGTTCTCATACTGGCTTCGCGAGCAACGGCGAACGCCTCGGGAAGAAGGGCGTCTAAGGTTTCACCCTGCTGAAGCCGGTTGCGAAACTCTCCGGTTTTCGCCGCAAGCTCTTCGTCGCTAAGCGCCTGATGCGCATGCTCCATTGCGTTGATGCGCTTGACGACCTTGCGCATTCGCTTGAGCTCACGGTCATTCCGCGTGCCGAAAACTTTTTTCAGAGTTGAGGTAATCATTCTGGGTTCTTGATGCCGATGAGTGTGGATCCGAAGTCGATTCTCGCTGACCTGAAATCCGGATTGTATTTATGCAAACTCTATTCGCTGCCAGCTAGTGGCGCCGTCGCTGAGCCACTATCGCTACGCTTCCCTTATCTATCTCCTGAAACACTAACCACTGGGCGGAGAGCGCGGTGCCCGATTCGCTCCAGCCAGGGTTTGAGTGTATCGGACCTCTCAGTCCTGAGCTAACACCTGCTGGTTGCGGTAACGCATCCATCCTTATGGGGTGGCGGGACCACTTGCGGACTTTGAGGCCGCAGCTCTCTAAAGCCTCGGCTGTTTTCATCCGACAAGATTCAGTTGTCTACGAAGAGAAAACCCTTCCAGCCGATAGGCAACGCTTGAGCCGCAAGAGAGCTAGTCGAGAAGCCCTTCCTTTAATAGTTGCAAATATTGGGGTCAGAGGAGCGCGAATCAAGTTCTACATCAGCACGGTAGAGGTGGCCACTCTACTTACTTGCTGTAGACGCCGGCTCAGTCATTGTGAAACTGCGCTGGCTAGAGGATACGGACAGCGTTTACGGAAGCTACACAGCGTAGGGAATAGCGACACCGTCTAATGTTGACCGGAGGTGGAGAGCAAGATCCTAGCAGCCCCGACCGGCCCCTGCCCCCAGGGTGTCTCAGGGATTGAGATGTCCAGTCAGGTTAGCTTATACCGCTGAAGTAGACCGCTGAAGTAGACCGCTGAAGTAGACCGCTGAATTAGACCGCTGAATCAGTCCGCTGAAAAGGTCGTCTCCGCCAGCGGTAGCTCCGTGCTCTTTCGGCGCTCGTTAGGGTCCTACGCGACGCTCATACTGCAGCCGCAAGCGGCGCCGTCCCATAGGAAATTGGTGCTGCCTCGGCGTCCTCAAACGTCACCATTTCCCAGGCGTCCGGCTGTGCAATCAGTGCCCGCAACGATTTGTTGTTGAGGCCGTGACCAGATTTGAATGCCTGATATTCCCCAATTAGGCTGTAGCCCAACAGGTAGAGATCACCGATGGCGTCGAGCACCTTGTGGCGAACAAACTCATCCTCGTAGCGAAGTCCATCCTGATTCAGAATTCGGTACTCGCCAACGACGATAGCGTTATCGACGCTTCCGCCCCGCGCGAGCCCCTTTGAGCGCATATACTCGATCTCGTGGATAAAACCGAATGTGCGCGCACGACTGATCTCCTTTACGAACGATGTGCTCGAAAAATCGACCTCCGCGTGCGCCTTGCGATCCCGGAAGACGGGGTGATCAAAATCAATAGTGAAGGAGACTTTAAATCCGTCAAAAGGTCGGAAAGTGGCGACTTTGTCGCCGTCTTCTACCGTGACCGTCTTCTTGACTCGAATAAACTTCTTAGGCGCGGGCTGTTGCTCTATACCAGCCGATTGGATAAGAAAAACAAATGGCGAGGCGCTGCCATCCATGATCGGCACTTCACTGGCACTAAGATCGACATAGGCATTATCTATACCAAGCCCCGCCATGGCAGAGAGCAAGTGCTCGACGGTAGAAACACGCTCGCCCTGATCAACAAGAGTTGTTGATAGTGTGGTCTCACCCACCAGCATTGCGTTGGCAGCAATCTCAACAACGGGACTTAAATCAACGCGTCTGAAAACGATTCCTGTATCGATGGGTGCGGGAGCAAGGGTCAGGTAGACTTTTTCACCCGTGTGCAGGCCGATGCCGGTTGCCTTAATGGCATTGCGTAACGTCCGCTGTCGAATCATACAACCTCCGTGTTTAGCTCAGATCTTCCGACGCCCTGACCCAAGCTCGCGTACATGAGCGTCCCGTACGCGGCCAGCAGTTACAGAGTCGTCACCCGACCGACCGAAGTCCTAACCCACTATTTACTCGTCTTACTCGTCTTACTCGTCTTACTCGTCTTACCGATTTCCGCGGGACTTAAAGCGGTGATCGGCGAACTAGCCGGACTGCAGGTTTACCCAAAGCTCATGCCACCGTCGCCGCTTTGTCGCCGCTTTGTCGCCGCTTTGTCGCTACTTTAAAGCCAAGCAGTCAAAACATCAGCGTCAAGGCATTCAAATCAAGGCTCTAGCGTTGAAACATCGCCGATTTCGTCAACAACGCCAAAGAGACTGCTATCGCCCCAACATTCGACTGATCTCCTGCCTAGCATGCGCCTCTACCGTGCGAACCTATTTTGCGAACCTATTTTGCGAACCAAAGCAGCGAGCCAAAGCTGCTACTCCATACTTCAGTCCGCTTGCCGACGTAGAAAGGCCGGAATGTCAAAGTAATCGTCCCCCAGCTTTTCAGCTGTAGCGGCTGCTCCACCTCCCCGAACAGCTCCGCGTCTCGCTGCCGGCTTGTCGTATTCTCGGTAATCGGGCTCAGCCCGTTGATCCAACGCGTCTATCGCGTCTATCGCGTGTGTCGCATCTACCGCATCACGTGGCTCCACAGCATCGGAACCGACCGCTGCCTGCTTCGACACTCGAGGCGACTCAATTACCTGTAGAGTCGTTCGAGACACCGGTGACCCCAAGCCGGTCGCTACCACAGTTACCTTCAGTTCATCGCTGAGCTCAGGATCAATCACTGTTCCCACAACGACAGTCGCTTCTTCCGAAGCTATCTCTTCTATCGTGTCACCAACCTCAGAAAACTCACCGAGTGACATATCAAGGCCAGCTGTGATGTTCACAAGAATTCCGCGCGCACCCGCTAGGTCGATATCATCCAGCAAGGGGCTGTGGATGGCTCGCTCTGCCGCCTCGCGAGCTCGATTCTCGCCGCGCGAACTTCCCGTGCCCATCATCGCCATGCCCATTTCGGACATCACAGTCCGAACATCGGCGAAATCCACATTGATCATGCCAGGGCGAATTATTAGGTCTGCGATGCCCTGGACGGCGCCCAAAAGTACATCATTTGCTTCCTTGAAGGCATCTAATAAGCTGGTATTTTTCCCCAAAACCTCCAGCAACTTCTCGTTCGGAATGGTGATTAGAGAGTCAACATGTTCCTGAAGTTCCCCGAGGCCGGCGTCAGCGATTTTCAGTCTTTTTCGGCCTTCAAAGCTAAAGGGACGTGTAACCACAGCGACGGTCAATATGCCAAGTTCGCGGGCAACTTCTGCCACCACCGGGGCTCCACCGGTACCCGTGCCACCACCCATTCCAGCCGTGATGAAGACCATGTCAGCGCCGCGTAGAGACTCCGCGATACGCTCCCGGTCTTCGACAGCGGCAGCGCGACCAATATCAGGGTTGGCACCCGCACCAAGGCCCTTGGTTATCTCTCCACCCAATTGCAGCACGGTGGGAGAGTCGACATCGGCCAACGCCTGCGCATCGGTGTTTGCGCAGATGAAGTCCACTCCCTCGACCTGATTTTCGATCATGTGTTTGACTGCGTTGCCTCCGCCGCCGCCTACACCGATCACCTTGATTACCGCACTTTGTGGAACGTTATCGACGAGTTCAAACATAGTTCACTTCCCCTTTATTGGACCGTCTCTCGACGGCACTCTTACCCAAAAAAACTAAAAGCTGCGACGCATCCACGCCGCCAGGCGTGACCACCAGGGCGCCTGGTTACCGCGCGCACGACCTCTACCGGCTTCCTCTCCGTGGGCGACTCCGTACATCAACAGCCCCACAGCCGTGGCATAAATCGGGTTCCGGACAATGTCAGCCAGCCCTTCAACGCACTGCGGATAGCCCACACGCACCGGCATGTGAAAGATCTCTTCTGCAAGCTCAGCGGCTCCCTCCATTTTCGAGGTGCCGCCGGTGAGAACGATTCCCGACGGAATCAGGTCCTCGAAGCCAGAGCGACGTAGCTCCGCCTGAATCAACGTAAACAGTTCGTCATAGCGAGGTTCGACGACTTCGGCGAGAGACTGGCGCGAGAGATCACGAGGCGGGCGATCACCAACACTGGGTACTTTGATTGTCTCGTTCGCCGCCGCAAGCTGGGTCAGTGCACATGCGTAGCGGATTTTGATTTCTTCGGCGTACTGGGATGGAGTTCGCAAGGCCATCGCGATGTCATTGGTAACCTGATCACCAGCGATGGGAATTACACCCGTGTGACGAATAGAGCCTTCCGTAAAAATTGCGATGTCGGTAGTACCACCGCCGATATCGACCAGACACACACCAAGCTCCCTCTCATCGTCGGTTAGAACGGAGTGCGAAGAAGCCACCTGCTCGAGAATGATGTCCTCGACCTCTAGGCCGCAGCGCCTGATGCACTTCTCAATATTCTGCGCCGCGTTGACAGCACAGGTCACAAGATGAACCTTCGCCTCCAGACGAACGCCGCTCATTCCCTGCGGCTCCTTAATGCCCTCCTGGTTATCCACCACATACTCCTGTGGGAGTACGTGAAGGACTTTCTGATCAGCTGGAATCGCTACGGCCCGTGCTGCGTCGATCACTCGCTCAAGGTCTTGCTCGAGGACTTCCTGGTCCTTAATAGCCACAATTCCGTGCGAATTGAGACTGCGAATGTGCGAACCGGCAATACCGACGAATACTGAGTGAATCTGACACCCAGCCATCAGCTCTGCCTCATCAACGGCGCGCTGAATCGACTGCACCGTTGACTCGATATTTACGACAACTCCCTTTTTCATACCCTTGGACGGATGGGAACCAATACCCACTATCTCGATACTGTCGTCCGGTGCGACCTCGGCGACGATCGCGACCACTTTTGATGTGCCGATATCCAGGCCGACGATCATTCTTTGAGGTTTACTGGAGGCCATCAATTCTGCTCGACATAGGAAACAAAGGAAGACTGCGGTTGCGGCTCCTGAACAAAAGCCACGGCCGCACCGGTCTCATAGCGAAGATCTACACGCGCTATCTCTCGTTCGGCAGTTTTTAGTTCTGATTCCCAGAGAGCCACAAAACGCTCCAGGCGGATCGTGAATTGCTCTGCACCCAACGCGACTTCGATTCCGTCTCCCAGGGTCGCAAAGAGCTGACCTACCCCGTCCTGCTGTAAGGCTCGAGGCGCAAGACCGGTACTCGCCAATCGCTCTCGCAGCTGCATGTAGCGTTCAACCAGAATCTCTTCGTTCCCTTCTACGCCACTGATGCTTGGCAGGTCGCGCCAGCGTTCTGAGTCCGCGACGCTGACGACTTTCGCCTCGTGATTCAGAAAACTGCTTTCACCCCAGCGGGCGATCGGCTGCTGTTCGACGACTCGTACCTCCAGCGTATCGGGAAATCGACGACGTATTTCGGCGCGAAACACCCAGGGCAGTTCCTGGAGACGATTCTGTAAGCGCTGTAGGTCAACGAGCAGCAATCCAGAGTCGAGATGAGGACCAAGTGCCTCGCGGACAGCGTTCTCCTGCGTGTGGGCTAGCGTTCCCAGAACCAGAACACGTTCGACCGGCACGCGTTGCAGACCCTCAAAAAGAGTGAATCCGAACAGGAGCAGCGCTGCCGCGACCCCCAGAGCCAGTGCGCGCGGTACCGCTTCAATCAGAGATCTCATCAGGTCACCGAAACCGGTCTTTTGCTCAGCCACTTTGTTGCGATGCGCGTTTCGTTTTGCTCCCATTACGCAGCACCTCCCGACCGGGCAGCAATCCAGGAGAGCTCGAGCACCTCTTCCAGCAAGTCGATCATCGGAATGTCAGCAGCTTGGGCGGCTTTCGGTACGAGGCTGTGATCCGTCATGCCAGGGATCGTATTGACCTCAAGTAACTGCAGCTTCGCATCTGCATCAGCCAGAACATCAACTCGGCCCCAGATACTGCAACCAAGAGCCCGAAAGGCTGCCAATGCAAGCTCTTCAAGCTCGATCTCTTGCCTTTCATTCAGACCGCAGGGAACTTGATATCGAGTCGTCTCTGTCTCGTACTTTGCGACGTAGTCGTAGAACTCCTCCGCTGCTGTGATGCGAATGGCGGGCAGTGTTCTATCCCCTAGAACGGCGACCGTGTATTCGGGACCATCGACAATTGCCTCTGCAAGAACCGGCCCCGCGCACTCACTGGCTCGGCTCCACGCATTGGTGAGATCGTCCTCATTACGAACACAACTCACACCGATGCTCGAACCTTCAAGAACTGGCTTGAGGAAATACCCACCCCACTCATCGATGAGCGAGCGAGCATCTTCGATAGACTTCACGATGCGGTAGGTTGGAGTAGGTAAGCCGCAGGCTTGCCAAACCTGCTTGGATTTTTGTTTGTCCATGGCGAGCGCCGAACCAAGCACGTCGCTGCCGGTGCAAACGACGCCGAGGCATTCCAGCATGCCCTGCACGACACCATCCTCACCCATGGGGCCGTGGAGAACATTGAATACGAGGTCGAGACCGATTACCTGCTGCCACCAACGAGGCTCTGCAGGATCTATTATGCGAGGGCTGTAACCGGAACTGCGCAATTCTGAGAGCACAGCTTCGCCGCTCGCGAGCGACACTTGCCGCTCACGCGACACGCCGCCGCAAAGGAGGCCGAGACTTAAGCCCTGGAGGCGCTCACGTCTACTCACGTCTGACTATCCGCCTGCAGTGTGCGGGCAAGTCCTGCAATGTCACCCGCGCCCTGGGTTACCAGAACATCATCGTTCTCCAGAACGTCCGACAGCAGACTGACTACCTGCTCCTCACTGGTCGCGTAGAGCGGATCTATTTGGCCGCGTTGTCGAATACTACGCGCCAGAGAACGGCTGTCGGCGCCAGAGATCGCTTCCTCGCCTGCGGGGTATACCTCCATGAGAACCAGCAGATCGGTCTGGGCAAGCACGGCGACGAAATCATCATAAAGATCTCGTGTTCGCGTGAACCTGTGTGGCTGGTAGACCATGCAAACCCGGCGACTCGGCCACCCCTGGCGAACCGAGTCCAGCGTTGCAGCAACCTCTGTGGGATGATGCCCATAGTCGTCGACGAGGGTCACGGTCCGCTCCGCTAGTTTCAGACGCTCAATGACCGAAAATCGACGACCGACTCCGCTAAAGTTCCGTAGCGCACGAGCGATTTCATCGGTATGGATTTCCTGGTCATCCGCGACCACAATCGCTGCCGCAGCGTTCAACACGTTGTGGCGACCCGGCATGTTGAGCGTCACAGCGAGCGACTCTTTATCTCGGGGCCGCTCGAGCGTGAACTTACTTCTTAATCCGTCGGGCTTGAATTGAGTGATGCGATAGTCTGCGCTTGAGTCGAATCCATAGCGAAGCACAGGTCGACCAAGATCGGTGCCGATTTCGCGAACAACCGGATCGTCGGCGCACAAGACCGCGAGACCGTAGAAAGGGAGGTTGTGTAGAAACTCGACAAACGCATCCTTTAGCTGCGAGAAGTCCCCTTGATAGGTCTCCATGTGATCGGCTTCTACGTTGGTCACCACTGTGACCTTGGGCTGCAAGTGCAGAAACGACGCGTCACTCTCATCGGCTTCTGCTATTAGAAAACGTCCGGCACCTAACTGGGCATGCGTTCCAGTGCTGTTCAACCGGCCACCAATCACGAACGTGGGATCGAGTCCTGCCTGACCGAAGATCGCAGCTATCAGGCTAGTGGTTGTTGTTTTGCCATGAGTACCAGCAATCGCAATCCCGTAGCGATGACGCATCAACTCCGCGAGCATCTCAGCTCGGGGAACAATCGGGACCTGGGAGCGGCGCGCTGCAAGGAACTCCGGATTTTCTGGTTTCACCGCGCTGGAGATAACGACCACATCAGCTCCCTCGATCAGACGCTCGTCGTGGCCCTCTTTAAAACACACGCCTAAAGATTCGAGCCTTTGAGTCACACCACTCGAACGCAGGTCGGATCCGCTCACGGCAAATCCCAGGTTTACAAGAACCTCGGCAATGCCACTCATACCGCTACCACCGATGCCCACCATGTGGATATGGCGAACTCGCCGCATTTCCGATGCGATTGGATGAGGAGCACCGCTCATGCAACCAGCGCCTCGAGTTCGTCCACGAAGGATTGATCAGCCTGTGGGCGACCACAGGACTCGGCGGCCTCTGCCATAGACGCCAGCTGGGTGACACTCGACCTTAGCTGTTGCAACACCGCCGGCAATTCATCCTGCAATCGATTCTGGGGAAGAAGCCTCGCTGCACCGGCGCGTTCAAGGTAGCGGGCGTTAGCGGTCTGGTGATCGTCAATAGCGTGTGGCAGTGGTACCAGAATCGACGGTCGCCCACATACCGCCAATTCTGCAACCGTGAGAGCTCCAGCTCGACACAGTACGAGATCGGCCCATGCATAAGCAGCCGCCATATCGTCGATGAAGGCCGAAACCCGGAATCCCGGTATCTTCTTTACGGCGGCTTGCACGCTGGCAAAGTGGGAGTCACCAGTTTGGTGCCACCATAAGAAGTCCTCACCCAGCGCGACAGCTACCACTGGGACAGCATCATTTATCGGCTTCGCCCCCAGGCTTCCTCCCAGAACGAGTATCTGAAGAGGACGATCCTTCGGCACTTTCCACGGGTGTTTCGCATTCAACTGGGTCAGGTCGCGACGCACTGGGTTACCAATGTGCTTTGCCTGACTGTAGGTGACCAGCACATCCGGAAACCCGGTCCCGATCAGCTTCGCAAAACGAGCTAGCAAGCGATTCGCGCTACCTGGTATTGCGTTCTGCTCCTGAAGCGCCAGGGTTCGACCAGTAATCCACGCTGCAAAAGAAGTCGGCAAGGACGGATATCCACCCAATCCGATCACAAACGCCGGTCGAAGCCTAATCATGAGTCCGAGCGCAAAGATGAAAGAGACGAAGAGAAGCAAGACCGCCTGTAGACGAGCGAAAGGTGATTTGCCACGGAAGCCTTTCATCGGGAGACAGTGAAGATCAATCTGGGCCTCGGGCACGAGGCGATTCTCAATACCCTGGCGAGTCCCGACCCACAGCAAACGATAGCCGCGGGAGCGCAGAACCTCGGCAATCGCCAAAGCCGGGTAGACATGTCCACCCGTACCGCCAGCGCTGAGAATCGCTAAAGGCTTGCCGCTCATACCTTGGACCCCGACCCGCTTGGCTGGCGCCGCGAACGTTGGCTTCTCTTCTGTGTTTGAGTCTCCTGATCCTGATCTCCGGCAACCCGCAGCACCATGCCCAGCAGAGCACAGGATGTAATCAGGCTCGTACCGCCGTAGCTGACGAACGGCAAGGTCAGCCCCTTGGTAG
>JBCCNK010000040.1:0-18885 GCA_039025875.1 Pseudomonadota bacterium
ATCGCCAGTACCGGCAAAACCGGGCCCGGCGCCGCTCCCGCAAAGCGCAGCCAGGAGTGAAACGGCACCTGTCCACGCCACGCAGTGGCGAAAAGCGAGACCAGGACGACCATGGTCGACGGTACAGCCAGATCGACCAGCTGAATGCGAGCGACACCCGAGGTCAGGGTCTCTCGCTGCGAGGCAGCTAATGCCGCCGGTACAGCCAGGAACAGATCAATCTCGCTGCGCGCGCCGCGAAGATCTTCGACCAAGCTGCGTCCGCTGGCCGATTCACTTGTTGCAGACACATCGCTCTCCGCACTCTCGGCATCGACAACCACGGCCTGGAGTCGACCCTCCGCGCGCGCAAATTCGAGCGCGGCCTCACCGCTTGCGCTCTCTTCAACCACAAGTTCAAACGCGTGATCGCTGGTATCCAGACTGTTCTCGGCCAGCCGCAGTTGCGTCGACCAGCTATCGCGCCAAACTTTGTCGTCGCTTATGATGAGAACCAGACACTGGGGCAAGGACGGAGTTGACCGCATCGGCTTAGGCCACCCGAGCTGCTTCGGATGCGTAGGCCTGGGGATCAATCCTTCGCATCTCAGCCTCGATCCAAGTTTCTACCTCCTGCATGAGACTGTCAGCACTCTTCTCACCCGGGTCGATAGGGTCACCTATCGAAACATCAATGCGACCTGGGATAAACCAGAATGATTTACGGGGCCAACAACGGCCCGACGTCACCGCGATTGGCACAAGATGAGCTCCGGTAGCCACTGCAAGACGACTAGCGCCGCTCTTATAGCTGCCCTGACCGCCTCGCTCACTTCTCGTCCCCTCGGGGAACATGATGATCCACTTCCCCCGGTCCATGAGTTCTTCTCCCAGCTGGGCCACTTTGTTCCAGGCTTCTGCTCGTTTGCTGCGGTCGATGTGGACCATATCGAGACGACTCATACACCATCCGAATACCGGGATACGAAGAAGTTCTTTCTTAAAAACGAACGCCAGCAGTCGCGGCATCATGCTGGGAAAGAAAAACGTCTCCCAGGTCGATTGGTGTTTCGAGACCAGAATCACTCGTCGCTTGTCGCCCTCCCCCGGCAGCCTTTCCACGCCCTGAACTCGATAGTCGACACCGCCAAGAATTCTGGCTGCGCCGATCACTCCGCTCAGCCAAGGAATCGCGAACCACCGCCAGAGCTTGTCCGAAGGCAGGAACAGTGAACACAATAAAAGGCCAGTACCGCAGGGAATGATGCTGAGCACCATCCAGAAAAACACCAGGGTTGAACGCAGCGCATTCACGCAGCTTGCTCGGCTACCGAACCCTTCGCTACCGAGTCGAGGAACTCTGCGATCTTCTGATAAGCCTCCTCGGCTTCGGGCAAATCGGGGGTGAAGATTTGCCATACGTGAGGCATTCCAGGCCAGGTTTGGAGCACCACGGGCGATTCCGCAGCCTGCGCTTTTGCCACGTAGCGACGAGAATCGTCGAGCAGCATCTCTGAGTCACTGGCCTGGACAAGTATGGGCGGCAGACCTTGCAGATCGTCGCGAACGGGCGAGATTCTGGCATCTCGCGGCATCATCCGTGTGGTGATCCATGTATACCAGAGCAATAAGACCTTTGGAAATCGCGCCAGCGGGCCAAACGCAGGGCCGAGCATCACATCTGTTGCGATATGCTCACGCAGGCTCGGAGCATCCAGAGCACCGTCCGTCGCTGGCGAGAAGGCCACGCCCGCATCGGCCTGCCGCAGTTTCTGATCGCGAACCCAAGCCAGGAGCGATAGCGTTAAATTGCCGCCCGCCGAATCTCCAGCCACAACCAGCCAACTCGTGGGTTCCGGCCCATTGGGACCGTGGTCCAGCATCCAGCGGTAAGCTCGCCTGCAGTCTTCGATGCCCTGGATCCGACGGTGTTCAGGCATGAGTCGGTAGTCCACCGCAAACACCGAAGCTCCCGTGAGCCTCGCAAGGCGGTCAGTGACGGCCCGATGGCTGCGGGGGCTACCGGCCATAAAGGCTCCGCCGTGGATGTAAAGCAGTCGCCGATCGCTTGCAGAACCCGGCGCGACTACCCATTCGCCGACGACCTGATCATTACTCACTGACTCGAATTTGCACTCAAACGTCCGCCCATCTGTCATGGAATCCATAAATCGCCGAGCCTGCAGGATCTTGGCCTTTCCGAGTAAGCTGCCGCCGCCGGATTCGGCAGCAAACTCCCGTATTGGACTCAGGGCCTGTGCCAGCTCCGGCGACTCCGGCTGCCTACCTAGCAGCGGTAACGGACTGTCGAGATAAGAGAGATCCTCTCCACGTAACACCAGGTAGGAGAAGACAAAAAAAGTGGCGATAGCCAAGATGAACCAGAGCATAGATGTAGGGACCTGTAGTTAGGGCGTTGCGATTATCCCAGAACCAGGTCTCCGATAACCAGTTCACAGCACGCTATACTCTCCGGTTGCTGTTTGATTCCTATGTTTGCATAGAGATGCATCCTTTGGTTGGGACCTACCAATTAAGTGCGCATAGGTGGACAAATGTGCACGTAGGTGGATTGAGGTGGACAAAAGAAAACTAACATTTAGACCAGCCCCCAAAGTTCTCACAGAGCGAAAAAGCAAAGCCGCACTGAGAGAAGAGTTGATCGCCCAGACCGACCAGTTTTTACAGTCGGGAGGGGAGGTGCGCATGGTAGAGACAGGCACGAGCGCCTGGGACCCGGGTGAGAGACCTCCACCGTCAAGCACACCGATTTTTGGTGAGCCAAAACAGTCCAGGACACCCATACCCGATGTTGTAGCGCGCATCGAAGCGCGACGGGAAGCACTTAAACAGAAGCGCAAACCAGTTCGTAAAACACGAGCGCAGCGCAGTCGACAAAAAATGATCTACGACGACTTCGGCGAGCCCCTGCGGAAGATCTGGGTCGACGACTAGCGGCTGCCGCCGCGAGATAGGCTTATTCAGCGATTTACGCAACGTCGAGCGTGCCATTCTCGGTGAACTGGGAATCGTGCGACTTCGTAACTTAAGCAAACCACAAAACCCAGTTAAAACGATGATAGAGCTCAAGGAGACCACCACGGTCGATCGAAAGATCGATGAGTGTTTTCGCTATGTCGCGGACTTTCGTACGTCCGCTGAATGGGACGTCACCGCCTACAAGGCGACCAAAACCTCCTCCGGGCCGATCGGGCTGGGGAGCACATTCGATGTGCGCTGCAAGTTGCCTGTCGGCTTCATCGATTTACGTTACGAGATCGTCGAATTCGAACCGCCTCACCGCATCGCGCTGTCGGCGACAGGCTGGCTGTTTGACGCTGTCGACACGATCGAATTTACCGAGACGGATGATGGAACACGCATCGATTACCGCGCTGATTTCACCTTAAAAGCCCCCTTCTCTACCCTGGAGAGCGCACTAGAAAGCGGCATGCATCGGATGGGCAGGTCTGCCGTACGCAGCCTCGGGCGTGCTTTGGGTGACCAGTTCAAGTTGCCGGAGACCTCGTCATCCACGCGCACCGCAGATAAGCTGGTTTGGCCTGGAATCGCGATGTTTTCAAAGTGGGGCTATAACCGCGGGCGCAAGCACTGGCGACCGATAAGCGCAGATCTGACCCACAAGCGCGTGGTTGTCACCGGTGCGAGTTCGGGACTGGGCCTGGCGACCGCCGGGGCGCTTGCTGATCGCGGCGCGGAGTTGATCCTGGTCATGCGCAATGAACAACGAGCGTCAGAGGTAGTGGCAAACCTGATCAGCGAGAGTGGTAACGAGCGCATACGCTATGAACTTGCCGATCTATCGCTCATGAGCGACGTGGATGATCTGATAGAGCGCTTACTGCGGCAAGGCCAGCCAATCGACGTGCTGGTGAACAATGCCGGTGCATTGTTCAACGATTGGACCGAAACTTCCGAAAACCTCGAACAATCGTTTGCGCTGTTGCTGTTGAGTCCCTGGCGCCTGACCCGAGGTTTGCACCCGCTGTTGAAACAGGCCGCTCAAACTGGAGGCGCAAGCCGAGTTGTCAACGTCGTATCCGGCGGTATGTACACCCAAAAGCTCGACATTGAACAGCTTCACGCCAGCTCCGAAGGCTACAACGGTGCGGTTGCTTATGCCCGCTGCAAGCGCGCATTAACCATCGTCACCGAGGAATGGGCCGAGGACTGGGCGGGTGACGGAATCGTGGTCAATGCGATGCATCCTGGATGGGCCGATACTCCCGGCGTAGAAAGCGCACTCCCCGGTTTCCACACCGTGACCAAGCGGATTCTCAGAACACCGGATGAAGGCGCCGATACGATTGTGTGGCTAGCAGCGGCGACGGAAGCCGCAAGAGTTACGGGCAAGTTGTTTCTGGACCGGGAGGCGCGCAGCCCTCACCTGCTTTCCAAGACTCGAGAACGCTCCGGCGACCGGGACCGGCTTATGCGCTTCATGGAGGAATTTGACCTCGAAAAGCGCGTAGCAGCCTAACCAACACCGAACTCAGTACCTAGTGAGCCTCTGAACAAGCCAGGGTGCCTAGGCTCAAATAAGAATTTCGGCCAACTGGGACCGATGCCATGCTGCGTCGCCCCAAAGTCTCTGGCTGTGCTCCTGGCGTTTGAAGTAGAGGTGCAGATAGCATTCCCAGGTGAACCCGATACCCCCGTGGCACTGAACGGAACGGCCTGACGCAAGCGCCGCGGTCTCTGTGGCGGACGCCTTAGCCATATGCGCTAACTGAAGGGCTTTTTCTGGCTCCCAGTCTAGGGCGCAAGCCGCGCTATAGAGCAAGGATTTGCTCTCGTCGATAGCGATCATTACGTTGACCAAGTCATGCTTGACCGCCTGAAAAAACCCGAGCGGCCGTTCGAACTGTTTGCGCTGCTGCGCATACTCAACGGTAGTCTGTAGCTGCCACTCGGCAGCGCCCACCATGTCGGCGCTTGCCAATACCCAGAGCGCGGGTAGTGCCGATTGCCAAGCCGCGGCTGCATCTTGCAGCACAACCTGCGCTGACACTCCCGAAAAGCTAATGCGCGCCTGGTCACGCGTCAGATCAACAATCGCGTTGCGTTTAAAGCTGAGGCCCTGCGCATCCGCATCGACCCAGCAGAGTGCCACCTTGTCGCTCTCGCTGGAGGGCGGTTCGTCCTCGCAGGTCACAACGCGAGCAAGCACCAAAAGTTTCTCTGCCTTTTCGGCGTCCTGTACGAAGTGCGCGGAACCTTCGAGTTTTCCATCTACCAGGTGCACCGAATGGCCGTAGAGACTGGCTGATTCATCAAGGCATGCAAGCGTTGCGGCACGGCCAACCGCCAGTTCTGACAGCGCATCAGTACCTGCGTCCCCACAGGCCTTGAGCACTGCGGCGCTCTGTAAGCTGCAAAGCAACGGTGATGGACAAGCTGCGCGGCCGTTCTCTTCAAGTAACGCCGCCACTGCTACCCACGGCATGCCAACACCTCCGCAGGATTCCGGCACCAACAGTGATGGCCAACCCAGTTCTACCATCTGACCCCATAGCTCGGTGGGCCACGGTACATTCGCTTCTGACTCGGGGTTTGGATCGCCTGCAACAAGGGCATGGAGCTCGTTTACCGGTAGCTTGTCACCAAAGAACCGTCGCGCTGACTCCTTCAAGTACGCGGCTTCCTCTTCAAAACCGTAGTTGTTTGGCTGTCCCATAGTTAATCTACGCCCCTGTTTGCGTCGTACCGATCGGTTATCATTTTGATTTCGCCAAGCCAAGTACACGCTCGCCCAATATGTTCCGCTGAATCTCGCTAGTGCCTGCGGCGATCGTCATGCCGAAGGAATTCATGTAGGCGAGAGGCCACTGGCCACGTGCCGGTGCAGCGTCATCCGCCAAATAGAGCGAAGCGGAAGGTCCGGCGATGTCCAGAGCGATAGCCGAAGTATCCTGCGCAAGTTCCGTAGCGAGCAGTTTGGTTTGCAGCGCCAGCCTCATCGGGTGATCGTTGAGTGCCGGAACGCGCGCACGACGCTGGTTCTCGGTGAACGCCTGCTCCCGGATCACCTGTTTCATTAGCCGATCCCGAAGCAGCGGATCGTCGGACGCCTGAGCTGCTCCCCGACGCGTGTTCTTTGCCAGCTCGATCGCGCTCCGGGCGGTCACCGTCAATGCGGCGTCGCTTTTCAGGCCGCCCGCGCGAGGGGTTGTAAGTCCGCCGGCACCGCGCTCGTGCAAGAGCGTCGTCATCGCCACTTGCCATCCCTTGCCTAGCTCATCGAGCCGATACGCGTCGCTCACTTCTAGATCTTCGAAGATAACTTCGTTGAACCCTGTCTCACCGGTCATTTTGATGAGGGGCCGCACAGTAACGCCCTGCCCGATGCGCGATGCTATGGGTACCACGAAGTACGACAATCCATCGTACTTGTGAGACTTATCTGTGCGCAGCAGCAGGATCATCCACTCGGCGAAGTGCGCAAGACTGGTCCATACTTTGTGGCCATTGATCCGCCACGTGTCTCCACTGCGCTCGGCAAACGTCTGCACGCTGGCTAAATCAGAACCGGCACCCGGCTCGCTGAATCCCTGGCACCAGATATCCTCACCAGAAAATAAACGCGGCAGGAGCCGCTGCTTGAGCTCCTCGGACCCGTGATGAAAAACGGTAGGAGCCGCCATACCCAGCCCTATCACGTTGGGATAAAAGGGCGTCTTTGCCCCAATGAGCTCTTCATTGGCGACTCTCTGGCAGTCGCTTCGGCCCCCGCCACCGACCTCGGTGGGATAATCGCATCCCACCAACCCTGCGTCGTAAGCCGACTTCTGCCAACTCTGCAGGTAATCGAGCTGCTCCCGAGTCATGATTTCGAGCGGCGACAATGGCAGCCTTATAGAAGGCTGTCCCGGATGATTGTCTTGAATCCATCTCCTACAGTAGGCGCGGAACTCAATCTGTTCCGGTGAGTCTTTTCTTTCCTGTTCCGTCATCGGTGCAACCTGCCTGTGCTCGTATTAGGTTTCGAATCGTGGGGCCGGACGCCAGCGCTCAGCGCCCCGGCAAAACCCCTCTTGCGTGAGGAGCTAACGCACCAAATGCGCTCTCGGCTCCGGCGATATCCGGCGCAAAGCTGTCAACAACAAGCTATCGATAAACAGAGCGAAGCTCCTCAAAGATCATCTCGATCCCACGTGAAATTGTAGCGGTATCTCCGGCAAAGGAGATGCGTAGACACTGGCGCTCGTGATCCCAGGGTTCGTCAAGCCCCATAAAAAACCCGTTTCCTGGAAGGACGATCACACCCCGCCGTTTGAGCCGCTCATACAGCTCCTGGCTGTCGATGGGCAGGGACTCGCACCACAGCCAGAGAAAGAAACCGCCCTCGGACTGATGCAATCGCACTGGAAGGTCGCCGCGGTTCTTCCGGAAGCACTCAAGCGCCAACGCACGTCGCATCTCGTAATAGGGCTTTATCTCGGCCGTGCACAGTTGATCGAGAAGCCCACTCAAAAGACTGCCACGCAGCAACTGGGGTCCGGGCGTTCCGGTCGCTAGATTGAGTACTGTGTTGGCTCGGTTGAATGCGACAGTAATGTCCTCGCGGGCGATAACGATGCCCGTACGCAATCCGGGCAAACCGAGTTTTGAAAGGCTCAATGTAAGGATCGTATTGTCGTTCCAAAAAGCCTCTGCGCCCCCATATACAAGCCCGGGAAACGGGAGCCCATAAGCGCCGTCAAGAATGAGTGGTACCTGCTGACCACCGCAACGGTCGGCCAGCTCTTGAAGCTCCCTATCGGTGAGCATGCCGCCTGTGGGATTGCTGGGGCGGGAGACACACACCGCACCCGTGTCAGGCCCAAGTTTGAGGGCCGAAAAATCCACCTGGTAGCGAAAAGTCTCGTCATCGATCAGTGCAATCTGAGGCCTGCCTGCGCGGAACAACCCATCAGCCACACCTACATCACGATACCCGACATACTCGGGCGAAAACGGCAAACGAACGTTTCGTGAGACACCGCCCGGGCAAGGGCCTGCTAACAAGTTAAACAGCACGAAAAACGCCGATTGAGACCCGTTACTGAGTGCTATGTTGTCGGCCGCTACTTCCCACCCGACTGACTTACGTAGATAGGCGGCGACCTCTTCGCGCAACGCACGATCGCCATTCGGCGATTGATAGACCCCAAGCAGTTCGTGCCGACGATCGGGGTCATCCAGCAGCGCCTGGAGCTGATCGCGAAACAACTCTTCGGCGGCCAATACTCGACCCGGATTGCCGCCACCCATGAACAGGATCGACGGATCGTCCGCGAGCGCCGTGGACAAGTCTTCCATCAGCTCGCTGATACCGCTCGGCGAGGCAAACTTTTCGCCAAAACTTGATAAGTGCATGAAAGGTGTCAGTTACTCTGAAGTTGCGGCTTCGTACTCGAAGTTCGGGACCATCGAGGGCTGAAAACGGCGCACACGATGGCTGCGCCTAATAGTGAGGAGGAACCTCCGAAGAGTGCGAATCGTTGGACGCAAAACCCTCTTTGACTCGTTTTAACTCGGCGCCCAGAATCTGAACCTGTTGCTTAAGAAAGAGAATGTCGGCCTGCTGAGAAGCCAGTGACCGATCCAGAGAGTCCAGAGTGTCTCCCTGAAAAGCGAGCTCACTCTGCACGCTCTCCAACTTACGGCTGTAGCTCTCGTCGCTCTCGCAGCCTTTGCTGTCCTCGTTCTCTGATTCCGTGCTCATTGTCTATTGTCGGTAGTGCTGCTGCGGCGTAGCGGCGTACCCTACACCTTCACCAATAGCAGGGGCAACGCAATGAGTCGCCGAAAGGACTCGAACAGCAGACTCGTCTACAGCACCGATAAGGGACAGTTGGATAAAGTCACGGAGCCGAGCTCGGCGAACCGCCGACAAAAGACATCGAAACCAGCCTTCACCGACCCAAACGATGGCGTTGTTCGCTTGCGTCGAGAATCAAAAGGACGTGGAGGCAAAGCGATGACAGTCATCACCGGGCTTCCTGGTAATGACACCGCCATCGCCGCTCTGGCGAAACTACTCAAGCAAAGGTGTGGTGTCGGCGGTGCAGTAAAAGCTGGTCATATCGAGATTCAAGGTGACAAACGGGACGTGATTAAACCGATACTCGAGGCGCAGGGGTATCGGGTGAAAATTGCTGGTGGCTAATATTTGATCAAATAGGTTATTTATTGACCTTTTCCAGAGCGCAAAACGAAAATATCGGCTGGATTTTTCTTAAAATCGTGTCATATTAGATCCAGATTCGCGCTGTTTCGTAGTCTATCAGTAAGGTTATGTCGCTAAGGCCCTAATATTGTTAGCTTTCTATTTTCGGCTTTTGAAGTTCGCGTGATTGAAAGCCCCATGGCCAGATCGGCAACGTCGCAAACGAGAAAGTCGACGGAGAAGGGATCATAATGGAAGCAATCAGCACCTCTATGACCATCACGGCGGATCACCTTCGCCGGCAAGTCATTGTCCCTACGCTGCAGTACCTGGGTGAGTGGAGCCCGGACGCAGAGTGCGCATTATTAAAGGTCGCATTAAGCTCGCGAACGGCATCTGGGGCAGACAGCGCTGGAGAACAGATTGAGGGATTAGGTCTCTTTGGTGTGACCTCCAACGAGCACAGAGATGTGTGGGACCGGTACCTCGCATTTCGTCCCGAAATCGCGGCAAAAGTTCGCGGGTTGGCCAGCCAACGTTCGTTTCTTAGCAATCCCGACAACGAGCTGCAGACAAATCTCGGCTATAGTGCCGCCATCGCATGGGTTCTTAGGCAGCGGCAGCTCGATCGCGGCGCTTCTGATCTTAAGGGCTCAGGCTGGAGTACCCAGGCCGTCGCTCAAGCGTAGTTACGAATCGCCTATCGCCGCACTAAGCGCTGCTTTCGATGGTGATTCGACCACTCTCTGCGTACCAGCGTCTCAGATCGGCCGGCCGGTCGATGTCGTAAAGCGTATCGAGAAGCGACACGCTGCGACCGTAGTGAACAAGCCGCTCCAGTGTTTGCTCAAGTACCTGATCTGTGCCCCAGGATACCTTCGCCAGGGACCAATCATCTTCCTCTGTAACTGCCCTCAAAAGCGCTCCTACCCCTTCTGTTGAACTAGCCCCCAACAGCACAAATCCTCCATCTTCGGCTGGCCCGAGCACAAACTCTTTTTCGCTTAGGCTGATAAACGCCTGGTCGAGATACGAGGCAGTAAGTACTGGACAATCACTGCCCACTAGTACGACTTGCCGCGCTGACTTGAGCCCTGAACGTAGGGCCCTCAGCATGCGTTCACCCAGGGTTGCGCCCTGCTGCATCCTCGGAGGAGCTGAACCAAATAAGCGAATAGTCGGACTGAGGGCCTGCGGATACACCTGCCCAGTTTCGTAGGAGTTACTAACCACAGATTCTGGTTCTGTAGAGCCTGTCCCCGATTCGGCAGCAGTGGGGGCACTATCCAGCCACAGTTCCGCGGGCGCCGAATACGCGGCGAGCGTCTCTGCCGTCTGATTCATCAACTCTACATGAATCTGAAAGGCAAGCGCGGGTGAGAACTCGGAGGTCAAGCGTGTCTTCACCCGACCGAGAACGGGCCACTTGGCAAACTGCTGGACCAGCCTGGTCAAGGTGACGCTTGGGTTAGCGACGACGGCTTTCCTCCGTAATAGCGAGACCATAAAAGGCTTGGAGAGCATCCCAACCAATATGCCAACCGAAGTGTCCACATGAGCACGATCGTTCTCAGAGCACCCTCTTGGTCCCAACGTCGACCACTGCTCTGTACACGCAGAGGTAACACACGTGGGGGCACCAACCGACGCAGCCTCTTGCAGAGCTCCACGTCCTCCATCAGCGGTATGTCTGCAAACCCCTGATGCTCATCAAACAAACGACGGTGTATAACGAGCATCTGATCACCAGTCGCAACCGATGTAAAACGAGATCGGCGATTCATAAACCAGCTTACAATCGGCAGGAGCGATGAGCGCCCGCTGAGCTTAACTTGGCAGAACCCCCAACCCGGCTCTGCTGTGAGTTGCCGCATCAAGTCCGCGTCGCGGAATTCGGGGATCGTATCCGCGTGTAAAAAGCACAACCAGGGGCCAGATGCAGCCTGAGCACCCAGGTTCATTTGTCGGGCGCGGCCGCACGGACCCTGTAGAACAACGTCAGCGTGGCAAATTCCGTGAGCGACACTGGCATCATGGCTGCCGCCATCAACCATTACGATCTCACTCGCCGGAAAAGCGGCTCTGAGATTGATCAACCTTTGTGCTAGTTCGTCGCCTTCGTTCAGAACGGGTATGACAAAACTGATCATCAGAGCCTTGAAAAGCGCTCTGTTCTCGTGAGCAGGCTCGCGTCTTCACCGAGCCGGTGATCAAAGATGACCGCGTAGGCCAATACGGCCTTCACGTAGTTGCGGGTCTCCTTGAACGGGATCGTTTCGATCCACTGATCCATGGGCAGGTCGTCTCCCAACCAGTTCTTCACTCGATTTGGACCCGCATTGTAAGCGGCAAGTGCCACAGGACGGCTTAGACTGAATTCATCGAGCAGCTGGCGGTAGTAGCGCGTGCCCAATGCAATGTTGCGTGACACGTCATAGAGAGCCGAGGTTCCTAACGACGGCAGGCCGGCCAATTTAGCGACCGCGCGGCCTGTGCTCGGCATTAACTGCATCAACCCGCGGGCGCCCGCCGAAGAGCGGGCCTTTGGAAAGAACGCGCTCTCGCGCCGTGCTATTGCCATAATCTCACTCAATGGCAGGTCGACGGCGCTGGCGCCAAGCGCGAACTCCCGTCGATAGGCAAGCGGAAAACGGTAAGCCAGAACATCGTGCTGCTCGGCTCCGTTGGCCGCATCTATCTCAAAGCGAAACCATGATTCCTGATCCGCAAGTGCTGCAAGGGCAGCACGCGTAGGAACATCACTCCGCTGCAGCAAAAACGTCCATTCACCGTGCGCCGTGCGCCGATTGTCCGTAGCGATCAGCTCTTTTATCCGCTGTACAGTAAGCTCGGCGACCCCGCCTTGGAGTGTCGGTGCGTTGGCACTACTGGGCGTGAGATCGTTGTAACGGTAGGGCATGCCGGTTTTGTCGGCACTTAGAAAACCGTAGTAGCTGCGCTTTTGCGCCGCCTCCGAGTAGAGTTCCTGTGCGCGCTCGTCGTCCCCCGCTTCCTCAATGGCCCGAGCTTGCCAGTACTGCCAGACACCGTCGTTGAGTTTACCGGGTGTCAGATACTCGACTGTTCGACCGATCTGGGGGAAGTCACCGTCGCGAATTGCCCAGCGAAGACGCATCTCGATGAGCTGGTCATCGTTCCAATCAGCGAGTTGCGAATCGACCCACTCCCTGACGCCATCATCTCGCTCAAGCAGCCCTCGAAACGCGATGGCCTTGCCCACACGGCGTTGCTGTCCAACCGTCAGTTGGTCCGAGGAGACCCGCCGAAGCCGATCTAGAGCTTGGACTGGCTGATATCTCGACAGACGTTCCAGGCCGAGCACAACCACGTCGGCAGTTTGGTCCCCCGCAAATTGCTTGCTGACCTCTAGGGTCCGGTTTGGCCGGGCATAAGTTGCCAGCAACGCGTCATACGCGGGTCGTTGCGCCTCGTTTGCAAGCGAACCCAGATAGCGCAATAGGCTCTTTTGCCTCGCCGCGTAGGCAAGCTTGGCGCGCTCCCAGAGCAACTGATCGGTTAAATTCCCGGACTGGCGCCACAGATTGAACAATGGATCGCAAGCTTTGTGTACCGAACGCCCTGACAGCCACAAGCCTTCAGACAACGTCCAGGCCTCCTCGACCCTGCCGCGAGCCCTTAACGCCCGCGCGTAGTAACACTTGAGCTCCTCACTGCGCGGAGGGCGATCAATCGCGTCAAGCAAATCGCCCCAGCGACGCGAACGCCCTGTGACGGTCAGATAATGATCAAGAAAACGGACTCCGAGCGGACTATCCCGGTGATCATCGACGAACCTCCGTGCCTCGGTACCAGGCATATGAGAAACCTTACGACGAGCCAAGGCATAATCCAGATAAGGGAGAAGCGGATACTCGAGGAGGTTATCTCGCAGCCGCAAGGCGCTTTTGAGCTCACCGTTTGCAACTAGCTGTTTCGCCTTTTTGTAATCACCCCGCATACGTTCAAGAAACGAGGCAGGCTGCCCTGACGCGTGAGTCGAAAGCTCGGGCGCGGCCACGCTCAATAAGGGAACGACAGCACATGCGATGACAATACACCGAGTCACGAGCGCGCATGACTTACTGCTTGAGCATTTTCCGTTCCTAGAAGTGGCCACTGGTCGCCTTCTCCGTCCTCAATCCGCGTTCACGCCGCGTTCACCCTACGTTCACCCCTGCTATCTTGGCTACAGAGTTTCAGCTCAAGCCGCGCGGAGCTTGAAGCCGATCTCGACCAGTCTAAACCGACTCGTCCAGACCCTAAATCCTACTGGGAGTAAACGGTACGAAACAGATTCCGATCCCGATCTCAATACTGCGGGTGGATAGCGCCCCGGCGGACGTATCGCTTCGCTTCAAAAGTGTTACCTATGTCCTCGGAATAATCTGTCACCTATGTGACAAGAAAGGACATTTTGTAAGTTGGTCCGCCTGGCAGGAGTCGAACCTGCGACCTGCCGCTTAGGAGGCGGCTGCTCTATCCTGCTGAGCTACAGGCGGGAAGCACCATTCTATTACAACCTTGCGGCTACGCCCGCAGGCTCATGAAAATCCTGAAGCTACCGCAATAAAGTAGCAAGAGGGCAGAACAGCACCCAAGTCGCGCCGATTCTTTGGCGCCTTCTACTCACCGGTGAGGTCATTCGCCCTTCGCTGAGAAACTTCGTGCGTACGCGCAGGGAACAAACGTAATGGCTGACACGGATCTGGAGATAGGGCCCTACCTGGCTTTGATGGCCAATAAAGAAGGGGAAGACATCTATTTTCATTCAGGCGCGAAAATCCTCATCAAGGGCCCCTTTGGCTTTGCGTGGATCGGTGAACGTCTGATGCCGGGCCAGGTAGATCAGATCTTTCGATCCGTGGCTTCTGAGAAAAAAATCTCCGAGTTTGAGCAGTACGGAGAAG
Organism: Pseudomonadota bacterium; assembly: GCA_039025875.1. Taxonomy (GTDB): domain Bacteria; phylum Pseudomonadota; class Gammaproteobacteria; order Pseudomonadales; family Halieaceae; genus Congregibacter. Next base: position 14,080 of record JBCCNK010000040.1, read on the forward strand.
TCGACTTTAGCCTCGGTGTACCGAAGCTAGGACGCTTTCGCGGCTCAGCATTCAAACAACGCGGCGAGACATCACTGGTGTTCCGCTACGTGCGCAATGACATACCCACGGTGGAAGAGCTCGGCTTGCCGAATGTGCTCAAGGACCTAGTGTTGGAGAAGAACGGTCTCGTAGTCGTTGTCGGGTCCACCGGCTCTGGTAAATCGACCTCTCTCGCCGCGATGATCGACCACCGAAATTCGAGCGCAGCCGGTCACATTCTCACTCTGGAAGATCCCATTGAGTACCTTCACAGCCACAAGCGTTCAGTGGTGGCCCAGCGGGAAGTCGGGGTCGATACGGAATCCTACGAAACTGGAATCCGTTCGGCGATGCGTTCCGCGCCCAACGTGATTCTACTGGGTGAGATTCGAGACCACGCTACTATGGAGTCGGCACTCAAATTCGCTAACACCGGCCACCTTTGTCTCACTACTTTACACGCCAACAATGCGATTTCTGCCCTCGAAAGAATGATGACGTTCTTCCCTTCCGAGGATCAGGAATCAGAGGTCACGCGAATCGCTCAGAACTTACGAGGAGTCGTGTCACAGCGCCTGGTGCCGACCACGGATGGAGGCAAGTGCGCCGCCATTGAAGTCATGGTCAATACCCCTCGCGTCCAGGATCTAATCATCAAACAGGACCTTTCGGAGTTGCGCGCAACTATCGAGCAGGGCAGCAAGTATCAGATGCGCACCTTTGATCAGGCGCTGATCGAACTGTACGACAAGGGTCGAATCTCTTCCGACACCGCGATCGAGTTCGCTGACTCAAAGAACAACGTGTCACTGCACATTCGATTGAACAAGGGTGACTCGTTTGAAGGGATGGATCTTGAACTCGATGAGATAGATCGGCATTAGGCCACTCAGCGAACCCGCACGGCGGAGCGACAAACAGTTCGCCGGTTACGAGTCAGTCTGGCGCCCGTCCTGGCGCAAGCAGGCTCATTCGTGCAGATCGACCACAATTTTTCCAAAGTGTTTCTGGCTCTCCTGATGCCGGAACGCCGCTGCCAACTCGCTTAAATCGAAACTCGAATCGATCACCGGCTTCAGCTGCCAGGACTCAAACGCATCGATCATCGACTGCTGGTGTTCATGCGATCCGACTGTGATGCCCGCCATTACGGCGTTTCGCTGAAAAAACTCGGCCAAGGGAACTTCTCCGCTGATTCCTGTGAGCACACCGATCATGCTGATCGTGCCCCCGATACGGAGGGCGCGTACCGATTGCGTGACGGTCCCCGGCCCGCCAACTTCAACGACAAGATCGACCCCTCCATCCGTCATCTCTGTCGCTAGCCGACCCCATTCGGGTTGAGTGCGGTAGTTGATCACCTCATCTGCTCCGAGTTCGCGGAGCTTAGCCAGCTTCTCATCACTCGACGAAGTCGCAATAACACGGCACCCCAGGTGTTTTGCAATTTGCAACGCAAAGAGGCTTACGCCCCCGGTACCCTGCACAAGCACGGAATCACCTTCGCTCAGCGATGCCTCTTCCATGAGGGCACGCCAGGCGGTGAGTCCCGCACAGGGGAGCGTTGCTGCTTCTGCGAAGCCCATGTAGGCAGGCATTCGCGAAAACGCCGCCGCTGGCATGGTGACTATCTGGCTCGCAAATCCGTCTATGTGGTCGCCTGGAACACCCTGGAGCTTCTCAAGCGCGGCCACGCCATCAACCCAATTGGGAAAGAAATGTGACATCACCCGATCGCCGACCGAAAATTCGGTGACACCCTCGCCAACCGTGAGTACTTCGCCCGCCGCATCCGACATAGGAATACGCGCTGTGCCGGTAGGTAGCAGGCCGGTCACGACCAGGTAGTCGTGGTAGTTCAAGGAACTTGCGAGCACCCGTACCTGAATCTCACCAGCTGCGGGTGCCTCGGGCTCTCCCGTGGAAATGGTGAGCGTATCGAGGCTGGCGGGCGAACCGAGGCTTAAGTACTGCATCAGAAATTCCTTTGAGTTTTTATGAACACGCCGTGTAACGCTGGATAGTAAGTGATAAGAAGCGTTCACGCGTTTCTACGCTCAGCATCTCGCTAGGGGAGCCTCTGAACAAGTTCAGATACTCCCCTAGCTGCTGCCAGAACGAATCACTAGACCACCGATGAATGCGAGGTGTGCTGCCACCGCCGTGAGGGTGAGTCGCGTGCGCAACCTAGCATACCAAGCGGTGTGATCCAGACGCTGTCGTTCGAACCAAAGCTGGGCAAGGTGCCCGAGCATCAGCAACCCCGCTGCAAGTACCGGCTGCGCCGTCAGCACAGCAAACACGACGAACAGCACCACTCCGTTGCTTACGAGGATGGTCGCTCGCTCACCGTTGCGGGGCTCAGGTAACGATGCTCCCCATAAGGTTCCAGCTAAAAAACAAAGAATCGCCGCCGAGTAAACCAGAAACGCGCGCTCCGCTAGCGCATGTAACAAGTCGTCGAGAACGAACACTCCGAGCGCGCAGCCGACAAAGGGTATCAACCCCGTCGCACCCAGGACCTGCATCAACGCTGCCGGTTGCAACCTTAAGCTTCCTGCCGCTCGATGGTGAGCACTATCTCGCCGACCCGAAATCCAAATTTCCGCATTACTGACTCGTTGATAAGGATGCTGGGGGTCACGAGGTACATCCGGTCATCAATCTTGAGGTCAATACTGCCATCTTTGTAGGGAACTCGAAGTACGTAGTCCAGGAACATAGCATTACCCGAAGTTCGGGCATTACCTGTGCCAACGACATCTCCGGCGGTGGCAGCGTAGGTTCCGACCCCATCCGGAGTCAGTGTCCACACCCGACGAGAGACTTCCCCATCGTCGAAAACGAAATCTTCTTCAAGGGTACCGACGCCATTTTTCCAGTAAGCCACAATGTCTGCGGTAAATCTGCGAATCACTTTTCCAGATCGATTTTTGACAACCCCCGATGCGGTCAAGTCGCCAGAAAAAAATTCATTGGGAACAAACTCTGGGGAAGCGCCCACGTAATCGGTGACTTCAATTGACGAACACGCGCACATCAGCAGCGTGAATAATACGGTTAGTTGACGCGCGAACACTCGCTGGATCTTCCCTCTGGACTCCGAGTATCGCGCCACTCTAGTACCAGCTGGCACCGCTCCTTCTACGCCATGACGTAAATCAATACTTGGGGCCCACGAGCGCCGTGTCGGGGCGCACCGTCGCGACAATCCCGATCTGGGCACCTGCGATTTAGACACTGCGGGCAGAGGTTCGGATAGGTAGCGATCGGGACTAGTTATAGGTTGCATGAGATCTATCAGCATATGGAAGAAGGGCGTTGCACGGCATGCGAGGCATTTTGATTCGTACCAGTCTCCAGAGTTCATCCGTTTAAGGTTGTTGTCGCAGCGCATGCACCGAAGCTAAGACAAAGTCACTTCGCGCCTGAGGTAGTTGCCGTAGGTAAGAATTTCTGCGATTCGGATTTTTCGAAATTACGCGCCCGCGCCATGGGGAGATCACAACCCGAATGCCGAAGGACGTCGATCGCAAGGCATAGACTCGGGCAAAAAAAACCCGGCCACCCTTGGGAGGCCGGGCAAGTAGAACCATCTGGGGGAAAGATGGTCTGTGTGCTGCAGCGCAAGCGCGCTACAACCTCTATTACGCCCCCAAAAAAACTGTGGATCACATCTGAATAGTCTGTTTTTTCCGTCAGATCACCTCCGACTCTAATCGCGCCTAACCGGATGGCGCTCAGGCGCCGTGCACTGGGGGCCTCCAAAATCCCTCCCCAATTGTGCTCGTGCCTCCCCGCTCCTGTTCACTGTTTGTAGACGCTGTCTTGGGGGCCTCTGAACAGGTCCAGGGTGTCTCTAGACTTATCCAGAGGCTCCCTAGGAAAAAACTCGATGCGCAGATAAGAAGGAATCTGGCAGAAGCGCACGGCCAGCGGCCATAGCGCGGCGGCAGACTGCTTCTGCCAGAGCGGTCTGCGTTTGCTAGAAAGGTAGCTTGAAAAGATTGTGTTGTAGGATCAGGCCTCAGCCCGAATATTGATCCGGCGCCTAAATTGTCACCGTCGATGCGACGGGACTCGCACCTGCGGTACAGTAATCGCTGTTGGCGTAGGCACGCAGTCGCGACTCAGCCTCGACCGTTGCCGAACCACTCAGGCCAAAAAGCAGGCCGTCAATGTAACCAAGCGCTTGCGCGTAGACCACATCGGTTTGCGCGGAGTCAAAGCCCTCTACGACCGAATCGAACCGCTCATTGAACTGACGTTCACTGAGATGACCAAGCGCATCTTCCGCCAGAACGCAACCCAGCTGCTTGGACGCCAGAAGCTCGGCTGCGCCTAGAGATAGTGCGGCTGTCGGCATGGCAAAAAAAGCTAGCGCGCTACAAAACACGAATCGTTGAATCATCGTAAAACAGCAGGGTGGTGAAATTGTTGCGCAGCGTAATCGTCAAAGATGACATTTTTGTGTCAGCTTGGTCAGTACCGGGTACAAAGATGCGAACTGTGAACTCAGGCGAGATTTCGGTGAGTACGAATCCACCGCAGCATACTCTCCGTTGATGAGTCGATCGGGGACGCATCTTCCCCTACCTGCAGTCCCTCCACTGCTTCTGTCTCTCCTCCAGCACCTTCCTCACGTTTGTCAGGTCCCATGAGCAGAGGCAACAAAATGTTTGCCATTGTTTTCCCTAGCTCCACGCCCCACTGGTCGAAGGAGTGCTCTGGGGCATTAACTCCTTCGACCAGTGGGGCGTGGAGCTGGGAAAGACCATGGCGAAT
>JBCCNK010000041.1:0-18461 GCA_039025875.1 Pseudomonadota bacterium
AGACGCACCAGAAGGTGGAAGTTGCGAAGTACCAAATGACCCAGGCGCACACGGACGTCAAGGCGGTCGAGTTCCAGCTCACGAACGCCAAGGGGCTTGAGGCGAAAGCGAAGCGGGATTACGAGCGGGCAAGCCAATCGAACAAGAGCCGCATGCGGCGCGAGTACGACCGGTATCGCGCCAACCGTGCGAACTGGCAGAGCCAGCTCGACAGTGCGAAGGCAGCTTACAAATCCGCGCGCGGGGCGTACAAGCAGGCCAACCGCGAACTGCAGGGCGAGCGCAGTACGCGCTGGAGCCGGTTCGTTGCCAGGATCAAGAGTGCGTTTAAGCGGAAACCGAAGCCTGTCGGCAGGCGCGTCAACTTCGCGTTCTTCCACATGGGGCCCACGGGGTCGGGCAACCCGCGCCCTGACATTGAGCCGACCGGTACGATCCAGGCCAACAAGCGAGTTTCGGTGGTGTTGGAGCGGCAGCCTATGCCTTTGAACTAAGGGATGCCGGGGTCGCTGGTTCCTCTGCGACCCCGTCTTTTCTTAGTACTGCCCTACGAAGGAGATTGACTCAGTTCTGGCCCGCAGCGTCGCGAGCCTTTCAGCGCAAACAGACCCGTCCGAGCAGGTCAGAACCGCTCATCCTCACGGGTATACGTATCCGGTGAACTTATAAGACTTGGGCTCGCGTTGGCGTGGCGCAGGGCGATCTAGTTCAGGAACCCAGAAGTTCGAATAGTCGAAGAAACCGTAGCGATTGGTAACAGTCTCGGCAACCGCGACGCTCAACGGAATATCCCAGTAGTCTCGGGCGGTGCTTTCATCTGCAACGCCCCAATTTGCTTCTGCAACCCAAACTCGAGCAGCTAGTCCGGTATCAGCGTCTCTGGATATCTTAGTTACGATTCCAACATGGCCGTCGCCCGCGCTCTCCCAGACAATAAGGGCGCCAATCCTCGCCGCAGCAGGGTCCTGGCTTGTCTGAAAGCCTTTGCCGACAGCTTGTGAGTGGATGTTTTTCGCCGAGCCCACCTGCCAGTCAATCGAACGATCAGAAATCAAAGCAAATCGGTCTCGAGCAAACTGAACGCACTGTCCGCGCAGCCATCCGGTTTCGGGATCGCGATCGCGAAGGAACCGCCGGCCCTTGAATCGCCCCAAGTAGTTGTTGAGGGTCGCCGCGATTCGCCCATCTGGTGTCCGAACGCCCAGAACATCGATCATGCGACCTTTCGAAGAAATTGACTCCCCGATAATGACATCAACGTCGTTCCAGCTAAGACCCTCAGGGATCGAGCCAACAATGCACCGGAGCCCCTCGAACCTGATGTAGTCCCTGGACTGGCCGAGCAAAAGTGAGACTTCTTCGGGGGCCAGGTTCTGCGCCAAGATGTTCTTCAGATGACAGATGCCAGTCTTGTGATGCTCAGGGTAGTAATCCACCAGTGTTGTATCCCAACCCTCAAACTGCTCTGGCATGAGTGGGCCCAATACCTGGATTGCATCGGCTACAGAAACCGAAGACTTTGGTAACGTAGGAGCTAGACACTTTATCGACTGCGAACGGAACCACCCCGCCATATCACCGAGTATTGCGACGAGTGCCGCCGGGGACTGGGGAGAGGGCAAATATCCTCGGAGGCGGCAGATCGTCTGTTGCCGCCGCTGCTCTTGAAACGGAAATACGAGCTGCGCCATGTCTCCGGCTGTGATCGAAAATGCAGCTTTCCCGGTAAGACAACTGATCACCCTTTCTCTGTACCAACCGGTCAAACCTCGGACCGCTCTCACTAAGTCGGCGCTCGAAACGGTTCGCGCCAGATTTTCTGGCGTCTTGGCGCAAACCGCTTCCATGCGAAGTCTCTGTTGCTCTTCTGTTACCCCAACTTCTGGAGCGATGGTGATTGTAGAAGTCGAGATGTCGGCATCGGTCAGTTGGGTTCCGCCAGATGAAGATAAATCGGTTCGCCCGGCAGCCAGCTGCCCTTGAATTGAAGTCAAGTCGACGAGTGCTCGTGAGAACGTCTGCCGTGGGTCATATCCTTGAAGTAATCGCAGTGCGTTTTCTACCGGGGTGAGCAAAGCAAGATCAGGCGCACCGCCTGTGCCTGCTGCGTTCTGTAACTCCACCAAGGTCGATTGGCACTGCCTTCCGCATTCGCCTGATCGGATAGCAACAATGGCATCGAAGCCCGCCTCCAGTAGATTGGATATTTCCGCAGCCTCTCCCTCCGTAGTAATGGTTGCCAAGTTTTCCGTTGTTGACGTCAACCACTGCGAAGCAATCCGCAGACTTCTGGCGGAGCTGTCTTGGGACAAAAGCTGCGCATTGATTTCAGCGCCCAGAGCGGCCTCAATAAGAGCGCTGTTTCTTGATTCGACCGCAGATGAGGAAGCTTCCTGGATTGCTTTCATCTGCTCGATGCGATCGAGTACCGGAAACAACAAGGCAAATGGTCCTGCGGCTCCCTGATCGACGGTGACTGCCTTCGCAACACCGAATCCCTCGGCAACTGTCGAGACCAACAAGGCGCGAACTGGGCTACGCAGTTTCTGCGGAACGTGATCAGCAAACGCCGATTCCATCATGATGTCGCCGAAAGCCTGCGCGACTGCATCGATGGCAAGGTTCAGCGCGATATCTCTGCCGACGCCTGCGACGGACGCCGAGAAGGTTTCTTCAATACGACTATCAACGATTTGACTGACGGTCTCCGGTGTTAGTCCGAATTGCGTCAGTCGTTGTTGCAGGACCTCGGACTCAAGTGCAAGTGCAGCTTGCTCGAGAACCATCGAAACGACAGGCCTCACTGTAGGATCGAGCTCAACAAGCCACTCAGCAGGCGTAGGACCCTCGGATTCCTGCGCAAACACCGGCGCTATCGGGAAGAGCCAGCCAACACATAAGCAGTAGCTCAGAATGTGAGCAGGGCCCAAACGTCGGAGTAATTGTCGTATGGCGTGGATTCTCGTACGGCTCCACGCTCGTTCCCTATTCTTCGGACGCGAGGCTGCTCGGTCGACACGGAACATCATTTTTCAACGCGAAAAAGCGCAACGGTTGTGTCATCCCACGCGTCTTGTCGATCAACGGCAATACTGTAGACATCGCCGGCAACATGGCGATTGCCCATCCAAACAAGTTGATCGTTGCCGCGCGTCGCGGACCAGCCAAATCCTGTACCGGATTCAACATAGTCGTCGTAGTTGCCGTAGTCACGATTTGCGCATGGCGACGGTTTGTCACCTTTGGGGAACGCTAGGATCGGGAAGCTCGATCCGTTTCGTAGGTAGACACCGTAGAGATTGCTACTTTTGATAGATACTGGTGAACCTTCGTATCGGACACACCAGACGTTTGTCTGGCTATCTTTGTCACCCGAAATCAGGGCCTGTATTCGAGCAGGTAGCGTCGCAACCGTCATCGCGCCAGGCATTTTTGGCTTTACACCCTTTGCAGTTAATGGGATCAACTCAAAATCTGTAGTGACGAGATAGGCACCGTCGGAATCAGGAGCCTGAATCTTCTCGAAATTCTCGGCAACCTGTTCCCGAATCGCAGCGCCCCGCTTACGTGCCTGGATCTTCTCAACGACGTAGCTCTTTGGAAGGGGCCCAATCTCCTTGTAAACATCAATCGGTGGAAGACAAATGGAACGATTCGGTAGCTGCTGATCCAGTTTGTCTGACCAATTGAAGGCCTCGATGTACTCGGTTGCCGTACGTTTCTTTTCCTTTGATCGGCTGCCGTCAGCGTTTTTGACTGTGTACAGCGTGCCGGAGTTGCGAGCGAAAAAGCCTGCAAGGTCTTTGTATGTGGTCCCTGAGAATTTGACCTTGGCACGTTCGGCAACCGCAGGTAGGCAGGTGGCGTAATCTTGCTGGTAGTGCCCCATTACGTCCGCTGACGACATCGAGTAACTGCTGATTTCTTCATCAGATACTGAAAAGTCGCTCAGGTCGGGCAATCCCGAGTCTGTACCGTCTCCACAGCTGATCAACAGGACCATCGTACTGGCCAGTAGCAAGGAGAACAGTCTGTTCTTATTCGATCCGCAATGTGTCATTAGCAACAGCCCCAGGAATCAAAAGTTGTCTCGCATTTAAGGCGAATTGAGCACACGACACTCAGTCGCGACGCGGTGCAAAACAGCCACCAAGGAACGCTATGCGAAAGGGTACGGGCGTTCTAGTGCAATAGTGGTGTCATAAGTGCGCCACAATGTTAGATCTCTTTTTCGGCAAAAAGCACTGACAGGCGCTTGCTGGAATTTCGAATGTAGTCGAGATATGGCGAGAATCGGGGGTCCGTTGATGGGAACAGGCCGTGATCATTGCTGGACTCAAGTTCCGACTCGCTGATTTCCCTGTAATGCTCAAGGATCACGCGGGCGGCGAAGGGGAAATCGCCAATCGCATCCGTAGAGAGCAGTACGCCGCTGAATCCTGGCTGGTCAGAATTCGTTGAGCTAATACACGACATTTGGCGAACACCCCCTTCGAAAGACACGAAGGTGGCGCGTCTACCGATTGGCAAGACATAGCCATCGTGCTTGATCATCCGCAGCTTGTTTCTGCTAGGGATTTGTTGCGCTTCGTCAGGAATGAGTTCGACATGCGTAAATCTGGGAATATCTCCGGCGGCTGCTCGAATTACCAGATGGGTTACCAGAATTTCCCTTGACCGAGTGGTCAGCCTGATGCAGCGATAAGTGCCCTCATAAGCGTCCAGAAAGGCGCGATTGGCGTCACGACTCACTCCGCACAACGGACGCAGGGCAGAGTAGGCATCCCGCTTCTGCGCCGCACGCGTAGCCAGGTCAGCCTCATTGTTCTGCAGCATCAACAGCAGATTTTCGATTTGCTGTGCAGTGATGTCACGGATACGGAATCCATCAGGATCGTTGAATATTCGATATACAGTCCTCCTGCTCGGAATCGTTCCAGGGGCAACTGCATTCTTGTAAATCGCAGTCCAGGTCACCTTGTCCTTTGCGTCCAGTAGCTTACCAACCAAAACCTTCTTTTCCGCCGCCGTATAAATCCTCGCGGCGCGGTTGCGTCGTATATCTCCTTCCTGCACAGCTCACCTCCGATTCTCTTGTGTGATTGTCGCCTCCAAACAGTGACTCAATTTTGGCACATTTTAGACACTAGTTTGACCAGGCATTGTCGGCTACGTTCTAAGTGAACAAGGATTCCACGCCTGCGTTCGATATTTGCAAGCGAGAGCGATTGATGAATGTGCGGGCGGTATCGCACGAGCATCCATCGGCGTACCGCCTCTGCTCATTGCACCAGTTGATAAGAACAAGAGCACGGGGAAAAAGCTAATGGGGAACCGACTCGTGGCATTCGGGCTTACGCGGGTGCGTTTAGGCCTAGTTGCGTTAACCGGGGTGATCGCAGGTTGCGGGGGACCCTCAATCGACGCCAAGAATGCGGACACGCTGCGCGCTACGATCAGCGAGATTTCCGCCGAAATGACGGAAGAGGAGCGCCGGCTGTTTGCCCAAGACATGTGGGTAATTTGGATATACCGAAACGAGCAGGCTTTTGAAGACTCGATAAGCCATCGGGGGCGTCGAAACCTCCAGAACAGACTTTTTCGAAGTAGCTACGAGAGCTTCTACCGCACGGGCACAGGACCAAGCTACGAGAACAACTTCCCCGATATGGCGCGGGAAATTGCGAGCACCATTGACGGGAAAAGCCCCGCACAAGTAGCGAAGGAAGCGAACAAGATACGCCGGCGCGTGTTCGCCATGCTTCGCGATGAAATGAAGCGCTCAAGAGCCGCTTTACAGAGCAACGCTGTTGTCGTCGAAAAACAGATTGAAAGTCTGCGGGCGTTGACGGCTACGCAGCAAGCAAATATGGCAAGTGCCTTGAAGCAGGTCCCAGCTGTCTTCGACAACGCTCTTCTGGACGTCAGCTTTTCCGATACTCAACCGAAGATCATGTATCGGACAACGGACCACACCGGCTCTGCCACCTTCAAGAACCTGTTTGGCGACCTGTCCGGCACTAGTGAAAAAGGCGTGTGCAAGATCGTCTTCACCGTAACGCTAAACGATGGCACGACGGTGCGAGCAAGCGCGAGAACGAAAGGTGGCATAAAGCCGGGCGCAGAGGGGACCCTGTCTGCGACTATTCGCACCCGCGACAAACACAGCGCGAGTGTGTTGAGTGGCGACTTCCAGGTTGTCTTGGACGAAGTGGATGAGTGCGGCTACTCCCGCTCTATGACCAGAAAGACGGGCGACTACTTCCGGCCAGAAGTTACCGAGATTCAGCGACGAGATCGAACGATAGCGAATTGCCAAAGACTGGCGGCGGATCATCCCCGTATGGCAAAGAGCCTTGAGCCGTTGATTGAGAAACTCGACAAGCTTGCGGATCGGCCGTCAGCACCAGACATCGAGCTGCCAGCGTTCACTGTCAACTATCGTGGGTGCCTACCGAATGATGCCGTCGTAGAGCCAGTCTAGCGATCGTCGGGCACGCCGAGAGATCTATTCAGCTCGCCAAGATCCAGTTCGTGCACTGGTAGAAACTGGCCCACGCTTCGCAAGGTACTGCATACCGGACTAAAACATCGCCTCACGCAGGACAGCAAAAACAAACATCTAAGGGGATTAGAGAATGAGCGATCAAGAGAAACAACAAGTCGTTATAACGAAGCAGCGTCCGGGCAATGTCTGGGGAATTATTGCGTCAATATTTGCCGTCCTCGGGATCTTCACAATCGGGACTATATTCGTGCCAATCGCGGCGCTTGTCGCACTCGTTGGAACGATAATCTCCGTGAAGAACAAGAACGGTACCGGGATCGGAATCAGCGTACTGGCTTGGGTTCTAACCATAGTCGGGCTAATCACATCGCCTGTTCTGCTTGCAATCATCATAGGCAGTGCCAGTCAGTTGCCTGATTCTTCAAGAGATAAACCTCGTCCGTCGCGCCCCACTACTACTGCAAACGTTGCGGGACAGGTCTCGGAAGGACTCAGCTTGTCGGCAGCTGCGAGGACGGCGGTGGCAGAGTCGTTCCTGAATACAGGCCGTGCTCCTGCAGACAGGCGCTCGGCAGGCATGTCACCCAATGCCACGGATACGTCGGGCAAATACGTGCAATCGGTTGATATTCAGAGCGGGACAATAATTGTCACTTATGGGAACGATGCTGCGCCATCACTACAAGGTAAATCTCTGGCCTTGCAGCCCTACCGGACGCAAGACGACGCCTTGACCTGGCTATGTGGTAACGCTGCGCCCAACTTCAATGCAGGAATTTCGCCACTAGCACAAACAGCGCCACGAGCAGCAGCAAGCACAACCGTTCCGAACAGTGTCCTGCCTCGCCAATGCAAGTAAAGACGTTCGTTTGGTCTAGTGGGCAGAAGCGTCTTTATTGTTAGCGCATGCTCAGACCGTAGAGGACGAAAGGTCGATTGCACTGGACATTCGGCCTGTGCTGACTGCGCGGGTCTGATGGCACGAAGTAGGAAGCAAACGAGCCCAAGTTAATCTGGCTTCAGCTTTTGTTCATCTCAATGCGACTACTCTACTTGAGTAACGCAAAACATCTAAGGAGGTAGCAACTAATAAGTCGAGATTGCACGAGAACTCTCTCACATCAGCGAAGACCCTAATGAAAGGGCGAACAAAAGAAACATAAACACGCGAAAAGGGAAATCATAATGTCAGCAACACAAGAAGTAGTGGTAACAAGACAGCGGCCAGGGAACGTAGCAGGCATCATCGCCTGCATCCTCGCGGTCATGGGAATCTTCACAATCGGCACGCTCTTCGTTCCGATTGCTGCAATCGCAGCGCTCATCGGCACGATCACATCGGTAAAAAACAAAAACAGCACTGGTATCGGTATCAACGTCCTTGCCTGGGTCTTGACGATCGTTGGGTTTGCGACGTCACCCGTACTATGGGCACTGATAGGCGCAAGTCAGATGTAAGTCGCTGTTGACAGACGCATGCCTGCATATCGATCCATCTAGATGTGGAAACCGGGCATGCGTCTGTCTTCGGCCCCGAGTTTTGTTCTCCATCGCGATCGAACGTGGGTCATCGAGTCGTTATCGGATTGAGAAGATGCCCACAGTACCGAGCATTCTGACTAAGCTGCGATTCGTGCCGCACATGTTTCTCGTGCTGGTCCTATCACATTTGGGCCATGCCAGCCCAGAGGAGCGTGAGGACCAACCTGAAAAGGGTGTTGAGGGAATATGGGTCGGGAACGTTCACGAACCGCGCGCGAGCGTTCCTCGATATTCAATGACCCTGCGCTTGATCCGTAGCAAAGAAGGGTCCATCCGAGGCACAAGCAACTATCACGAGCTCGACTGTACGGGAGAACTGCTGGAGCAATCGGGAAGTGCGGCAGTTGTAACACTCCGGGAGCGAGTCACAAGCGGGTGCAAGAGTGGGTATGTCCGGGTCGAAATACTAAACACCAATACGATGGCTTGGACCTGGGCGAACAGACGGAACGGCTCCGCTGACGCAACAGCTACGCTTACCCGCGCCAATGGTGACTCTCAAAGCACAGCCCAACTTACGCAGGCTGATTCAGAACACATTGCGGGTACTTGGTCAGGGTCAGTATTCGAGCCCGGAGCAAGGGTTTCGCGGTATTCGTTGGCGCTCAATCTAGTTTCGCGAAACGGACAAGTGGTGTCGGGAACTAGTGACTATGGGGAACTGCGCTGCACAGGCAAGTTAGTGACGCGAGAGAACAAATCAGAATCTCTAGTACTGCGAGAGCAAGTTACTCGTGGCTGCGCGAATGGATACGTAAATATCCTACTTCAAACAGATGGCACATTATTGTGGACTTGGGCGAGGCGAAAAGGCGGCAGGACAGAGGCTACCGCAACGTTGACCAGAGCTGAGTCGGATACGGCGGAAGACGACTTCTTGGACGGAACAAGCGGTGAGCCGCAGTTCGCCGACAGTTGCCGGCCACACCAATCGCGAGGTCCAGCATCGAATTCGCAAAGAGTGAGAGTTATTCAGGTTCTTCGTGACACTCGCGTTGCCGGTGACGGAGTCGATGCGTTATTCGAGCGTTGGTTAAGCCAGGAAACAACCGTACGTGGCGTAGTGTTGTGGGACGCATTTGGGATCCTGATGACAATGCAGGATGCCCTGGCAAAGGCACAAGAAGGCAATATTGAAGGAGCGAGTGGAGTCGTTGCTAGGGCGATTTCGGCGCAGGTTGTACCAAAGTCTGCGCTCGCTAGCACTCTAGACTCAACAGCCAGCATTGCGAGGCTTGCCGGGCTACCTATTGAATGGACACTGCGGACGTTTGCCATTGAAGCTGGAAAGGACGCAATCAACAATCAGATTACCCTCTATTTCGCGGCTCGCGACGCGCAATGGACTCACCAGAGAATACTTAGTGGGGCTTCAGAATTCCCTGTAGTTTTTTCAGACTCTGGCTATATCCTCCAAGTCGACGCCTTACGGCCTGTCGTGCGAATCCCCTTTGCGCAACTCATGCCCAGAAATGAGCTATATGATTTCGCGAGACTCTTATACGAATCCGATGACACAAGTAAGGCCGTAGATCGGGCTATCGCCTCCTTGATCGCGGATTTCGAAGCTTGTCTCAGCAACAGCACCACCGGCGCACAATCTCGAACAGGACGATAGTAAACGCTGGCGCCGGACGGTGTTTAGCCAGTGAGTGGATAGCGGCACGGGATCGGTTCGACAGTTAGTAGCGCCCAGGGAACGAACTTCAGATAGGTACGCGCAGTCGGTCTCGACGGCGCCAAAGGTGACCGCAAGCATTTCTTACGGAACGGAGAGAAAAACAGATGCTACGAAAACTAACGGTCGCAACACTCGTTTCAGTCGCTATCTCAGCATGCTCCTCGCAGGGCAGTGCTGCTTCGGAAGGCGATGCCACTGCTGTGGACCCTGCGCAACAGGCCCTAGAAGAAGTTGCTGCCTCGATTCTCGCGCCGTTTTATCGATGCCCATCTTCAGAGAGCTATTTTGTGATCATCAGAGACAGCTCCAACAGTAACTACCAGTACGAGTTTAGGAATGTGAAGCTCCAGCTATCCGAGCGCCAACGCCCGCTCTCTGAAGCAGACCAACTCAATGGGATTGAGAACCGAGTAATTGTGACAGCCCGGGATATCGCGTATCGGGTTCGGCTTCTGGACCAAAGCCCGTATCTGAGCAACGAGTGGACAGAGTGGCGCGCCGGAATCAAGTTTCTTGGCGGAGAAACCGATCATCTCTTTGAGGTTCGTCGCGGTCGTTGGACCTATGTGGGCGCACCGGGAGCAATGAAGACGTTCTACTTCTCGCCATTCGATCCCAATAAGATTAACTACAGCGGTTTCCAACCGTCTCGGTGTCCTGGTGGAGCGAGTCCAGTACCACCTAAAAGCGCACAGGACATCCCGAAATCAGATGACCCGCAGATCAGCGAAGCAATAGCTTTAGTAAGAGCAGCGCAGACGGCTGTTAAGATCACTATTGCGGAAGGCTCGGTGCCGAGAGACCGCAGTGATGCGTCACTTTCTCCCGACGCCACCGATACCATGGGGAAATATGTTCAGTCCGTCGATGTAGTGCGTGGAACGGTGATCGCGACCTTTAGTGATCAAGCTGATGCGGAGCTTTGGGGAAAGAACATTGATGCGGAGTTGATGGGCAAGACCATTGCGTTTCAGCCATATCGGACTTCAGAGAACAAGCTGGTGTGGGTGTGCGGATACGCTCAGAAAGCTGGCTCGTCAGATTTGCGGCCAGTATCTGATCAAGCCCCCAGCGCAGCAGCCACAACATCTGTTCCAGCAAAATTTCTGCCAGCAGAATGTCGCTGAGGTTCTGAATACTACTTGGCCTTGGAAATCTGGTGCGGTTGGTTTCTTGGCGAAAGTTTCGCAACTACTGCTTTTGTTTGCGAAGTACATCGAATTGACAGTCATTGAGTAAATTCAGCGAGCGTCATTCATTGTTTTGGGGAGGGGATAACTAATGAGCCGTCAACTAAATGTAATCCGAGTAATTTCTCTATGCCTAGCTTTGCTGTCGTTGAATTCTGCACATGCACTTTCTGAACGCGAGTTGACTAAAGAGTTGACAGCTCAGATTCAAGCGACGAAAAGGAGCCTAACAGGGCGGGTCAAAAAACCAGGAACCGTTCTGGTGATAAACCGAGAAGGGATACCCGTCTCCGCACCAAAGACGTCATTCCAGCCAGTTTATGTCAGCGCAGATGGAATCGATCGGTCTGCCGTTGATGACGACGACCCCAATCTTCGCGAGCTTCGTATCGGCGAGCGTGTTCATGTTTATCGAATACGCGTAAAGAAGAATGAGTTGCAGATGCTGGTGGCAACTGAGACGGCTGCGGACAGGTTGATGATGGGACAAGCGTCTCCAGCCCATCTCCAGACATTCCTCGTATTTCGACTGGGCGAGTCGTCCGACGCGCTAACGGTAGAGAATGCAATGGCGAAGATAGGCCAAGCGGTCACGTCAGAAGCCGATGCGAAGCAGAACAGCGAGTTGCTTGCCGCAATGCAGGCGGCCCAAGGGACACCGATTCCCTTTTCTGCACAGACCCTGGCGAAGTTAGAAGCTAAAAAACCCGCTGCCTCCTCTGCCACCGAGTCAACCACATCGCAGACCACGGTAAGTACACCGCAGCCGACACCAACGCCGCAGCCGACAAATCGCCAGCAAGCACCGGCTGCAGCATGGACAGATGACACCCCAGGACAGATATCGTGTGACGTTGCGAGCTGGGAGGGGGTCGTTGAAAACGTTGCTGACCTCTTTGAGTGCGACAAAGTTCGCGCTATACGCAGCCTGTCTTCTGGTAGAGAGATTTCAATCAAGATCGGTGAGCTGGCTTTTTCAGGCGGGAAGTTCCGAAACCAGGTGAGAGTCCGACCTACTTGGCGAGAGGTACAGTGGAATCAAATCCAGCAGATGAGGGATGGAAACGCCAAGTTCATGTCCTTGGTGAACTATCGAAGCAGTAGCTTTTATTACACCGTCGTTTGCAACTTTTCGCCCGACGCAATCGGGGATGCCACAGAGGGAGAGACGATTGTGGTACCTGTGACGCTTACAGACTTTCGGAGCAGGACTATCGCGTTAGACTGCGGCTCCTAGACCAAGATCTGTGGAGCTGGACAAGTCGCAGTGTCGCAAATAATGGTGCCTAAACTGCGATATGAGATTTCCTGTGTTTTGGCCGCAACAATACAGCTCTGTCCTTCTTTCGCCACTGCTTAATGGGTTGAGTTAGTCAACTTAGCGCTAATAGAAACGCGAGGGTCTGAGCGATTCCTGAGCTATCTGTATGCGCTAGTTCGCCACGATAGGAGCCCACCTGCATAGAGTGACGGGGTCGCTGGTTCGGCTGCCCCGTTTCCTCGGCTTTGTTCGCCACTGATAGGCTTAACCGGCGTGGTTCATACCGATTGGCGGCAAACTGTCGTCACCGACAGCACCCGCAAGCGCCTATGTTTGTGGCGTAACCACCCTGGAGGCACCGATGTTTGTAAGGGTTCTGAGGCAACGCTTCCGCCTGTCGCAGGAGCGACTGGCAGAACAGTCCGGGCTCAGTCTTCGCACCATTCAGCGTGTCGAAGCCGGCCACCGGATCAGCTATGCCTCGCTGAGAGCGCTTGCCGATGTCTTCGAGGTGGACGTCGACAAACTGGAACGGGAGCTTTATGCGATGGATAAGACGACTGAGGACTACAAGGAGCTGCCGCTTTGGGTGCGGCTTGTGCTGGGGCGCGGCTGGGTGTCGTCCAGCCGGCGCGAACTGATCTTCACCGAGGTGATCTTGGTGGTGCTCGGTGTGTTGCTGGTTGGCGTGTCGATTGCCGATCGGTTCTGGTCGCTGATCGATGATCCTGGGCGGTCGGCTATGTACTCAGGACTGCTGATGTTTGTGTTTGCTTACCTGACGTCCGTTTGTATTCGTATTGGGGATCGATATGCGGCGTGGCCCTTATTGGGGCATACGCAGCCGCGAAAGTTCTTCGGAAAGTCAGAACCAGATTAAGCCGAGGCCTGGGCGGCGACCGGGGGAAATTCGATTACGGGATAAGCGCTTGAACGCGCTGATCCGCATCGCCGAACACCTTCACAAGTGCGGTGTGCGCTATATCCAGTACCACAACCGCCTGGTCGTCATCCAACGCCAGAAGCGTAAGGCCGTACTCGCCCAGTGCCTGCGCGCCGCGCCAGGTTAATGACTCGTCACTCCCATCAATGATGGCTTGTGCGCGCTCACCGAGCACCAATGCGCGATCAAGGTCACCGCTCGTACGAAAGTGCGCGGTCGCCGCTGCCAGTGTCGGCAGCAGCGCCGGCCCCTCACCGACGAGGGCGGTTGCGTCGATCACGACGCCGTCAAACAATAGCGTCGCTTCGGCCTGCCGGCCGGTCTTGCTGAGCACCGTTGCAAGGCGCTCCCTGGCGTAGAGATCGGCTGATCCGCTCAGTTCAACCGGTTCGCGTAAGACCGCACGGAGCAGTCGCTCGGCCTCATCGTAGTCGCCCGCGCCCAACGGCACCTTGCTGCGACTCAAGTAGACCGTTCGCATCGTGACACTGTCAGCGCCAGACGATGCGGCAGTGGCGGTCTCAGCCAGGTCGTAAAGCGCCGCCGCTGTTTCGAAGTCTCCCAGGTCGCCATGCTGCGACGCGAGCGATCGCATGCGTCTTGCATAAAGCTTACTCTCTTCGCCGAAGTTGATTTGTGCGACTTCCAATGCACGCTCGCAGGCGGATAACGCCGCCGTGAAGTCACCCAGCCGGTTGCGAATCGTGCACTTGTAGCTGAAGAACTGAGAGAAGACATCGTAGTTTTCGGGCCACACTCGCGCGCCGCGTTCTAGCGCAGTGTCTATCAGCGACTCTGCCTCGCTCAGCTTTCCGGTGCGCATCAACAGGCCCGAAAGGTTAGCGATACGAATCAGTGTATTCGTCGCGAGCTCACCATCAACACGCTCGGACAGCGTGACGACTTCGCGATGCACGAACTCCGCTTCGACAGTCCTGCCCACGTATTGCAAGGCGTTTGCATAGTTACCTCGTGCGTCGATCGCTTGCGACGACTCGCGCAGGCCCAGCGCATCAAACATCTCGATGGCGCGCGCTTCCAGTTCCAGCGCTTCGTCGACACGGTCCATATCGAACAGCGTGCCCCCCATTCGCATCATCTGAAACGCGACGTGTCGATGCTCCGGCCCAAACAGCGCAACGGCAGCGTCGATTGTGCGTTCTTGGTAAGTCATGGATTCATCAAAATCCCCGACTTGTCGATTGGCCTCAGCGATCCTGCTGTAGAGCAACCATAGCGCACGGCCGTTTCGCTCCGGCTCCTGCTCGAGGATTTCTCGTGCCCGGTTCATCATCGGGATCGCGCGCTTCTGCTGACCCAGCTCCATCATGTTGTTCGCCATGTTCGACATGAGCTCCGCCCGAAGCTCCGGCTGAACATCCAGCGCATCAATGCGCTCGAAGCCTTCATCCAGGAGCTCGACCGCAGTGACCGCCTCGCCTTTTGCATTGTCGGGCGTCGCGTTGGCAAACAGGCTGTTCATGAAACCCGCAATCTCGTCGGAGCGTGCGGCCTGCAAACGTGCGGCATCGCGCTCGACTGTAAGCTGGCGTGTGTAGAACACGACCAGGGAAATGACTGTGATCGCGAATACGGTTGCCGTGGCAAGCGCCAGCGTGTTGCGTCGTATGAACTTGCCAGCACGGTAGACCAACGAATCGGGCCGCGCGTTGACCGGACGGTCCGTCAGGAACCGCTCGATATCGTCGCGAAATGCTGCTGCGGTCGCATAACGTCGCTCCGGCTCTTTCTGCAGCGATTTCAGTACGATGTTGTCGAGGTCCCCGGCCATCAGGCGTTGCAGGCGAGCGGGCGACGGCGACGTATTTGCACCCTCACGCGTCACCGCGGCACTGGGTCGCTCGGGGTCAGTCTCGAGGATCGCGCTTTCGATACTGCGCTGTGAGTTCAAGGTCTGGCGGTACGGCGACTGACCGGTCAACAATCGGTAGAGCAAGACACCCAGCGAGTAGACGTCGGAGGCAATCGACACGGGCTGACCCAGCACATGTTCGGGGCTGGCATAGCTCAGCGTCATGGCGCGTGCATCGGCGCGCGTCACGGCCAGCGTCATGTCATAGCTGCCGGCGTCGAGTAGCTTGGCGATGCCAAAGTCGAGCAGCTTGGGGTCGCCGCTGGCGTCGACCAGGATGTTGCTCGGCTTTATGTCGCGATGAACGACGAGGTTTCGGTGCGCATAATCAAGCGCATCACAAACACGCTGAAACAGTCGCAGCCGGTCGCGGAGGTCCAGTTGTTGCGCGTCGCAGTAGGCATCTATGGGTTGGCCATCGATGTACTCCATTACGATGTAAGGGAGCTGCTCCTCGGTCGAGCCGCCATCGATTAGTGATGCGATGTTCGGGTGCTGCAGGCTCGCGA
Organism: Pseudomonadota bacterium; assembly: GCA_039025875.1. GTDB lineage: Bacteria > Pseudomonadota > Gammaproteobacteria > Pseudomonadales > Halieaceae > Congregibacter. Next base: position 15,508 of record JBCCNK010000041.1, read on the forward strand.
GGATCTGTCGCTCGGCGCGAAACCGCGATATGGCGTCGGGGGCAAGCAATTGCCCCGTCATGATCTTCAGCGCGGCATGCTGCGTGTATTCACTGTCCGCACGCTGCGCGAGGAACACAGCGCCCATGCCGCCGGCCGCAATGCGCTTCTCGATTTGCCAGACACCCAGCGTCCGCCCAACCCAGACATCGTCTGTGGTCTCGGCCAGGGAATCGGCGGCGGCTCTGATGGGCGCCTCGAGCGCCTCATTGCGCTGCCCGTCGGCCGCAAGCAGATCAGCGAGTTTGTCTGCAAGTCTCGGATACTCTTTCGAGAACATCGTCAGGAACGCCTCGCGCTCAGCGCCCTCGAGTTGTAGTGCTTGCTCGAACGCCTGCTCTAATCTTTGCCAGTCTGATGTGGTCATAATTTTCCAAGCAGGACTCAATCCGGAATTTGCCCACGCACGGGCCAGGTTCTTAGTTTTGCGTCAACGCATCCTTGAGCCAGGCGCGCGCCATGCGCAGGTGCCGATCCAGCGTGCTCGACGACAAACCGGTCACCTGCTCCATCTCAGCGAACGTCAGACCGCCGAAATACTGCAGCTCGATGAGCTCTGCCTTGCGTTCATCCAGCTCGGCCAGGTCACGAAGCGCATCGTTCAACCGCACCAGCTCGGTTGCGTTGTCGTCGGCGCTGACTGCCGCCGGGTCCAGCGTGACCTTGAGTGCGCCACCACCACGCTTTTCGGTGAGCTTGGCGTTAGCGTGGTTGACTAGCAAGCGACGCATCATCCGCGCGGCCAGTGCAAAAAAATGAGCGCGGTCCTGCCAGGTGATGTCGACGTTCACGAGCGCCGCGAAGGCTTCATTGACGAGTGCGGTGGGTTGCAGTGTGTGGCCGGGGCGCTCGCCCGCGAACACGCGCCCGGCGCGATGACGCAACTCGTTATAGACCAGGGGTGCCAGCGCATCGCCTGCGTCAGAGTCGCCGCCAATCCAGCGGTTCAGCAACTGCGTAATGTCGCTGTCTTCCCCCATGACTGCAGTCTAGCAGCCGGAGGCGCGCACAACGCAAAGCGACGGTTGCTCGCCCGAACCCGGGCGAGCAACCGTTCATACCGCTATTCCTCCAACAACAGCTCTGCGACGGCGTCGGCACCAGCCTCGAGCGCCTCGGTGGGGCTCAGCACATTGAGCTCTGTCGTGTAGTCCGTGCCATCAATGGTGACAAATGCCGAGTAGTCGAGGCCGCTGGCCGTGTAACCGAAGCCAGAGGGAATCGGCAATGCCTGCGTGCCATTGTTAACGTCTTCCTTGGTCTGCTCGACGTTCTCGCGGATGGGCAGGCTGTCGACGACGTCCTGCGCTGCGATCCGTCGATCGCTGGTGGTTTGGATATTCGGTGCGTTGTCACGCGCCTCGGCCACGGATGCCGCATCACCGCTGCTCAGGATATTGCGGGTGTATGTTTCGTCGTACATCGTGATGTTTTGATCGAAGGGACCCGCCTCGATACGACGCGTGATCGTGATCCGGTGAGAGTAGGTCCTTTGGTTGTAGGCCTCCGCAAGTGCGGCGCGCAGTGCTTCGCGCAAAGCCTCGTCATCTTCCTCAAGGGCACGCGCTTTGAGCTCCTGCATGGCCGAGACGTGCTGGACGATATTAGACGTTGCCTGCGAGCGGGCCGACGACGTGACGCTGTTGGCGATGGAATTCTCGTCAACAACATCGTCGACGCAGACCGTCGCCAGGAGCACTTTCTCGCAGGTCGTTCGCATCTTGTTCAGCGCGGCGCTTCGTGCGCGGCTCTCGATAATGCCGGGGATCGACTGTGCCGTGGCGATCGCATTGTCCATCATGAGCGGCAGTGACTCACGCAAGCCGCGAAGGCTGACTTCAAACTCGTAATCGGCTGTCGCCTCCTCCAGGTCCGCCACCGCCTCGTCGATGCGGGCGAGCTCGCGATCCAACGCGTCGGAGACATCGCTTCGGATCGTAGTCTCGAAGCTCTCGGGGTAGGGGACTCGACCAATCGTCTCGAAACTCAGAAACTCAAGTAATACGTCCAGCGGTTCGCCTGCACCGGTCGTCGTGCCCTGGAACGTCACGCCCTCGTTCGCGAGCTGCATGCTCCCATTGAGTTGGGCGGCGGGGATCGTACTCTCGAAACCGCCACCGATATTGAAGAAGAAATTGCCGAGGTTGTCGAAGTTCGCATCGCCAAAGAATTCGCCGCGTGGCAGCACGTGGAACCAGTCGGGCACCCAGAGGTCTTCCTGCTCGGCGGCGACGTCGAGCTGCAACGACCAGATCGACTCGCGGCGGATCGGCTCGGCGACATAGAGGGAGCTCAGATTGACTTCGGCGAAGTCGAACAAGCCAACGTTCAACACGCTGATGCCGAAGTCAGCAATCCCATTGCTGGCGGTCTTGTGCACGACCAGCGTATTCAGCACGTCATCCCAGTCGATCTCGCTAAAGCGCGACTCGCGGATCACGCGATAGCCTTGCACCTCAACCAGGCCCACGACGCCTTTGAGACCAAAGGTGATCAGGCCGCGTTCCACCGCATCGCCGCTGAACGACTCGAGGCCCGGAAAGTCGAGCTCCGGTTCGTAGCGCAGTAGGCGATTGAACGATTCGCCACGGCCCTCACCCATGCCGTTCTTCTCTCCGTAGCGGTACAGCATGGTGTCGGTCGGGTCCGAGATGATGTGGATCTCGCCTTCGAGGATGGGAACCTCGAAACGCTCGACGTTGACGATGGTCGGGTCGACGGGGTTGCTGACCGTGAGTTCCAGGCCAGCATTCATGAAGTAGACGAAGTAGTTGATGTCGTCTGGCAACAGGATGCCGAATGTGGGGTCTGCGCTGATTTCGGCGCCACTCATCATGCGCAGGAAGCCGCTAATGCCTGCATCCACAGAGACATTGTCGGCAAGCGCCGGCGGCAGTTCTGTATCACCGAAGATA
>JBCCNK010000042.1:0-18293 GCA_039025875.1 Pseudomonadota bacterium
CCTCTGCTACCTGAAAAAATGGAGTAAATATTATTTGCGAGCTTGCCGCGGTGCCGGAACTGCTTAAGATTGCGACAGGGCGGTGCCGGCACCGCAACTCCTGTCGAGTTTGTTTTCTAGGGCAGGCACCGGCAAACACTCCAGGCGTCACCTCAGATCCCCAAAGCTTCCAATGCCAAACGAACCCAAGACAAAGAAACCCTCCCCCTGGACGACCTGTCGCATACGGGTTGGCACGCTCAATAAGCTTCGAGATTTAGGCCGTGAGGTCCAAAGCTTCTATTCGTCTCGAACATCTCAAAAGCAGATTGAGAAGCTTGTGATTCCCGAAGCTTGGGATTATCAGGGGCCGCTTGCTCCTCACTTGGTGGTGGAGTACTTGCTTGAAGTGTTCGAGAACTCGAGGGGTAAGAACCAGGACTGACCATCTTCGCCGTGCATGAAGGAGCACGGCACACCCTCTAAGGATGGACCACATAAGAATCGGAGATTCACCCAATGTCACTGGTGCTCAGTAGGTCTGTCTCGGAACGAGTTGTCTTGCAATACGGTGAAGAAGAAATCTGGGTGACTGTGACCAAGATTGATGACAAGAAGTGCCGTCTTGCATTTGATGCTAGCCGAGCGGTGGTCATTCATCGTGAAGAAGTTTTTCAGGCTATCAAACGTCAAGAAGATGAAGGGGGTGACACCGAGGCCGCCTAAGGTCGGAGTTGATTTCGGACTACTTTCGCTAGGGTTGATCGGAGGTCGATTATGGAAAGAGAAGAATTAGAACGCCAGTCGATGGTCGAACTGGCGACGGCTTTGACTACTGCTCAGCACCAGTTTGATTGCGCTGTAGAAGCCGCTAAGACAGAGAGGGACGAGAGCACGGATTTGATACTGGATGTGATGACAGAGCGAGTTGCAGCGATGAAGAGTTTTTTTGTCCCAGAGTGGTACGACACGGACGAAGAACCCGAGGACTGGGAAGAGGAAGCTGAAGTGCTGTAGCAAGAGGCCCCGAAAAGTTCGGGATGACGGATTTGACGAATGGACATTCAGCAAGTGGAGACTTGATGTTGTCAATCCTATGCGCAAAGATCTGTCCGTTCATTACAGCTCCAAGACTTGTGAGCATGCAACGCCTCGTCCACTGAAGCCGTTTATTGATGCGATGTGGGGCCCGAACCTCGATGTTTGTGCCACCCCTGAAAACGCCTTCTGTGATCGATTCTTCACTAAGGAAGACGACGGGCTCGTTCAGCCGTGGGACACCCATCCGGACACCGTAGTCTGGTGCAACCCACCCTATGGACGGGAAATGCCCCGCTGGATCGAGCGGTGTGCATATTACTCCGGGCTTGGCATTACTTGCTTGCTGCTGTTGCCCGCAAGAACGGACACTAAGATTTTTCATCGTGTCGTTCGCCACGGTGAGCTGCACTATTTTCGTGGCCGACTTCGTTTTGGGGATGCACCGTCGGTAGCCCCTTTCCCCAGCTTACTCTGCGTGTTGTGGGGGAAGGTCCATGGGTAATCAAATCAGCTGCAATAGTGGAGGCGTCGTTGTCAGCGGCATCGGAATCAACCTTGATATGAGTATTGACCTCGGTGGTCGTGTTATTCCACCGCATGTCGGCTTGGCTGATGTCCCGACTCAGAGTGGAGCAACTGTCACTAAGGCACCCGGTGTCTACGCTGACGTGATGATCACCGACCCGAACGGGAGAATATGCTCCCGGCGGCTGCGGAATGGCAAGATTGTCAGCAGCACCCAATCCGTGACAAACCGAGAATCGAAGAAAGATCCGAACCAGAATCCGTTCGACTGGCTTCAGAGAGTATCGCCAAGCATCACCTCAAGTTGGCGTCCGTTCCTCAACCGACTACCGCACGCTCCTGAAGTGGCAGAGTTTTTCCCGGACGGAACGTTTGAGGTCGAAGCGTACGGGGCTAAAGAGAGGATTCCATTCGGGAAGGTGGTGCAAGGCTATGCCGTCACAGCCAACGACGGAAGCGAATGGCAGCTCTCGATGAATAATCGCTTTGCTGAATTTCGGAGAGGTAAGTACTTCCTCAAAATTTTTTTCGAAGGCACTGACTGGCTGGTTTTTGTCCAACTAAAACGTGCCCCTATCAACAAGAACTTGGGAGGGCTCTATCTGCGAAGAGCTGGAAAAGTGGTTGTTTCTGCCTATCCTCACTCTCCGCTGATCGACACTGCGGCAAAGTCTTGCCTAGTGCACATTCGCAAGCAAGCGAGCCTCAATGTACGGCCGGATTGGTTCACAGTGCACCATAAAGACACCGGAGAAAAGGCAGTGTACGTGACTGTTGACGGGGTCTGGTACGAAGCCATAGTCGGCATGGAGTCCTACAAGCTCCATCCAGTTTTTAGTAGCGAAACCCAGACGGAGTCGACTGCTGCGGATGGTCTCCTAAACCTCTATCGAGGTGGCGATTCCTCCCTGAGGGGGAGTGGTCTCATCTTCGGACCAACCGACGAAATTTCGGTGACAACTCCTGATTTTACAGCTTGGCGTCCCGCCGGGAGGAATCAGATGCTCGTCATAGATGACGGCACCGATCAGATCGTCGCCCAGTACGAGCATAGCGTCATTGCCGAGCGGGCTCAGTGGTGGGTAGGCAGGCGGCTTGAGTTTGCCCGCGGAAGACCTTCTTGGACGCCTTACCTACTTCTAGCTTTCTTGATCTACGTCTACTTCGCCTGGGGCGTCATTGAGAATCAGGGATTGCTTGCTTGGGCGAATGGACTGCTGAGCGTCGTCGAGTTTTTCGGAATCGGATGGCTCATGTACCAAGTGTATCGCCTGACTCGGATGGTCGCCTCCGATGCCTGGCTCAAACTTCACCGGTGCTTCTGATGCATATTTATCACGAACTTATTTCTTACCTCAAAGATATCAAGCTCCGGCTCGATAAAGACCGCAGCTGGTACTGGCCATCCGTAGGAACAGCTGCTTTGTTGTCCATGCTGTCGTTTTTTACTTAGCCCCGTTTACTTTGTTGGTCTTTCTTTAGAGTCGTTTGTCCTAAAGCGTTCGCTCCTTTGATTAGTGCTTCCCGTGTGCCTACCTGCTAGGCAGCTGTGCGGGGAGATCTAACCTGCTGTCGCCTTCCCCGTTTTATGGCTTCAGCATTTCAAAGGAATGAAAATATGACTGCTTTCGCAGAATATTTGGGAACGCTTATAGCACCAGAAGAGAGGAAGAAGAGACGCAAGTACGAAAGTGCAGAGCCTACCGAGACTCTTGAGTTCGGCGATGATGGTGAACTCGCTATCTGGGTAGGTCGTTCAAAACGTGGGCACAAGACCGTCAGGTGGAACGTCAGAAGACGAGACGATGACGGGAAATTGTTGTCTACGATGCGAGCTGAGGCACTGCCTGAAACGATCCTGTCGTTACTTAGCCTAGTCCGGAAACTTTCGGACGCTGAAGGGCTGGTCTCAGACAAGGTTCGTGAGCAGTACCGCTTCATCTGCCACCATCTTGATGGCCTCCAATCGGCCTCACTTCAACCGAACGGCAAGGCTGAAACACCGAACACTTTGTTAGGTGATGCCGAGTAAGAGAACCAACAACACCGCCGGTCCCCAATCTTTGGGGGCCGGCTCTTAAATCACATGAGCGAACAGAATCACATTCTGAAAATTGGAACGGTGCTGGCGACTATCGCCGGAGAGCTGTTAACCATACTGAGCTACATCGGCAAAGGAGGCCAAGGGGAAGTATACCTCTGCGAGATGAGAGGCAGGCAGCAGGCATTCAAGCTCTTCTTCCCTGGAGCAGCGACCCCTACTCAGCTAGCTCAGCTGGAGGTCAACATTCAAGATGGCTCTCCATCAAGTGCGCTAGTTTTCCCGAAAGCTTGGGTGCCTGGAAAGTCTGGCAATCCCATTGGCTACGTCATGGAATACGTGGGGTCTGACTACGTAACGCTAGCTGACAGGGTGAATGCAAAGTGCGATCTAACCTTCCTTCCTCTTGCAACAGCATGCATCAGTCTGACGCACGCAATGAGGCTGCTACATGCTAGCGGAAAAGTTTACGGCGACTGCAATCTTACAAACATTATGATCCAGACTCGACCGCTAACGGGTGCCGTCAAGATCATAGACCCTGACAACATTATCCCGCCCAGTGTCGTTTCAGGCCTTGTCTATACGCCCAACATGGCAGCACCTGAGATTCTGCGTGAAAAGGTGCTTCCAAATCTTGAGACAGACCTGTTCTCACTCGCCAAAGCAATCTTCTTGATGATTCTTGGAGCTGACCCTTATGTCGGAAAGCAATTCGATACCGCAGGAACGCTTACACTCGATAAGCAATTTGAGCTTTACGGAAGAACGGCACGCTTTGTGTTCGACCCGGTGAATCGTGAAAACAGACCTGACTCTAAAGGGAAAGCTGCACTTATTCGGAATTGGAAGGGTCTGCCTGGCTGGATGAAGAAGGTCTTTATTGAAGCGTTCTGTGAAGGGCACAGTCAGCCGCATAAGCGAATTCGGGAATCTCAGTGGCTTGATCACCTTATTCGGCTAAGAGACTCCATCTCCATCTGCAAGAACTGCTCTGCGCAGGTGTTCCTTGACAATGGTCAACCAGCACGCTGCTGGAACTGCACCGAGTCAGTTAATGCCCGAAGGATTCTTAAGACAGAGCGGTCGGAGATTGTCGTCAATTCGGGCACCAAGGTGTTCCCCCATCATGTCGACAAGCACTCACGACACGAAGTTAAAAAGCCTGTCGCTGAAGTCGTAAGGCATCCAAGAGACAAGCGGGTGCTATGCCTTAAAAACTTAACGGAGAAACGATGGAAAGTGAAACAAACGGATGGTGCTCTCAAAGAGGTCGAGAAAGGAGGTGCTGCGTCTCTTGCGAGGGGAACACAAATTATAATCGGTGACGAAGTAGCGGAAATTAAGTAAGGGATGCCCGTCACGGACTGACATTCAATTACCTGATTTGTTGGTTAGCTAGATGACTATTTCTATTCTTCAAGATGGTGGCGACTGTCGAAATCTGGTCGTTTTCTTGTTGTGCGATGGCTCTAAGTCGATGCACGGAGCGAAAATTGGCGCGTTGAATATGGCGATGGACGAGTTGAGTGCTCGCATTCTGGAGTACGCCAAAGATAATCCCCATCTTCGTATCTTGGTCCAAGTCGTTGTCTTCAGTGGAGATGGAGCAACTACAGCGTTTCAAAAGTGGGTCAGTCCCCAGGAATTCCGGTGGACTCCCCTTACTGCAAACGGCGGAACCCCGATGGGAGCCGCTTTCGATGTTGCTCGGCAGGAGTTGGAGAACTTGCCGAAATCTGCCACCTATCTTCAGCCGACCATTGTTCTGGTAAGTGACGGTCAGCCTACTGACGACTGGGAAGTTCCCCTAGGAAGGCTGCACGCTTGCCCCATGGGCAAGGACTCTCAGATGTTCGCTGTTGCGATTGGCGACGCTAATCGTGACATCTTAGGCAAGTTCTGCGCAGGGTCTGAGATCGGCGTCCTCGAAGCCTCCAATGCTTCCAAGCTCGTTGACCATATCGTTGATAAATCGATTGCACTTGCGGATGCGGCGGTTACTGGGCGGTCGTTTACTACCGGATCAAATCCCAGTCAGTCGATTGACTTGGGCGACCTTCCTGAAGGGTCAATCAACGAGTCGTTCATTGACAACTCCCAGTACGAAAACGACCTCTTCTGATTGCCGTGAAGAAACCACAAGCACCGCCGTTATTCTTGACCCTTACTGGGACCGTCCGAGGTGCCACGCACCGGCGTGACGGGAAGCCCAATCAGGATTCTGTGTTTGCTCCTGCTTCACGTGGTGGGAATGCCGTGGCCATCAGCGTTGCTGATGGCTGCGGCTCCGACCAACATTGCAGGTCAAATATCGGCTCTCAAGCCGCCGCACAAGGTGCTTGCGAAGTACTTAGCTCTCTCGTTGATTCAGACTTTGAGGGAGGGAACCCCTCAGCAGCTATCGCTGAGATTGTCCGAACTCAGGTGCAGAACTCGCTTGTCGCTGACTGGACAAAGCGGATTCTGGCTTACCACGAAGAAAATCCCTTCGGTCCGTGTGACCTCGGGCTGCTGGGGAAAGATGAGCAATCAAGAATCGATGCTCATCCCCTCTTAGCCTATTCAACGACTGCTCTGGCAGCTTCAGCGTGCAAAGGCTTTGGCGTGGTCTCAAAAATTGGCGATGGCGTAATTCGCATCATCGATCACGCAGGCAAAGTGTACTCACCATTCCCTGAGATCAAGTCCAGTCGAGCTGATGCCACCGAGTCGATGTGCATGAAAGATGCAGCATCAAGAATCCAGACGGACTTTGTTCACTTCGGCGTTGGAGTCCCCAAATGCATCTTCTTAGCTACGGATGGGTACTCAAAGCAATTCCGTAGTAGCCAACTGGTCGATAAAAACGTGGTCCGCATCTTCGATCATCTTTGCGAACATGGCGTTGAAGATTTTCAGCGTGCGCTGACAAAGCTCCTTCAGACTACCTCCAAAGAGTTCACCGGTGACGACGTTTCGATAGCACTCCTTACCCGTCGGGACTGTCTCAGCGGAGTCAGCACGGGTCAATACGGCCAGCGGAGGTTTGCATAGTGATGGAAGTCGTTCTCAAACTACTCGACCGAAGATCGTCACTGAAGGCGATGCGGCTGCTCCTTGCATACGCCAAAGATAAACAGATGATGCGAAACGCGGGCCGTCTCAAATCACTTCTTTCTGACCTACTTCCCAAGCACCCTGTCGAACGAGATCTTCTGCAAAAAGCTATCTCTCTGAACGCAATTGCCACAATCTCTGAGGCAAAGACTCAGGCTGAAGTAAGAGGAGCAGTGCATTCGCTTCTCTGCTCGCTCCTAGCTCGGCATGTAAGTCCTGAAGGGGCTGAATTCGCAGCAACTGTAGTCGCCTTAGCTATCAAGGTTGAAGATCCAGAACTTAGCAGGTCGTGGGAGAGTCACTTGACTCATGTCCCATGGCTAGGGACTAGAGCTGAGCCGAGAATTCTCAAGATCGAGATGCCACGAGTGACTGAAACTATCGAGGTTGCTGATATCGAAACAAGAACATCCCGGCTTACCGATTCTGTCCAGTTCGACATATTTGCTGGGTCAACGGTAACTCATACTGAACCAATACCCATCGCCTAACTTTTTTGTGGAGATTATTTGTAAGCCCTTTGCTTCAAGTATCTTCACGCATTGTAAGGAGGCGAAAAATGAGAACGTATAAAAGGAAAAACTATCGCACGAAGATTGAGGGTGATCGCGACACACTCGTAAATCGGTACGCCGACAGGGCTTCAAGATGGATGCTGAAGGCAATGTTCTTCAGTGGCCTAGCTTGGACTTGGCTCACTCTGTGGATCGGCTATTTCTTCGGGCAGTAGGTGTTCTCTAAGCGGAGGTCGAACTTGACCGCTGCTGACACTTCGGGGTTTAGCTCTTTCAGACTTTGAAAGAGCGGCCCCTTTGAATCCATGACCGAATACTCTCCTCACCTCCGACATCCTGAAGAGCTTGAAAGTGCAATCCTCAGGCACATGGACCGTACTCGGGTAACTATCTCTTGGGTCGTAAGGCGCTACTTCTTTCCAGCTCACGCCTACCCAGACAGGAAAGAAGCACGAGTGATTGCTGAAAAGGTACTTGGACAGCTAGTGAAAAAGAAGAAAGCTATCGAGATCGAGTCTCCCGGCAGAACCAAGACGAAGCTGTACCTCCCCGCCGGGTCAAGACAAGGGGAGGCAGCCATCGGGTACGACCTCGGGAAGCTCTGGGCAACGTATGTGAGGCCGGTTCCTCGTTACCCACTGACCAACGAAGAGCTACGTGAGCTACTTGCTCCATGTCCTTACAAGAATATCCGGCATGTGATCGAGCCATCATCGGATGTCGAGGGGGCAAGAACCACTGGAATCATCTGGCGGCTGTATCCGACTTCTGCTGAGGTCAAGGAAGTTATCCGGAGCGTTAAGAAGATCTTCCGGGACGCAAAGAAGAATGTCGCCGAGCATATCGAGAACGGTGACTACGGCCTGCTTGTGCTTGCTGAGACAAAGTCCAAAGCGACAGCGATCAATAAAAGTCTCGCGCGATCTGGAGAGAGCGGTGGCCCTCTGGCCGACCGCGCCCGAATCTCTGTCGAGTTTGCGCCTCGTCCAGAATCACTTGCTAAAGCCCTCAAGGAGCTTCAGATATGACCAACAAGAAAATCAAGCTCGGGGATCGCGTGGAGGATGAACTCCCCGTTCCCGCCTACTCTTGGGAAACGCCTCGGGAGAAATCAGCGAGGGATCGCAAGAACAGGAACCTTGCCAAAAAAGGTGACCCTGTCGAGCTATCTCTGGATCACATCTTATCCGGACATGTGCTGCTTCGAGGACGGACCGGCCAGGGCAAGAGTCAATTGATCCTCGTATTATTGCTCATTGCGCTGATGCCGCCATACGAGGTCGAGTGGGAGGAGCTTGATGGCTAACCTACTTCGCGCATATGCACGGTCCACAATCATCATCATCGACCTCGGTGGCGACCTGGCTCTGTTTAATTTTGCCAAGGCAATCGCTGCGAAGAACGGGAGGAAATTCCGTTGGTTCTCCACGGACCACAGAAAGTCTTCAGCGTTTGATCTTCTTCAAGGCCTCGCCTATGGGATGACGCAGATACAAGCATCGAACATGTTCGTCACCGGCACTGGTCACGGCGGAGTTTTTGGCAAGCATGGCTCGCAGTACTTCGCGGGTCAGGCGATGTTCCAGACCGTGCTTTTTATCGAGTGGGTGGTAAGCAAGCTCGATCAAGGAAGGTCAGTTTCCATCAAGGATGTCGACACTTATCTTGACGATCCCCAAAACCAAGTCAAAGACGCCAATCAAATTCGTGCGACGATCAAGCAGCTTGCAGCGTACGTTCAACTGACAGCTGGAGCCAACAACCCAGATTCCATCGACCTTTACAGGGCCGTTAAGGAGAAAGAGGTCATCTACTTCTTCCTCGGTACTCTGGGAGAAGAAGAGACGTGCCGTGCGATCGCAAGCATTGTCATCGAAACGCTAGTCGCCGTGATGAAGTTCATCGGTGAGAACATTCCCGAAGAAGATCGCTGCAAGCCCAAGGACCATTGCTTCCTACTGCTGGATGAAACGCAGGAGGTCGCGCATGTCCTTCACGGACTGTTGAGCCAAGCGAGGAAGCATGGGATATCGTGCATCGCAGCTCACCAGACATCTTCGCAAATGAAGAACGTCGACCAAGCCCTGTTGGATGTGACTCGCGATAACACGTCAACAAAGATGTATTTGAGTTGTACTACTGAGGATGACGTTCGCGAAATCCAAGGCTACTCCAAGCTCGGGATTGATCATCGTCGCTCCTTCAATCGCGGTGGAGGCTTCATCGCCTCTGGCGGAGGCAACAGGGCATCAGAATCGGAGTCGGAGTTCCAAACGCCTCTTACCGACCGCAGTCGCATCCTCGATGCAAGTGCGAACGTCGGCGAGCTGTACTTGATCACTGACCAAGACGGCCATCGAGAGCCCATCAGGACTCGCGTGCCGTATTCCACAAGCAAAGCAGAGTACTTGAGAGCGCTCACAACGCCACTGCCTCTGGTTGGCGAGAAGACTGCTGTCGCGGGATCGCAGTCTCCTCAGCTGGAGAACCAAGAACCTCAGTGGAAGCAACTCCACCGACAACAGCCTGGCAAGAAGAGAGCAGAGCATCTAGAGCGAGTCTCTTCAATTCTCCAGATGATTCGGGGGGAGTAAACGATTGGATAAGCCGTACTCAATAGAACCGATAGCTATAGCGGCTGTAGGCCGATCCCATGGCAGCTAATTTTTCAGAGCTGTAGGAACCGCAGAAATCAATCACCGTGTGAGGCTCAAGCTTCCCTGGCTCACGAAGAATCGCATCGGGAATCCGACCACCGAAGATCTTGTCAGCACGCTCACGCCTCAGCTCACCCTCACCTATCCACTCAATCCCAGTCCGCTTAAGCAATTCCCGATGGTCGCACCACAATCTCCCTACACAAAGGTCGTGAGTCACCTCACTCGCTCTCGGGCTGTATCCGCGATTTGCTCCACCCGTCATCCGGCTAGCTTCCTTAGTCGACGAAACGATCTCGGTAGCTCTTGGCGGCTCAGTCCACCTTTGCTTCAGCCTATACGAGACCTTCCCAAAGTCAGGCTCAACTTGAATGTCGGGGTTCCAGTCGATCTGCGGAGTGCTGAGGTCGGGAATAGGCCGAGCAAGCAATTCATCAATGCTCAACAGTCCAGCATCAGCCAACTCCCCCACCCTCGCTCTGCCGTACCGCTCAACAGCATTGCCCTCACCGAAGAACCTCCTTACGAGATCGTCCATCGACAGCACACGAATACAACTCGACAGAGCAACCAAGATCTGCTCGTCGCGGTCGGTAAGGCTGGGAGAAACGCGAAGCATAGATTGCTCGAAGCGATGGGCATAATCAACTGAACATCCTCATTCTTGATCAATTGCTGGAGAGATCAAGAGCCATTACCCGTGATATGCAACGCCAACATGATCCAGCACCATATCACTGCTATGGAAGATATCACACTCTCTAAAAAGACCGTTTACCTGTTCGATGCGTCAGCCGCAGTTTTTTGGGAAGCCGAAGAGTATTGCAGGCGTTTTCGGGAAGAACACGACATCTCCATAGACGATTGGATAAAAATCGAAAAGCAGATGGTGCTATCAGCACACGGCAGCTTGCAAGGGTTCAGGGCACCATCGCCTATCATGGTTTCCTGGCTATGCAGCAGTGACAGCGACAGAAATCGATTCGGATTGGGTGGTACTGAGTATGTTTCTTACCCCAAGACTTATCGTCCGTGGAAAATTTTATAGAAAATAGTGCTCGGTCTTTCGTAGGTCTCTGTTCGTAATCGAATGAGAATTAGCGATAAAGGTATGCGACGTAAAGCCAACTCCCCAAGAGGGTGAGTTAGCGGAGAGTTGGTTGGCAGGTTCCAAGCCGGAGAGACCATCACGGAGATAGTCGCCACGGAAGAGTTTGGCATCGCTTTTGAATAAGAATCGCGATCCATAGTAGACTCTTTCAATATGCAGCAATCTCAACACCAAGAGCGAAAACTTTACATCAACTTTGCAGCTCTCAAGCAAGTGGTTACAATCGACCAAGTTCTTGAGCTTGCCGATTGGAAACCGGTGACAATCCGAGGCTCAGAAAAGCGTGGCCCTTGCTTTATCCACGGGTCATCTAAGCCGACAAGCAGAAGCTTATCGGTCCACTCAGAAAAGAACGTCTACCAGTGCTTTGCCCCTTCGTGTCAGAGCAAAGGCAATCAGCTGGATCTGGCGGCAGCGTATTTCCAGTTGCCCCTTAGAGAAGCTGCTATCGAACTCTGCGAGCAGCTAGGGATCGAACCACCAACGTAGGAACACAGAGAAGCAGGAACTAGTTAATCGAACAACGGATTATGTGTCGTTGCACCGAGAACGCTCCATAACCGTTGCATGGCCAACCAAGAATTCGACCACGAGATAAGCCAAGAAGACTACGAGTATCTGACTCAGCCTAGGAAGTATCCTGAGCCCTGCGATTGGTGCGGAGGTAGGCTCATCCATGCTGAGCTTTGTGTTTCAAGGACGAAAGATTTTCTTCCGAAGATCCAGTTTGGAAAAAAACACCGAGGTAAGCCAGTACGAGACGTTCCGTCTGATTACCTCACCTGGGCACTCAACAGAAAAAGACTTCTCACGATTGATGCCACAAGAGCAGCACTTGAGAAGGTGCGCTCCGAGAACGCCGCTACCCCGAAAGAGCTAGAGCGTTGGGAAAGGCAGCTTAGGGAGCGAGAAGAAGAACAACTCGAAACCTGACCAAAAAAGGAACTGTCGCCACGGAGTTGGCCAAGCAAAGAGAGGCCAACCGTGCAACAAACAGAGCAAGAAGAAACCGGCGAGGCTCCGCTTCAGATAAGGTCATTCAGCATTTCTCAACTCGCAACACGATGGGGCGTTGGTAAGCAGCGAATCAAGCAGCTCATCGATTCAGGGAAGTTGCCCGGTGCGTTCGTCATCCCTTCAGCAGGAAAGTACGAAAAAACCATCCGGATAACCGCTGAGACAGTCTCAGTGATCGAATCCGAATGGTCTGTTGTTCCTGGACGCTCAGTTTATTTCACGAGGAAGAAAAAGAGCACTGTTTCGGATTCTCTTCCACTTACGCACTTTCCTGAGATAGCTGCGAAACTCGATTCCGGATCTCCTTTAAGCGATCCGGACTGAGGTGGACGTATCGCTGAGTTGTCCGAACATCCGTATGCCCCATCAGGTTCGCAAGCTCGATGTCGGTCACAAGTCCTGCCGTTTCGGTTCCAAAGGTGTGCCGATTGCAGTAGAGCACCAACTGCTCCCCTGCTTTCAACTCGATTCCAGCTTTCTTCCGAACCTGGCTCATCCGTCGGCAGAGATTGTCTTTAGAGTACGGCTTCCCTTTGGAGTTGAGAAACACGTGGTCTGCTGCACGATGTTTTTTCTTGGCTAGCTCAAGGCAAAGCTTCAGCACTTCGGGAGGGAGCGGAACGCACCTTGGTTTCGGGTCGCGTTGCTGAGTAATCGTCTTGTGGTCCGGAAAAGTCCATATCCCCTTCTCAAGGTCGACCCAATCCCAGATGAGACTCCGAACCTCTCCGGGACGGCATCCGGTGTGGCGTAACGCCGTAAGCACTCGTGCAAAAGCGATGTCACTTGCTTCAACGAGTGAGTCGAACTCTTCTTGAGTGATCGTCCGGTTCCTCTTCCGCGGTGCCGGCTTCTCGTAACCGACAAGGTGATTCTCAAAAATCAGGTCTCGTTTTTGAGCCCAAGCAAAAGCGAACTGAAGGGTGGCGATCGTATCCTTGATGGTCGTCGGGCTGTAATTCCCGGTCATCTTCTGCTCGATCTTGGCAAGGTGGATCTTTCCCACCTCCCCTATCTTGAGATCGGGTCCGACGATGGTCAGAGCGCGCAGAAGCCGATACCGATAGCCCTCATATGTGTTCGGCTTCTTGCGAGCCTTGATGTCGTTGAGGAACTCTTCGGCTAGAGCTGCAAGTGGTCTATCGAGCCAGTCCTCTGAGGCTCCCTGAGCCTCCAGCTGACGCTTCCGTTTCCGATCAGCATCAAACTCTCTGAGCTTCGTACAGGCGACTCTGTAGTCCCTGTCGAGATAGATGCGTTTACCGTGGTCGGACGTGCACCAAATGCCGCTGGCTTCATGCAGCCACGGCTTACGCGATTTCTTACGAGACACGGAGCGGATCTCCCCTGCTTGGGCTTGCGCGATCAAGCAAGGAATGTCCGGTCCGACCAACCCTCAGCCGTTGGAATTGGGTACCGCATTGGGTACCGAGGGTTAGTCAATCGCTTTCGGAATCGACCTAAGTCTTTATACCGTAAAGAGTGGAGCGGAGGAGGTTCGAACTCCCGACCTCTGCATTGCGAACGCAGCGCTCTCCCAACTGAGCTACCGCCCCAAGACGCACAAGTGTAGGTCTCGGTTTTTGGGGTGTCTAGGCGGCCGGCGGCTACGACCGGCCGCGGGCCGAGGCTGCTTGCCGATCGGGTCGCCGAGCCGCGTCAGCGCGGGGTGCGGCCGCGTTCGAGCATCGGTCGCAGCTCCTCGAAGAAGTCGTGCACGTCGGCGAACTGCCGGTACACGCTCGCGAAGCGGACGAACGCCACCTCGTCGAGGTCCCGCAGGTGCTCCATCACGACGAGCCCCAGCTCGCGGCTCTCGACCTCGGTGTCGAAGCTCGCGTAGACGTCGTTCTCGATCCGGTCGACCGCCGCGTCGATCTGAGCGCCGCTGATCGGCCGCTTCCAGCACGCCCGCTCCAGGCCCCGTTTGATCTTGTCGCGGTCGAAGGGGACGCGCGAGCCGTCCTTCTTGATGACCTTGACCGTAGCGTCCTCGGGACGCTCGTACGTGGTGTAGCGTCGCTTGCAGGACAGGCACTCGCGGCGGCGGCGGATCGCGGACCCGTCGTCGCTCGCTCGCGAGTCGATGACCCGATCGTTGTCCGCTCGGCAGAAGGGGCACTTCATGCGGACATAGTAACAACCAACCGCGGCCTTGAGCACCACGCGGGCCAAGACTTGTGGCCGCGGAGCGAACGACTGCTGGCGCCCCAATTAATCGCCGTATAATGCGGCCGACCGGCGGGCAGCTCCGCCACCCGGACTCAATCAGAGACCCTTCGCCCCGGCAAAACCCTCGACGCCGGCAAAACGCCCAATGAACGAAGCCGAACCGGAAACGATGGAATGCCCGGACTGCGACGCGAGGGTGGCCGTCGGATCGGTGTTCTGCCCCCAGTGCGGAACGAAACTGATGGAAGACGCCGCCGCCGACCCAGCGGCAGCGATGGCCCCGCGCGAGCGCTTCATGGCGGCGGCCGCCGAGAAGCAGGCGGGCGCCGACGACGATCAAGAAGACGAACTGTGGGAGGGTTCCTACGCCAAGCAGGCGATGACCGGCTGGTGGCTCGGCGGCGGGGCGGGCACTGTCGTGGCGATCGTCGTCGCCGCGGTCGCGGGCTTCTCGGCCGCTTTGTGGGGATGGCTGATCGTGGGGCTTCTGGTGTTCTGGGCGGCTCTTGTCGGCGTTTACTTCTACCGGCGGCACAGCATCCGATACCGCCTAACCAGCCACCGGCTGCTGTACGATCGGGGCATCCTCTCACGCACCCGCGAGCGACTCGAACTGATCGACGTCGACGACGTGACCGTCTTCCAGGGGCCGGTCGAACGCCTCGTTGGCGTCGGGCGGATCGTGATCCACTCAACCGATGTGACCGACGGGACGCTGACCCTCACCGGGATCGAAAAGGCCCGCCAAGTCGCCGACACCATCGACGACGCCCGCCGCAGGGAACGCCGCCGCCGCGGTCTGCACATCGAGGCGGTTTGAGTCACGCCGGTTAAAGTCGGCGACTGCTGCCGCCTATTCCGCGGCCGCGGTGTGCCACGGCGAACGCAGCTCTTCGACGTGCATGTTCTCCCGCCCCTTCAGGCGGTGGCGTGGGCTTGCCTCGAAGCTGAGCGATGACGGGATCGGCCGGCCCGCCTCGGCGTAAAACGCCTCGACAAACGAGAGCACCTCGTCGTAGCCGGGGCTGAACGCTTCGTCCATTTGCAGGCCGAGGCACTCACGCAGGGCCGTGGCAAATGGCGCCGTTCCGTCCTCGAAGAAGCGTTCGGTCGTTGCCCCGTACGCGGTGTACGGGAGCGGCCGCGGGGCGGACTCGGGGTGCTTCGCTTCGGACCACGAGGCGTACAACCAGAACTCGGAAAACGTCCCGAAGTCGTTCGCGGACCGCATCATCAACGCCGGCCAAGGCGTTTCGGTGTCGGCGTAGTAGTCGCCGATCCGTTTCCGGAGCGAGTTCAGGTGCGCGCGGCGGAACCACATGTGGTGCGGCACGAAGGTGCTCTGGCCCGCGGGATCGACTGCCGGCTCGATGCCGAGCACTGTTCGGATCCATTTCTCCCACGCGGCGACGATCTTCGCGTTGCCACGCGAGTTGTCTTGCAGGAATGCGTATGCGAGCCGGCCGTCTTCGGTCACAGCGGGCCAAGCGTCGACCGCCAACAGGTCGGCGTCCCAAATCAGGTAGTCGTCCGACAGCGAAGCGATGCCGTGCTCGGCCCCGAGCTTCAGCAGCTGCTGGTAAAACCACCCCGGCGCGTAGAGTGACTTTTCAAGATTGAGGATCGCCCCGAGGTCGTCCTTTGTCAGGTTGAACCGCTCGACGAAGAATGTCTCTTCGGCGTGGGTCGTCAACTGCGGGGCTTCCCAACATTCGGCTGCCGCTGCGGCTTCGATTTGTTCGGCCGTTGCAGCCGGGGCGATGACGTGGATCGTCCGCGGGGCGTACCGCTTCGCGAGGCCCTCGAGCACCGCCCGCGTCGACCACTGCCGTTGGAACAACGGCACGACAACGTCGCAGTCACTGGGGAACGCCAGCCGGGTCGTCGCGAGGCTCGGCGCCCCGCTGCTACTCGGTACGCTCAACATCGGCGGCCGCCTCGTCGGTGAGTAGCGAGTCGCCCACGGTCGCCGGGTCTTCGAGGCCGACGTCCGCACAGTGCGGGTCGATCCCGCGGCCGCCCCGGTCGAACGCCGAGCAGAGGCCCCGGTACGACGCGACGGTTGACGCGAGCTCGTCCCGCGAGACGTCGTTGAGGTAGCCGCACCGGCCGATCACGCCCTTGGGCAGTGGCGCGGCGAGGTGGCCGCCACGCTTCTGCATCATCTTCTCTTGGGCGGCCCACATCAGCTCGTCGTCGTCCAGCACGTCGTGCCACAGCGACAGGCCGAACGACATGATGAGCCGATGGATACGCTGCCGCTGGGTGTCGTCGATCCATCCGCGCCGCTCGGCGAGGTGGGCCCCGAAGCCCATGCCGATCGCCACCGCGTGGCCGTGCAGCAGGCCGGCCGGTATCTCGTAGCCCGGCGACCAGGTGTGGCCGAAGGCGTGCGGCCGGCATTGGTGCGTCTCGTACAGGTTGCCGTATTCGGCTTCGACGTACGACTGGATCGCCATGCCGAGCACCCGCTGCGACGCGGCGTGGATCGGCGCCCGGGCGTCGGGCTCGGTGGCGCCGAAACGGGTGTCGATCAATGCCGGTCCCGCCTCCTCGAGCGCCTTGAACAATTCGATGTCCTTGACGCACGCCATCTTGATAATCTCGGCGAGCCCGTGACGCAGCCAGCCTTCGTGCAGCGTGCCGAAGAACGTCCGGTCGGTTATCGAAAGCGCCGGCGCGTGGTAAGCGCCAAACAAGTTTTTGTACCCGTGCCCGTCGCAGCACGTCCGGGGCGACGGACCGGCGTCGATCCCGGCGACGACGGACGTCGACAGCATCACGTACGGCGTGCCGCGGTGGTAGAGCGCCGCCGCGAGGCCCGCCGTGTCCGTCAACACGCCGCCGCCGACGACCAGCAAGGGCTCGTTGCGCGAGACGCCGAGCGACTTGAACTCGCCGAGCATCTTCTCGACGGTGCGGATCCCCTTGTCGACCTCCATCGCGCGGAACACCCGCTTCTCGAGCGGGATGCGGTGGTGGTCAAAGTACGTGTCGATGTCGGCGCCGAAGTGCTCCTCGACATTGGTGTCGACAATCGCGACGCACCGGCCGTGCGGCTGGTAAATCTCTTTGAGCAGAGTGCGGCGTGGGTTGAGCACACCTTCAACAACACGGATCGATGTGTACGTCCGCGAAGTCATCACCGCTTCGACGTGCTGATGATCGTCGCGGGCGAACGTGTGGCCGCCGCCGTCGCGGTAGGGTGAGGTCGGGTAAACGGCGTGTGGCTCGCGTTCGACCAGATCGTTCTCCAACAGCCCGACCGCCTCGCCGTTCGCGCCGTCGTGCAGCAGGTTTCGCAGGCGTGATGTTCGCAGCTCGTCGTCGCTGCAAGTCGTGTCGGCGATCGCCTGCCAGGTCTGACCGGCGTTGGCGTTGAACGCCCCGACGAAGGTCGCCGCCTGTTGTGCGAACACACCGAGCGACATGCCGAGCGCCCCACGCAACTGCCGGTACGCCGCGAGGCCCCGCATCGCAGCTTGGTCGTAGAAGTAGGAGGACAAATCCGTGGCGTACGGATCGATTTCGCTCAAGGCGTCGATGAGCTCAAGCGTGTTGGCGTCGGAAGCGAACGAGTCCCACCAATCGGCGACACTCCCCGAGGAGTCGAGGCCGTTGGCGGCGGGCGGTACGTTTGCCGAGTCAGCGACGGCGTGTGCTAGGAGTTCAACTGATCGCTCGACGAGAGAGGCGTGCATAGCAACTCGGCTGGCTTTCGGTGGTGGGCGAGAGGCGGGGCCGCAGCGTCGATCGCGTCGATTGCTCGGGCAAGTCCGTTCGCGGCGGCACCCGACCATAGGAGGACGAAACACGGGCGACACCCAGCGACGGCGAAAAAAGCAGGTTCGCGCAACGCGCCGTGTCGACCACGACAACGACCGGGCGCCACATGCATGGCTTGTCATTGGGTTGGTTCGCGGCAATGGTGCTGCGGCGGTCGACGATCAGCCGTGAGCCACGCAGGTTGCGCGGGGCCTAGCCGCTCGCCACCGCTGCGAAGGTCACGCCGACGTGGCCAAAAACAATCGGCGTGGCTCAGCGCAAACCGGCCAAAATGCGTTGCTGAAATTTTGCGTTTCGCCAGATAGAAAGATGATCGAGCGGTTCTAGCGTCGCCGTACCCTTCGCCGTAA
>JBCCNK010000043.1:0-17419 GCA_039025875.1 Pseudomonadota bacterium
CGCAAAGGCTTGATATTGATGGCAAAAAAAATCGAGCCGGGGTAAACCGGCTCGATTTGAGCTAAAGGAGGCGAGCTAGCACCTATCGGATGGCCCGGCGTCGTCCGATCATGAGCAGGCCTCCGGCTGCGGCGAGAACGACGGACGAAGGCTCGGGGATTGGGGCCGTGGTGATCGTCAAAGTGGGTTCAGGCAGGTCCACCCGAACGTTCTGGTTCGGGGCCGTGTCGAGGGAACTGGTGGTGGTGATATCGTCGACAAGCTTGTATAGAAGTAACGCGTAGACTTCGCCGGTGATGGTGCCTCCGGGGCCGGTACCAACATCGCTGCCGTCCGCCACGTCGGCCAAAATCGAAGCGGTGATGTCGATATCAACGCTGTCGCCATTGGCATTCGTGCTGTCGAATACGACGCCTTGGCTGGTGCCTGCCGTGAAAAAGATATTGTTGGCCTGAGCGTTGTTAAATCTGGTTTCAGCGGTATCTAAATAGACCACCTCCATTTCCGTACCGGCCTGAAATTCAAACTGGGCGGCGTTGACGGTAAGAATGGCCGAAACCACTTCTTCTCCGGCGGGAACATCGAATTCAAAGGCCGAATACGCTCGGGACAGCCGACGCTCGCCGCCAATGGCAGTATTGCCAACTCGCATCAAATTACGTTTATTGCCGGACGCGAGGTCCCAGCCACCGCTGCCGTCGCCGTTCAAATCGATCGCGCCGCGCTGGGCGGTTGTTGGCGTAAGGACAAGCACAGCAGCCCCGGCATCCGTGGGCGCCAAGGATGCAACTCCTGCAAACAGGGCCGCAGCGACAATTCCGCTGCAGAGATTTCTTAATTCATATTTCACGAGCAACCTCCTGGGTAGAAAAATAGAGACGAGATGGATATCGAGCACAGCAGCCCGTATTTATTCATTTACAGTCTAACCGAATTCGAAAATGAATCAACAAAAATATTGGTATAATAAAAATAAAAATATGGATAATCTTTGAAATTAATACCCAATCTTCGTTTGATTTGATTTTAAATTATTTGCATTTAACAATTTATGTCGAATTCAACGCATTGGTGTAAGTGGTGTTAAGTGAAATCGCCGAAAGGTCGTCCGTCGAATTTGCCGAGGTGTGCGGACAGGCGATCCCTCATTTCACTCACGATTTCGGGGTGACTGGCCGCGACATTCTGCTCTTCGCCGGGGTCAGCGTTCAGGTCATATAGTTGGTCCATATCGAAGTAGTTTGAATTCACTTTTGCGGCATGGAATCCGAGATGCTGGTTTCGGGTGAGGTAGGGGTTGGGGATCTCGCTGTTTTGCCAGCCGGCAAATGGTTCGCCACGCTGGACTTTCGCTTGGATCTGATCGGGGTATCGGATCGCGATGTATTTCCATCGCTTAGTTTTGACGCCACGCGAGAAGCCCAACTCAAAGAAGAGGTCCTCATGGTGCTCCGTGCCTGCGTCACGCAGCGTGGCGTCAAAGCTCCGCCCGTCGTGTTCGCCATCTGCGTTCGAGATGCCAGCTAGGGCAAGGAAGGTTGGGGCGAGGTCGATGTTCTGGATCAGTGCGTCGCAGGTGGATTGAGGCTTGACGAGGCGCGGGTAGCGAATGAACATCGGCACCTTGACGCCGTTGTCGTAACAGGTGGTTTTGCCGTGGCGTCGGCTGCCGTGGTCCGACATGAACAGCACGAGGGTGTCGTCGGTCAGACCAAGCGAATCCAGCTTGTCGAGCATGGCACCCATGGCGTCGTCGGTCCAGGTGGCGTGGTGGGTCCACCGTACGTCGTAGCCCGCCTCCGCCACGCGTTGTCGGACACTTTCTCTGTCGGGCATGATGCCCAGATGTTCGTCTTGATAGCCGGCGCCCGTCATGCGTGGGTCTGCGTCGAGCGAGTGGGGCAGCTTACCGTTCTTGTATATCCAGGGGGCCGGGCCGTGGGGCACCGTGGTGGCAACGTAGAGAAAAAAGGGTTTTTCCTTGTTTTTTTCGATAAAGTTGCAAGCGGCGTGCGTGGTCCATTCGAGGTTGTGCACGTTGGCCGGAGTGTTGTAAAGCTCTCGGAGGTTTCCGCCGTACACGGCGTTAGCCTCGTCGAATCCATGTTCTCGCATACGCTGAGCCCACCAGTCGTGGTTGTGCTGCATCTTTGCGGAGACTTGTGGGTCGCGGGGGTCGGCATCTTTCGCGTAGCTGCGCAAACCAAATTCTTCCCACCGGGCGGGCGTGTTGAGTTCGTGGTGGTGGGTCACGTGGCTTTTGCCGACAAAGCCGGTTCGATAGCCCGCACGCTGAAGCATCTTGGGCAGGTTGTTGCGATCGTGTTCGAGCTCGACGTTGTTTTCGACCCGGGTCATAGTGCCGGGCGAGTGGGCGCGGAGGAATGACTCGGATTGGCAGCTCCCGCCGTACCGTCCGGCCAGGAGGCCGTAGCGCGAGGGCGAGCAGACGCTGCTGGACACGTGGGCGTTGGTGAGGGTCATGCCCTCCGAAGCAAGGCGGTCGAACCGAGGAGTCAGCACGTTTCCACCCAAGCATCCGAAGTCTTCTTCGGACTGGTCGTCGGTCATAAAGACCAAGATGTTCGGCCGTCGCGTGGCTGGCGATGCTTGGGCTAAGTTGGGAATGGTTGCGGCGGCCAGGCCGGCCGCGCCAAGCTTTAAAAACTCTCTGCGGCTGGTGAAGATATTGGCGGGCATTGGCGTAGCTCCTAATGACGCGGCGTAACGAGGCGCCGACTCAATATAATGCCTATATAATGGTTTTAATTAATCAATTTAATGGTATATTATCAGATTATATCTATTCGATTGACTTGATTTCTGATTTTTTTGTTCCAAGAGATTCATCCGTGCGCGTTCTCTACCTAGATCTCGACGCGTTGAATCCCACCCACTTGTCCTGCTACGGTTACCTGCGTCGTACGTCGCCCAATCTAGATCGACTTGCCGCCAAGGGGGTCAGATCGACGTCGATGTACACCTCGGACGCGCCCTGCCTCCCCTCTCGTACCGCTTTCTATTCTGGTCGCTTGGGAATCCAGACCGGTGTCGTTGGTCACGGGCAGACCGCGGCAGACCCCAAGGTTCAGGGCCCTAGCCGCGACTTTAAGGACTATTACACCTTGCACGGCTTAGCGCAGCAGCTGGTGTCGCGCGGTTATCACACCGCGATGATTTCGCCCTTCGGCGACCGGCATTCCGCGCACCATTTCTACGCGGGGTTTCGGGAGATCCATAACACGGGGAAGAACGGCGGCGAGATTGCTGAAGAAGTCGAGCCGACCTTACACCGCTGGCTCGACGCCCACGCGGCGGAGGATCAATGGTATTTACACGTGAACTTCTGGGATATCCATACCCCGTATCGCACGCCCGAATCGTTCGGCGAGCCATTCGCTGACGTCCCGCTCCCAGACTGGTACTCAGAGGACGTGATTCAAAGCATGCAGGCCCGTGGCGGCCCGCACTCGGCCAAGGACTTGGGGATGTATGTAGATGCGTCTTCCGAAGAGGTTGGACAGCGGCACGGCACACGCAGATTCCCGGATCAAATCAGTTCGCTTGACGATGTGAAGCGATGGATTGACGGCTACGACACGGCCATTTGCTATGTCGACGAAGCGGTCGGACGGGTCATCGAAAAGCTATCAAGCGCGGGGGTTCTTGAGGACACGCTGATCGTGGTTGCCTCCGATCACGGCGAGAATCAAGGCGATCTTGGCATTTGGGGAGAACACGGCACGGCTGATCACGCCACCTGTCATATTCCGTTTATCGTCTGCGGTCCAGGCGTTGTTAAAGGTCATGTCGATGATGGTCTTCATTACCACCTGGACTTTGCACCAACCCTCATCGATCTATTGGACGGCAGCGATGAGCGGTGTCCCGAAGTGTGGGATGGGCAAACCTGGGCCGATACGCTTCGCCGAGGTGAAGCGACGGGGCGAGACGATCTGGTTATTTCACAGTGCTGCCACGTTGTGCAGCGTTCGGTACGTTTCAATCACGAGGGTCACCATTGGCTTTACATGCGCACCTACCACGATGGGTTTCATGGCTTTCCCCAGGAAATGCTTTTTGATCTAGCCGTGGACCCGTACGAATGGAACGATATCGCAGCAAAGCACCCCCAGATCTGTGCTGAAGGAATGTGGCGGCTGGCACGCTGGCACGACGCCAATATGCAGAAGATGGCCCGGTTTGCTGCAGACGCAGTTGACCCTCTGTGGACGGTCATCAAGGAAGGCGGCCCCCATCACGCTAACCTGATCGAAGGCCGTGGGCAGCCGCAAATGAAATTTGGCGGTCTCCCCGGATACGTTAAGCGACTTCGCGACACCGACCGATCTCAACACGCGCAACGGATCGTGGACCAACATGCTCAGAGATATCACGAGCTTAATACTGCGAACGCAAGGCTTACTTAATGAGACCGCATCATAAATTCACTAAGAGTTCTGCCCACACATAGTTTGATAATGGGAGTTATGTACAGCTGAAGTAGGTCGGGGTGGAATAAACTCTGGGAGCATGCCAGCAGTACGGCTGCAACTGCACCGGCGCCGTGGTCAAAGCCGAATTCACCATCTTATCGCTAGGCAAGGCACCATGCCATCAGCACTATAAAATGTTGGCATGGCTACGCTACCGGGCGGACCCGCCGACAAGATTCCGAACAACTTTGAGAGTCTCTGGCTGACTAACCTTCTTCTCGACGTTTTGAGCGGGGCGGCTCTATCGGTGCGCCTTGAACCGGCACAATACGAGGCTGAATGCGTAGAGTGCCTGTGCTCCCGACCAAATGAAACAGTTGAAGCTCATCAGTGCAAAATGCACAATGGAAGTGCCGGCAAATGGTCTGCAGCTGATTTAGAGTCGCACCGCCTAATTTCTGCCGCACAAAATTTCCTATCAAAAGATAGCGGACATCGTTTCGTTTTCGTTTCTGGAGATACCGCTCCTGGAATTAGGGACCTGCATGATCGAGCGATACGTTTCGATAGACCAGTAGAGTTTTGGTACGAATCCGCGACAAACAAGACGCTGCGGCAGGCCCGCATAAAGATCACATCGACCCTCGGATTGCAAAAGGCACTAGATAAGTTTCCACCCGCGGGAGCGTGAGACGAAAAGCAGAGAGATGAGATCAGGCCAACAACCGAATGGCTTGCTGCGTGCGACACACTAATGGATTTTCTACGAAGATTCCGTCCAGAAGTGGTGGATGAGAGAAGGATCGAGGCGCAAGTTAGCGATCGTGCTTCGACCTTGGTCTTCAGCGATCCGGATGGGTTGGTTCGAGAGCTGCAAAATGTAGCAAGAACCCGCTACCGTGAGACCATCGATCAGGTCAAACTGATCCAAATTATTCAGGATAAGGGTTTTACGCTCAGCGATCTTACTCTTGATCAAAGCCTCGGCAGCAAGCTCAACACACATAACGAGTATTTCCGGAAAGCCGTCGCTCCTTTACTGATCGACGGGCAGCGCCTCGACCGGCCGCAAACTAATCAGGTAATGGAAGTTTCCGATCGGCAAGATTGCCGTTTGGTATTACTCCACGGTGATGGGGGCAGCGGGAAAACCGGAATTCTCTACGAATTTACAGAGAAGCTGGCGGAGCAGGGGCGGCCGTACCTCGCCGTCTCGATGACCGACGAGAGCTTTCTCCACAGGATTGAAAACCAAACGGCTGACAATCGCCACCTTGTTAACCCCGTTGCAGCGCTGCAAGCCATTGCGTGCGGGCAAACTGCTTGGTTGATCCTTGACCAATTGGACGCCCTGCGCTGGACTTCTCAGCATGATCCAAGGGCGCTTGAGTACATTCGGCGGGTCATCCGGCAAATAGGCCAGACGGATAATCTGCGTCTCGTGACCGCTTGCCGGTCGTTTGATCTCCGCGACGACCAGCGGTTAGCGGCGTTGTTTGAGTTCCCGAATTCGAAACAGATAGATCACGATCGTGTGGTTGAACGGATAGAAGTCTCCCCTCTCTCGAATAATGAAATTCAAAAAGTTTTGTCGCGCCACGGCCATACACTCGCGGCGCTGACGGATCGGCAAAAGGTATTGCTGAGCAACCCTCAGCACCTATGGGTATTGACCCGCCTATACGAACAGGGGCAAACTCCTGACTACACCACCGCAGCTGACCTGAATGGTACTTTTTGGCGTTGGTTTCGAGACGAACAGCTCAACCCAGAACTACGATCGGCCTTCGCCGATGACTTCATACCTGCGTTGTTCCGTGCGAACGAAGATGGAGCTTCCACCCAAATCCCGGCCACGCTGTACAACCAGCAAAGCACACTCTGCGGCTGCATGCTTTCGTCAGGAATCCTGATCGAGACGAGTCAGCCCGGGGCTTCCGGCCGGCGTTCGTTTCGATTTGCCCACCAGTCGCACCATGATTACCTGATCGGTGAGCAGATGGCGGCAGACCTATACGACGCAAAAGACTCCATAGCTGATTGGTGCTTGGCCCATGACGATCTGTTCCGCCGGAATCAACTACGACATTATATGGAGCTGCTTGCCGCCGATGGTGGTGATCGCATCACGGACGATATCGCATCTATCCTCGAACATCGTGGCGTCCGCTTTCACTTGAAAAAGATTGCTCTGCAGACCTTGGAACTTATCGACGCACCGACTCTGCGGCAGCGTCGCCTTTATCTGGGATTCATCGAAGATGCGACCTTGCGTCCTCACCTTCTGGCCATGGCGTCAGCTCGAGGCGTTTGGGCTCAAGTGCTTCATAATGAGGGGCTGTTTGCTGAATGGGCAAACAGTACTGATGACCGACGCCGGCGAGATGCTTGTACGATTCTCCACAGCCGCCTCCACGAGAATCCAGGGTTTTTATTTGAAGTTATTGGCTCAGTTGCCCCAGATAAAGCTGATCAGTGCAGAGACGAAATCTATAACTTCATCGCCGTGCATAAGATTGCGTCCCCCCCGGTCCATCGCGACTACATTTCTTGGCTGGAGCAGCGTCCTGATACACACCTCTATCCGTGTTGGAAAGAACTCCGCGAAGCGTGTCCGCGACGCGCCGTTGACCTCATTCAGGTCCTTCTCGATCGCCGCCTTCCAGCGTATCTGAAGGAAGATAGCCGAACTCGGTCCACCGGCGATTTTGGCCATATCCTGAAAAAAATGTCAGAAGAAACAGATTCAATAGCCAAGCGTTTTCCACTGCATGTGCTGTCGATTTGCAAATTGTCATTGGAACACTTGCATGCCGCGCGTGCGGTTTTCACCGATCCGCAGCGTCAATATCAAATAAGTGATTACCGTGATCGGCAGAAGATTACCCGGAGCCAGTTAGCCGTCGAACGTCTCGCACTGCACGGGGCAAAAAGACTTGCCCGACGTCGTCCCTCTGTGCTGTGGGATCTCATCCGTGCCGAGATCAAGTCCGGCCGCCGGCAACGGATGCGGCTCGCCTCCCAGGCGCTTGTGTTTCTGCCTCGCAGTTACCGCAACCGGGTGCTAGGACTTTACGTCCGTTATCCGCGATTGTTCGACGTCGGTCCTCGCAACCGCGAGTTGTCGCATGACGGCTCACGTACACGAACCACCAGGCGGGTGCTCAAGCGTTTCGCACCTACGGGCAGTGAAATCGTCTTTCAGAAACTTGTCCGCGAGATCAGGCAATACGTACCCTCCTGGGAACGCAAGTACTATCAAACGTCGCACAAGATCCGTATGGACCGTTTAGGGTTTCGCAATGGTCAAACACTGGCCTATCTTCGTGCCCGCTCAATCTTCGTGACCCAATATGCTCTACTCGACGCGCTGCCCGCAAAGCGGCTTGATTCCGAAACGCTTGACTGGCTGGGGGGTACTTCGCCGTCGTTTCGGAGCCGTCGAAGGCGTTGTGACAAAGCGACGCGGCATCGGAATGGCCCACATCGTCCATGCGCCGATCGGCCAGGATACTGCGTCGCGGATGTCCGACCGCGCCTGGCTTAAGCTGGTCGCCGCTCCGGATACCTCCGTGACTCGAGGCCATCGGTACCCCTATGACGGCACGGAGAGCAGCCCAGAGCACTTCGCCGGCTTACTCCGGGAAGCCACGCGTCGCGAACCGCAGCGTTTCATCGCTCTGGCATTGCAATTCCCGCTTGATTGCTACTCCGGCTATTTCATCAACGTGCTGAATGGAATGAACTCCAGCTATGGCACCCCAGCTAACGCTTGCGAAAGTCCCGCGATCCGAAATCAGGACATTGAGCCGCTGATACGGCGCCTTGTACCGCTGTTGGATGACGACCGTGAAATTGCCCGGAGTGTGTGCGGGTTAATCCAGTCCCGCTACAAAGAATCTTGGTCCGATTTTGTACTCGACCTCCTGGAGCGGCTGGCCCAAGAACACGCCGATCCAGTTCCGGGTCATGCCATCAACATAGATCCCAACGATCCGAAACAAGAGCATGAGCCAGATCACGTGATGACGGCTATTAACTGCGTGCGAGGATCGGCGATCGGAGCAATTGAAGCTCTGCGATGGGAAGAACATGTGGATGACGAACGCTATCTCCGGGTCTTGAAAGGCGCGATTGCTGATCCGCACGCTGCCGTCCGCGTAGCGGGTCTGGACTTGCTAGTTCCGCTGTTAAATCAAGACCGTCCGGCAGCGGTCGAAGCCTGCGTTCATCTCTGCGAACACCCCGAGGATGGTGTCTTCGCAGCACACGGGCTCAACCAGATCATTCCCTTCACAGTCCTCGAATATCATGAACGCGTGTATCCGCTCGTTCAGCGTATGACAGTATCGTCCCGCGAGGGTGTCGCTGAAGCCGGGGTGCGGTGGGCGATCCAGACTCACCTTTACCGCGATGAAGCCCTAGATTCGTTACGTAAGGAGTTTGCGGAGCGAACTAACCTCCGTCGCGCAGCCGCTTCGACGCTTGCCGATGTCGAGGCTAAACATCTGGCCAACCCTGCCATGCGGGATTGGATTAGCGACTGCTTTACCGATCAAGACGACAGTGTGCGACACGCAGCAGCCGATATCCTGCATCGGGAAGAACTATACGAGAATAGGGACTTCATCGGCGCCGTCGATTGTTATGTAAGAGAGAGCCCAAGCCTAGAAAACCTGTTCATGCTGACCAGTGCATTGTCTAAGACTTCCGCGCGTTTAAGTCCTTACCGCTCGGTGCTGTCGCATCTCATGCAGCGTTTGATGCAAGAATCGGTCGCGGGCGCGCGGTCGGGATACCACCTAGATCAAGACCTGCCAGGTATCTTGCTGCGCTTATACGAAGAATCGGACTCCGATAGTAAGGCGTCTGGTCAGGCGCTGGACCTGATTGATCAGATGATCGAACAAGACGTCCGGAGTCAATTGCTACCTCAGATTGACTGAAGATCAGCAGGGCGAGAGGGCCTGTCGAGCCGTACTATGTATATGTACGGTGACGGACGATCCG
Source organism: Pseudomonadota bacterium (assembly GCA_039025875.1). GTDB lineage: Bacteria > Pseudomonadota > Gammaproteobacteria > Pseudomonadales > Halieaceae > Congregibacter. The sequence continues at coordinate 9,447 of JBCCNK010000043.1, forward strand.
AAGAATGGGGCCGACGCTCGCGACTACCAATAAACAACTTGCAGGTCCTCTTCTTAAAGGGGAAATTCCTTGATTGCCCTTGAATTCTGATGGCTAATCGCTAACCTTAAGGTAGTGCAGCGATGCGAACGCTCTGTTGCCCAATACGTTGTCGTTCCTAACCTAGATACAGCATGGAATCGACTCGATAAGGTTTTACGAGCTAGTAGGTTTTCGACTCACTTTCAACGCTCAATGACCAATGCTGAATGACCGACGCGGAATGATTTTCGTGGCTGTAGTGCGGCTATAAGCCGTTTGCCGCGAGATTTTTTCTTTTCACTCGAGTGCTGACCACTCGGCGCGATCAGTGCGCCTGCGATGTGGATAGAGATGCCGAGTGTCGTCTGAAACCCGATCACTATGGATTTAAACCATGACTATCCAAACCAAAACAATTTCATTGACCTCGATAAAGCCAGCACCCTACAACCCGCGGAAGCAATTGCGTCCCGGCGACCCTGAGTACCAGCATCTGCTTAATAGTGTTGAGCGATTCGGCATGGTCCAGCCCCTGATCTGGAACTGCCGTACGAAACACCTCGTCGGTGGCCACCAACGGCTCACCATCCTGACCGCCAGGGGGGAAACTCACGCCGATGTGGTAGTGGTGGATCTACCGCTCAACGAAGAGAAGGCCTTGAATCTGGCGTTGAACAAGATCGACGGCCGCTGGGATGAGAAGCTGCTGTCGGATGTTCTGGGAGACCTGATCGATGCTGACGAACTTGATCTGGGCTGCACGGGCTTCACCAGTTCCGAAATCGATGAACTCACCTCGGGCTTGCTGGATGATCTCACGCCACCTCCCGCGGAAGAGCCGTATAGCGATCTATCGGCGATCACCCAGACGGGCGAGATCGTAGAACTCGGACCCCATCGGGTGCTGTGCGGCGATATGACCGACCGGGAAGGGGTGGCACGCTTGCTGGAAGCCGATCGTGCTGACCTGGTCTTCACGGACCCGCCGTACAGCGTGAACTACAACTCCCGCCACCGGCCTACTCCCGGAAGTAGAAAACATCGAGCGGAAGTTTCGCCTGGCGCACCGTGGGACCCCATCCAGAACGATAAGTTGACCCCGCGTCAGTACCGGGCGTGGTTCGAGCGTGTGGTCGAGGTGCTGAGCGAATCAATGCTTCCGGGAGCCTCGTACTACCTGTGGAACGGGCACGCCAATTTTGGTTTGATGTCTGAGTTGCTGAGCGACGCCAAGATGAAGCCGCGTCAGGTGATTACCTGGGCTAAGGAGTCGTTCGCGCCGGGATTCAGTGACTACAACGAACAGACCGAGTTCTGTCTCTACGGCTGGAAATCAGGCCCCAAAGGCGTTCGGCACCGCTGGCAAGGCCCGAAGAACGAAAGCACCCTCTGGCAGGTATCCCGCGAACGGACCGTGGGGTACACCCACCCGACGCAGAAGGCATTACCGCTGGCAGAGCGGGCGATCCGTAACTCCTCCAAGCATGGCGATTGGGTGCTGGACCCGTTCCTGGGCTCAGGGACGACGTTGATCGCGGCCGCGCGATTAGGGCGGCGGTGTTTGGGCGTCGAACTTGAGCCCAAGTACGTCGACGTGACGGTCCGAAGATTCATCGCCACGGTTGGCCGATCGGCGGTACCCCCGGAAGTAGCAGAACGCTACCTGGGAAGCGCGCCATCTCTACATCAGGGAGGTGTGGCGTGAATATTCCCGATCAAGCCCCGGAAATGACGAAGCCAGAGGCCCAAAGTTCTGACGATGGTGATAGCAGCATGAATGTTTTGGACCTGCTTCAGGGCATCAAAAGTGGCGAGATCACCGCCAAGGCGGTCTCCCCGAAGTCTCGCCGCGAGTGTGTGGCGTATCTGCAGCAGAGCGGAAGAACCCGAACTGAGATCGCAAAGCTCTTTGACTGTAGCGAGCGAACGATCCAACGCGATGAGAAAGCGATCTGTGCCAAGAACGCGGTGAGCACAAGTCCAGAGTTCACTAGGGAGATGGTGGGGCGGCTGGTACAGCAGGCTGAATCATCACGGGCTTATTTAGCTCGTCTGGCGCGAGATGCGAATACCCCGCACGCGGCCCGGGTCGATGCGGAGCGGAATGCGTTTCAGGTGGTCAACGAAATGGTGGGCCGGCTTCAGGATCTGGGGTATCTACCTTCGGCGTCGAGGCATCTCACCGCCAAGATACACCACTATAACGAAAGGCCTACTCTCGCTGATGTCTCTGAAGAACTGGCTCGTCTCGCGTCTATCGGGGTTGCGGTGGACGGAATCGGGGCACTACAGACCACCGTCGATCACGCTCAAAAGGCGTTTGTAGATTCCCAGTCATTACCGCGCTCTTTGCCGAACGGAGGCTCAGATGCAACTGTTTGAAGCACTCGACGTGTTGACCCAAGAGCTAGGGCAGTTACGCCGAAAAGCCGCTGCGAGTTCGCCGGAAGACTTTGCCAGAATCTATTTGAGCCACCATTTCACGCTCCCGCCATCGCGGATGCATGACGAGCTGTTCGAACTGGTCCATGAAGCCACGAAGAAACGCGCCCAACGGATCGCGGTGGCGGCGCCGCGAGGCCACGCCAATAGTACCGTGGTGAGCTTGGCTTACGTGTTGTGGTCGGTGCTGTATAAGCACGAGAGCTTCGTCTGGCTGGTTTCAGCGACCCGTGAGCAGGCCGAGCAACAGTTGCGCCATGTTCGAGACGAATTGGAAGCCAATCCCAGGCTACTCAGCGACTTCCCCGAAGTGTGTGCGGGGAAACGCCCCAAGCCATGGCGTGCAGGCAAGATTTAGTTACCCAATGGGGTGCTTTTACGCGCGGTCAGTATCGACCAGCAGATCCGTGGCATGCGGAACCGCCAGTACCGACCAAGTTTACTTGTTCTGGATGATGTGGAATCGCAAGAACAGGTCCGCTCGGAAGAACAGCGAGAGAAGCTGCGCGATAACTTCGCCCGATCGATGCTGAAGGCTGGCGATGCCCGGACAAATGTGATCGTGGTGGGCACGGTTCTGCATTACGACTCCCTGTTAGCCCAGCTTCTCGATCCAGGGCAATCACCAGGCTGGCGATCAAAGAAGTACCAAGCCATCGAATCTTGGTCAGACCACTCCGAGCTATGGGACCGATGGGAGGCGGTTTTTACCGAGCGGGAGGAGCACGAAAGTCTGCGGGGTGAGGCCGGGGCACAATCCTTTCTTACGGCTCATATAGACGAGATGTACAAAGGGGTCAGGGTACTATGGCCGGAATGCGAACCGTACGAACAGTTGATGAAGATCCGTATTCAAGAAGGCCCTGCGAGTTTTGACAGCGAGAAGCAGAATGAACCACTTGACCCCGCGCATTGCCAGTTCGGCCAGGATGCATTGACTTTCTGGGACGATGAATTCGACGGTGAGCAAGCTCTGCTGCAGTATTTGGGTAAGAAGGTGCGGTTCTACGGCGCCTGGGACCCGAGCATGGGGAGCAAAGGGGGCCGCGGCGACGACTCGGCAATCGTTATTCTGGCCAAAGATCGTGAGAATAAGGTCTGGTATGTGCTTGTGGCCGATCTCTTCAAGCACTCCCCCGACAAGATGATCGACCGGATCGTCCAGTACGCAAAGATGTATCGGTTCAATAGTTTTGCGATCGAGGCCAACGGTTTTCAGGATCTGCTAGTCAAAGACCTGAGGGCTAGAGCAATGGCTAACCATGTACGGCTTGGTTTATGGAAACTGAAGAACAGTACTGATAAGAAAGGGCGGATCGAGGCGTTAGAGCCACTGGTTCGTCAGGGCCGAATCCGGTTCAGCCGCAAGCATCGCCAACTTTTGGAGCAGTTGCGGATGTTCCCCTTGGCCGCACATGACGACGGGCCCGATGCCCTCGAAATGGCAGTAAGGGCGTCATATCGCACAGAACCGAGCGTCAGGACTGTGGGAAGGCGTTAGGAGGTGCGTTCAATCAAGCGTGAAAAAGCCGACCGTGGGCTGGCGTTACAGGCTTGACACCAATCAATAAGCTCAAGGGCGTCGCATCGGCGTATGCCTTGCTCCATCCGGTAGATCGTGTTTTGGGGTAACCCTAGTTTTTCGGCCAATTCTCTCTGGGTTAGGCCTGCACGATCGCGTAAATCCCGAAGCAACTCGGGTAGAACAGCGTATCTGGATCGGAGCTGGGGCTTTGGCACCGACACAGATTCGCTGCAATTGCCCTTGACAACGCTTTGTTGTCAGGCAATATGCGTGTGTCTCAACGAGTAATGGAGCCCATAATGTCTCTATACGCCTATGTCTCAGATTGCTTTGAACCCGTATCCGCCACCAGCTTCGCCGAAGAAGGCATCCTCGAACGCACCGACCTTCAGCGGCTGTTTGCCCAGCAGTTGAATCTCCTTGTGCCGGACGCCATGGTCCTGACCGACGAATATGGGGATTGGGACGGCAGTCAACGCCGGATTGACCTATTGGTGCTGGACAGTCAGGCCAATCTGGTGGTGGTCGAGCTGAAACGCACGGCGAAGGACGGCCAATTGGACCTACAAGCCGTCCGCTATGCGGCCATGGCCTCGACCTTGACATTTGACCAAGCGGTGGCAGCACACGCACATTATCTCGGATGTTCGACCGGAGAAGCCGAAGATGCGGTGCTTTCATTCTTGGAATTGTCAGAGCCCGATCTTGCCGATTTCAATCAGAGCGTTCGCATCGTCCTGGTGGCCGCAGACTTCCACAAGGAGGTGACGACCTCGGTGCTTTGGTTGAATGAACATAATCTGGATATCACCTGCATCCGCGTCAAGCCATACCAGCATAATCAGCAGGTCTTACTCCAAATCGAGCCGATCATTCCGCTTCGGGAGGCCGAAGACTACTTGGTTCGTGCGAGAGGCAAGTCTACGGAAACCCGCTGGGCGCGTAGTCAGAATTGGGCAGACAGTGGTGGTTTTTGGTTCGTCAACGTAGGAGACAAGCCGAACAATACGCGTTCTTGGGAGGACTGTCGTAAGTACGGATTTGTTCTTGCGGGGGGTGGTTTAACCTGGAGCGATCAGATCAAGCAGCTCTCTGTTGGAGATCAGTTCTTTGCCTATCTCAGCGGCCACGGTTATGTGGGCCTGGGTGAAGTCGTGCACGAGGCTGTGATGCAGCGAGATTTTGTGCCGCAGGGGGACTGGGGAGGAAAGAAGCTTTTGGATTTGCCCTTGAAGACCCAGCCTAGTGGTCCATATCTTGATGATCCGGATCGATGTGATTGGTGTGTTGGGGTTCGCTGGCTAGATTCGGTCTCCCGAGAGGAGGCCCATAAATTGGCATCGCGCCGACAAACGGTATGCCGGCTCAAGGACGCCGATTTGGTGGGGCAGTTGTTAGAACGATTCAATATCAGTGACTCAAGGGATACCCCTGCGACATAGCGCTTGATCTCTCTGGCTGGCTATGGATGTATATGGGTATGAACTCCCTATACTCCCAAGATGATCTCAAGCGTCTTTCCTTAACCGAGCTATCGCGGCGCTGGCAGCAAACCAACCGCGGCAAGCCTCCGCCCAAGGTCAAGCTGTTGCTCCGGCGAGACCTTGCTTGGGATACCCAGGGTGGCGGGATCGATGCCGCCACCCAAAACATGCTGAAGTCTGCGATTCTAGGCGCCCAAGTACCTCCCGAAAGCGCCAGTCCTCGGAAAACTCGGAAGGTCCGAACGCCGTCCAAGCCAGTGCTTCAGGCTGGGGCAAAGCTCGTTAGGACATGGCGCGGCACGACATACGAGGTGGTAGTGATCGAACCCGGGAAGCGATTCGAGTTCCGGGGACAGGAGTACTGTAGTCTCACCCAGATCGCTCGGGAGATCACCGGTGCTCATTGGTCTGGACCGCGCTTCTTCGGCCTCAACCGAGTGAGAGGAATCCAATGAGCTCCAAACTGATCCGCTGCGCGGTCTACACCCGTAAATCCCATGAGGAAGGCCTCGATCAAGCCTTCAACTCACTCGATGCCCAGCGTGAAGCAGGTCTCGACTACATCCGGAGTCAGAAACACGAGGGCTGTGAAGCCATCGAAACTGCTTACGACGACGGTGGCTTCACCGGCGGGAATATGGAGCGCCCCGGGCTCAAGCAGCTACTCAAGGACATCGATTATGGCTTCGTCGATGTGGTGGTGGTGTATAAGGTGGACCGCCTATCCCGCTCGTTGAGCGACTTCGCCGCCATAATGAAGGTGTTCGAAGACCGCGACGTCTCGTTCGTATCGGTGACTCAGCAGTTCAATACGACAACGAGCATGGGCCGGCTGACAATGAACATGCTGCTGAGCTTCGCCCAGTTCGAGCGTGAGGTCACCGGTGAGCGGATCCGCGACAAGATCGCCGCCACCAAGAAGAAGGGCCTTTGGGTTGGTGGCCAGCCTCCTCTGGGCTACCGCCTGAAGGAGCGGAAGCTTTACATCCATCCGCCGGAAGCGGAATTCGTGGAAAAAGCCTTCCGGGGATTCTTGGAGGCGGAAGGCTCTATGTTGGCTTTGGCTGAGAAGCTAAACAGTGAAGGCTACACCACAAGGCACTGGGTGAGCAGCAGGGGGAGAGAGCACGGCGGGAAGCCTCTGACGGCCAAGTATCTTCGCCACATGCTGACCAATCCGCTGTACATCGGCCGGATCGTACACAAAGACAAAGACTGGAAAGGGCAGCACGAACCCATTGTGTCCTGGAAATTGTGGGATAAGGTGCAAGGACAGATCGACTCGGTTAACCGACAAACGCAGCATCGCTGGAGTCAACCCCATATGTTGAAGGGCAAACTTCGTACCTACGAGGGCCACGCGATGAGCCCGAGCTCGGTCCACAGGCCCATATCCAGCAAGGCGGCAGTCATTTCCGGGGGACAGAAGCGCCTGGTTCGGTACTACGTCAGTCAGAAGGGCATCCAGCAGGGATACAAAAACTGCCCCATTAAGACGATCAACGCTAGCTACCTCGATGATCTGGTTCGGGCGTTGGTGTTGGACCACTTGCATGAAGAGGTCAGAAACCCACTGCTTCGATCTGATATTGCTAAGCGTGACTACTGGATTAGGCGTCTTATTCACCGGATCGTACTAGCGCCGGATGAATTGACCGCAGAGCTATTACCTGACCAGCTTGACGAACTACGTCAGGTCGAATGGCCTCATACGCCCAACGCAGAGGCTCCGCCTAGTCCTCGCTGCCTCTATCAACCTCGTGTGGATATCTACCGGAAGAAGGTCCGGCTGCGTATCGCGTTACAGATCAAGCGGCTCGACGGAAAGCGAATGTTGGTCTCGCCGGAGGGGCAGGACCTCGTGGCCCCCGGAACCCCAACGCCGCAAAACCACATTGTCGCCGCGATTGGGCAAGCTTACCGATGGCGTGAGTTATTCATGGAACGCGGTATCAATCTGCCGAAACTAGCAAAACAGCAGAATGTCTCAGCGAGTCGGATCCGAAAGTATTTGCCCTTGGTCCAACTCTCTCCTGCGATCCTGAAACGGTCTTTGAGCGGCGAACTTCCTATTCGCATCACGCTGACCAATCTGCTCGAGGCCTCGCAGTTGTTGGACTGGGGCAAACAAGCCCAGTTCCTCGGCCTCGAAGCTGCCTCCCAATCCATCCAATCTGCGTGAAGTCAAGTTCTAATTGGCCCGGGTGACCGCCCAGCGCGCACTGCGATATATGGCCAGAGAGACGTTTGGCGATATCGGAGGTAAATCGGGCCAGATTCAGGTTCGGTAGGCACCAAAGAGACGCTTGGGCAAAACAAAAAAATCCCGCATTCTGCGGGAGTTTTCGAATTTTGGGCCTGATGTTCTCTACTCGTTTGAGAGCATGTTGGCGGGAAGCGGTGTGTTCTCTTAAATACATACAACCGTCTCTGGCTCGTAGCGTAGTTGTCGATCGAGCTTAGAGTGCTAGGGTGTCGGTCGCCGAGCGTCGCGCGACGAC
>JBCCNK010000044.1:0-17267 GCA_039025875.1 Pseudomonadota bacterium
CGAAAGTCTCGATGTGGATGTCCGAAGCCTTTTCACGCACGGCTTCCGAGAGGATAGCGTTGATCAACCGGATAATGGGCGCGTCGTCTTCCGCATCCATCAGGTCACCCGCATCGGGGATCTCCTCCGCCAGTCGGCTTAGATCGACGTCCGAGCTGATGTCGGCTGCCATCTGCTGAGCTTCGCTGTTGTCGCGCTGATAGGCACGTGTCAATTGAGTCTGAAACTCCGCGGCCTCAAGACCGCAAAGCTCCAGCTTCCGACCAACGCGCCGCCGGAGTTCGAGTAAAACATCGGCGTTAAGAGCACCACTGTGCAGGACCCGGTGGGGAACTCGTGGGTCCAGCACTACCCGGTGCGCAGTAGCGAAGCCAAACGGTAGTTTTGGTACCGGCTGGTTTTCGTCCGGAGCCGATTCCGGCAAGTCGGTCACGGATCGCTCCCGCTCGAATCCTGGCTGCCACGGATATCATCTCGGATCTTCTCGAGCTGGAGTATCTGCTGCTCCCAATCGGGGAGGACCGGTATCTCACCATCGTCGTAGAACGGCAAACCTGCCTTGCGTTGTTTTTGCTGCTGTTCGCGGATGTAGCGGTACTTCTGAGCGGTGGCTCCCGCTAGATCGGCATCCTCTCGGATAATCGTCGGCCGGATAAAAATCAGTAGATTGTTGCGCGTTACCGATACCCCATCGTTGCGAAACAGCCGACCCAGAATCGGTATGGAACCCAACACGGGCACGCGCTGCTCGACTTGCTGCACATCGTCTTGAATGAGACCTCCAAGAACAACGACACGACCATCGGCCGCCAGCACCTTGGTCTGAATCTGCCTTTCGTTGGTGATGATGTCTGATGCATCCACGGTAGTGACGGCGTTAGTGAGACTGTTTACCTCCTGCTGGATTTCGAGCACAACGGAATCGCCGGAATTGATTTGCGGTGTGACGGTGAGGTTGATTCCGACGTTCTGTCGCTCAATCGTCTGGAAGGGATTCGTCGCACCCGCGTTCGCGCCGGTATTGGTAAAGGAACCGGTAATGAAGGGTACGTTCTGGCCTACCGTGAGCGATGCTTCCTGATTGTCGAGCATCAAGAGACTGGGCGTTGAAAGTATGTTGGTGTTGGTCTGCTCCTGCAATGCAGTCAGGATAACGGTCATGCTGAGGTCATCGCCAACCACACCCCAGCCGAGCGTCGTCCCAGCAGTACCGGCCAGGGCCGCCGCCAGGCTTCCCACATTGAAATCGCCGGTCGTTGTACCACCCGTGGAGCCGGTACCATCACCACCGGGGGCGGGGAGAATGGCGCCGCCAATGTTACCGAGTGTGCCATCGTTGTTCTGAATGTTTGAACCGTAAAAACCGTCGTCATTGGCAAACAACCACTGGAGCCCTAGATCCTGACCATCGATCGCAGCGACTTCCACAATAATCGCTTCAACCAGAACCTGCGCTCGCCGGATGTCGAGTCGCTGAATTACGGCCTCAAGAGCGGCCATCTCATCGGTGTCGGCCGTGATAATGAGGGAGTTAGTGCCTTCGTCTGCCTCAATAGTGGCATTGCTGGACGCGTTGTTCCGATTGCCACTGCCTTCGGTCTGGTCCAGTTTGCTGATGTTCTGCATGACCCGCGTTAGCACTTCAGCCGTTACCGTGGCCTCGGCATACTCAAGGTAGACAACTTTGACGTTGCCGGTCTGTTCAAGGGGTGTGTCGACGTAGCTGATCAGACGGCCCATGCGTGCCCGCTGCAGTTCGTCACCGGTCACAAGTACGCTGTTGGTACGCTTATCTGGTACGAGCAGCACTTCGACCTCGCCGCCGCTGTTTTTCGCCTGGGAAGCGTTGAGCTTCTCCAACATACGAACCACATCTTCGGCCACCGCATAGCGCAGAACGATGACATCGGTTTCCTGGACTGCGGACTGATCCATGCGCTCGATGATGTCTCTGATACGCGCAATATTAGAGGCCGCATCGGAAATAATGATGGCGTTACTGGGCGCGTATGCCGCCATATGAGCCTGCTGAGGGACCAGCGGACGCAGGACCGGTATCAACTTAGCCGCCGAAATGTTATCGAGGCGAAGTACCTGGGTTACGTACTCATCGTTGTTGCCAAGCCCCCGCACAGAATCGGCGACAGGCACGGATGCGCTTCGTGCATCCTTATTCTGGATGATTCGAACGACACCCCCGGATCTAACGGCCGTGTAACCATGCACATCCAGGATCGCGAGAAAGAGGTCATAAAGTTCGTCTGCACTGACTGGACTCGACGAGACGACTTTAACCTTACCCTTGACCGCAGGGTCGACAACAATGATTGTATCAGTGACCTCCGCAACGAACTTGATCAGTTCCTGGATGTCGGTTTCCTTCAGGTTGACCGTGTAGTCCTGCCCGTAAGCCGAAGGCTGAAACACTAACAGCTGAAGAACCAATAGGTGAGAGATCGCTGCACTCAGTGAGACCGCCAAGGCTGCACGCGCTCGCGCGAAGAGCATCCTGTTACGCCGGGGATGTGGATTTGCAAAGATCAAGGCGCATTTCCAATATCGACACTTAAGGCAAGGGACTGGCCATCCCGTTCAAGTTGGAAAACGGCCACGGTGGCGGAGCGCATTTCGTTGTAAACCCGCACTGCGGCGCTGGGATCATCGAAGGAAAGCCCGTTCACTGCAGTGACGATGTCACCCGGCTCAAAGCCGAGCGCAGCAAACGCCGCTGCGTTCTTGCCGGGATTTACCCGGTATCCCTGCAGACTCGAGCCTTCATCGCGCACCGGCGCCACACGCACGAGCTCCCCAATCGATTGCGGATTGGTGTACAACTTCTCTCGGTAGCTCGCTGCGATAATGGCCGCTTCAGCAGCTTGAGCCGCTCGCTCCTCGTCGCTCAGCTTAGGCTGAACGCGTGGGGCTTGCGCCCTGCGAGCGTTACGCGGCGCTCGAGGTGGCGGTTCGGGCGCCTCCTCTACCTGCGCGACCAAACCTGATTCTTCGAAGAGCTTTAGAAGCTCGTAGCGCCCTTCGTTATCGAGGACCGCCCGATCTGGCAACACCTTAGCCAGAACAACCTCACTGCCCACCGGTAGCTCATCGCCAACCCGATACAAATCCTGGGCCTTCTTGTGCTCGATGACCGCCTGACCTAAGCCGGCGCTTGTGGACGAGACAACTCCGCGCAAGCGTAGCGGCAAGCGCGTCTCCGGGGCGCCTTCTTCTATCCCCGCGAGCGCTTCCTCGGCCTCGGCCTCGCTCATACCTGACCGGGTATCCAGCAAGGATTCAGGCACCTGGGCCTCAGGTGGCGCTCCGGGTTCACCGAACAGATTTGCACTCACCAGGGCATTGATATCTATCGGCTCAGCGCTGATTCCAACAGAGAGAACTTCCGGTGGGTTGATGACCCTCGTTACGTCCACTTCTTGGGTGGTGACGGGAAAGAAGCTCCAAGCTCCGCTCCAAAGTGAGTTCAGAATCCAAAATCCCAGAGCTAAGAGAAACGCCTGCCTAATACGTCGAAAGACCGCCGGTTGCGACGCAAAATCGATAGTGGTGAGTAATGCCTGGCTTAGCTGCGTAAGCCGTTCACTCGGCCGGTTTTGCCTGATTGCGGTCAATGTCACTCCAAATCACCGGATCACCTGTTCGTGTGTCAGTCGGACGATAGACCCTGGATCGGGTTCGTCCCGCACCTAAGTACGTCACAGCTGCTTGAGCGGGCGCCATTCAATGAAAAAATTGTGACACTAATGTGAATAGCGTCAAAGGGCCTCGATCAGTTGCTACTGAGTACTCTGGTAGTAATCCATCAGTATTTGGGCAACTTCTGGCCGAGAAAATTCCGGCGGCGGCGCAATTCCCTTGCCTAACATCTCACGCACAGCGGTACCGGAGAGCAGGACAAAGTCCTCCTTCTCGTGATCTGGGGCATCACGCATCATTACGACGCGATCGAGCTTACGACTGTAAGCGGTGTGGTCAGCGCGATACATCTCGAGCTCAAGTGCTCCATCGGGCACCTCTTCATCGAAGATGGTCTGCGCATCAAAGCCGCCATAATAATCACCGACACCTGCGTGATCCCGGCCGACAATAAGGTGCGTGCAGCCGCAGTTTTGCCGAAACACGGCATGGAGCACCGCCTCGCGCGGTCCTGCGTACAGCATGTCAAACCCATAGCCAGTTATAAGTACCGTATCTGCCGGGAAGTAAACCTCTACCATTTTACGGATCGCTGCATCGCGTACATCGGCTGGAATATCACCGGGCTTCAGCTTGCCAAGCAGCATGTGAATCAGAATTCCGTCTGCACTTAATTCCTGCATCGCCATCCGACACAATTCCTCGTGGGCGCGATGCATAGGATTGCGAGTTTGAAAGGCCACAACTTTATTCCAGCCCAGCGCTGCGACCGCGTCGCGTATTTCATAGGCGGTACGAAACGTGTCTGGAAAATCGCTCGCGAAGTAGGAAAAGTTGAGCACTTCGATAGGACCGGACAGCATGCGATTCCCTAGCCCCAGAAATGTCGCCACACCCGGATGACTTGAATCCAACGTTCGGAATACCTTTTCAGCAATCGCCTCTAGCTGGGCCTGTTCGACACTCTCTACGGACTGCACATCCATGATCGCCAACACCGGATGGCCATCGACGTTGGGATCTCGCAGCGCAATCCGACTCCCGGCAGTAACTGTCTCATCGAAGGTCAGGTTGACGATCGGAACAGGCCAGAACAGGCCATCTTCGGTCGTAAGACTATCGGCGACTGACACCGCGTCGGCGACCGACATGAAGCCCGTTAGCGGATTGAAATAACCTGCGCCAAGCATCACCGCGTTGGCAGCGGCCGCCGAATTAAGCAACAACGAAGGAAGTTGCTCGGCCTCCGCCTGGAGCTCGGCACGCCGAGCATCATCGCGAACGAAAAGGGGGTTTAGCTCAGTTGAGCCGTGCGGGTTAATCATGCCGAATTCCTAACTCAGGATTTGACGCTGCGTCAACGCGTCCAGAATTATGTTGACTTCATCCTCGAGACTCTGCTGATCCGAATGTAGATGTATCTCAGCCCTCGTGGGCGCTTCGTAGGGATCGTCGATGCCGGTGAAGTTCTTGATCTCACCCGCTCTCGCTTTTTTATAGAGGCCTTTGGGATCGCGGGCTTCTGCTGCTTCGAGAGAACAATCGACAAACACCTCAATAAAATCGATGCCGGCGCTTTCGTGCAGCTCGCGGACTCCATCGCGATCAGCGACATAAGGACTGATAAAACTCGACAGGGCAATGACTCCGGAGTCAGCAAAGAGCTTGGCGACTTCGCCAATGCGTCGAATGTTCTCTGTCCGGTCCTCTGCGGAGAATCCTAGATTCTTGTTGATTCCCATGCGCACGTTGTCACCGTCCAGTCGATAGGCCAATACGCCGCGCTCGTGCAGAACGCCTTCAAGCGCCACGGCAACGGTACTTTTCCCACTACCTGACAGACCCGTGAACCAAAGCGTTGCGCCGCGATGGCCGAGCAGTTTTTCACGATGGGCACGGGTGATGTCACCTTCGTGCCAATGAACATTGGTGGCTTTCTGTTCAGCCATAAATCCCCCGAATCGTTCCCCCACTTAGTCCACACCAAGGCGATCACGCCTCGATAAGCGGGCGCGATAGTAGCACGAGAGCGTGGTTACCGGAGTAGCCGACAGACTGGATAACTTTTAAACAGCGCACTGGTCGACGTTTGCCTCAGCTTACGCGCAGTGGACAGCGACCGGGGGCCAAAAGACACGGCTATCGCTGTGTGTCTCGGCTTGCCAGCGGCCACCTCTAGAGCATGAGAAGACCGAGGTGGGCGACCGAAATCTGATTGCCCCCAGCGCGTTCAGCGGTACGCATGGCTGACTCAGCTTCGCGCTCAAGTTGCGCTCCAAGGCGATCCGATGATGCGACGGGATGGGCACGTGGGTTCCAGCAGACCATACCGATGCTGAGACTGACATACAGCGCCACCCCGTTAGGGTCCTCTGGGACGTATTGATCTAAATCGGACCGCAGGCGCTCAGCGATCGCGTGCGCATTTGGCTCATTACAGTCAGGCAACAACGCTGAAAACTGCCCCGTATGCATGTGCGCGATATGGTCGGTCGCCCTCTGCAGGCTGTCGATATGCTGTGCGACGTTTCGAAGGACGGAGCGACTCGCTCCCTCACCGTGGGTCTGACTTAGCTCTTCCAGTTCGTCGATGCTCAGCGCCAGCAACGCCAGCGGCCGACCGGTACGGCGAGCCCAATTAACTTCGCGAATCACATTTCGTCGAAAGGCCCGTAGGTTCCCAAGCTCGGTAACAGGGTCGAGAAGCATGTTTCGATCGGCGTCCTGGGACTCAACAACTCGCTGCAGCGCGGCAGCGCATAGTCCCGCGAAGATATGGAGGAGATCCAAATCATGAGCGTGGAGCTGCATCATCTCGCGGGTAAACAACAGATGGTAGCTACCCACCAGTCGGTTGCCGTCGTACAACGGCAACATAGCGCATCCAACAGCCTCGTCGGCACCAGGAAAAAGTGTAAACATTTGTTCGTCAGCCAGCGTGAGAAAGCACACAGTGGGACGGTCAGAATAGAGCCGGTACAGCGCCTCACTATCGAGCTCCAGACGAAGACTTCGGCGAAACAGTGTGCCCATGGGTGCCAGAGCGCCCAGCCGGTCTTGGGGATCGTGTAACCAGAGTTCTGCCTGAGGGGAACCAAAACGTTCCGGGAAATCCTTGAGAAGATACTTGATCAGCGTAAAGACGCTCTTGACGCTAAGCAGCGTACCGACGGCCCGCTGGACTTCGGTCAGCACGTGATGATGGACTTCGACTTCGCGCCTGTCGACCGGAGGATGTTCTTCCCCCTGCTGCTGGATTGAATTCGGATCAATATCGTCCAAGGTAGGCATCGTCACCTTAGCAAGTCTCAGACTTCGTATACGTAAAGCCGCCGCCAATTGCCACTGACCGCGCCCCATGAATCTCCAACTAACACATTCGGTCCTGGAGTCAGACGTTTAAGTAACCACCGCATGCCGCCAACGGCCGCATTGAGAATAGAAGTCTATGGGCTCTATAATCGTGCTGCAAACCGGGGGTGGCCACGGCCTGAGATGCGCAAGCGAACCCTTTGAACCTGAACCAGGCAATACTGGCGGAGGGAGGTTGCGGATGCAGGTAAAACAATTCCGGTAGCTGCCAATAAACACGGGGGTTTCGTCTTTCGAATACGCCCGGCGCAGGCTGGACCTGATCCTCTCTCCTCCCCCCAGGGCCCATTTAACAGCCCATTTCCGGGCCATTTCCGGGTCATGCCACGGATCGAGAGACCTTCATTCTATGACCAAGATACGGGTCGGGCCGATCCCGACACAGTTCGTGAGAACGATCCCACGCGTGCACTCCGCCGCGCCCCAGTGCTTCAGCCAGGCCAGGCTTGCGGGGATTTCATGTACAGCAGCGTACACCCTGGTTGCGATCCTGACTGCCGGGATCAGCCAAGAGGGAAGTTCCGCCGAGGCAGACGGAAGCCAAGCTCTGGAAGAGATAATCGTGACTGCTGAACTGCGGGAGACTCCATGGCTCGAACAGGCTGCCAGCAGCACTATCATCGATGCAGCGTTAGCACAGAAGCGGGTCGCCGCGCATCTCGAAAACCTGCTGCAAGTTGCCCCTAACGTGAATATAGCGTCGGGGAGCTCTCGCGCTCGCTTCTACCAGATACGAGGTATCGGCGAGCGCAGCCAGTTTGTGGAGCCATTGAACCCCTCGGTGGGCGTCTTGATCGACAACATTGATTTCAGTGGGTTGGCGACCGTCGCGACCACCTACGACATCGAGCAAGTGGAAATCCTGCGAGGCCCCCAGGGCACACTTCACGGTGCCAATGCCCTTGCGGGCCTTATAAACCTGAGAAGCGCGGCGCCCACCGAGGAGCTTAGTGGCCGAGTCAACGCCGTGTTGGGAGATTTTGGTCGGCGAGAACTCGGAGTAACCCTAAGCGGCCCCATCGCAGGCCCGCATCTGCTGGGACGCCTGGCTGCTTATAGCCACGAAAGTGACGGATTTCTGGACAACTCTTTTCTCGGTCGCAGTGACACCAACAGACGAGACGAACTCACCGTTCGCGGAAAACTGAACTGGCAAACCGCCCCACAACATTTTGTGAATGCCACCTTACTCTACGCCGATGTCGACAACGGTTATGACGCGTTCTCACTGGATAACACCCGATCAACATTGTCCGATGAACCAGGACGAGATCGACAGGAAAGCAACGCGCTGGGACTCGACTATCGCTTTCTTGGGGATACGATCGAGCTCGCGCTGTTGGGAAGCGTGGCTCTTTCAGACAGTGAGTACAGTTATGACGAAGACTGGAGTTTTGTAGGCATCGCCCCGGATCTGGAGTATTCATCCTTTGATCGCTATCTGCGAAGTCGTGACAGCTATAGTGTGCAGGTCAGGTTGTCATCGCAAGAGGCGCTCTTCCTACCAGTCGGAGATCTGCAGTGGACGGCCGGAGTATACACGCTGCGTGACGACGAAGACTTACGCCGGGAGTACACCTTCGCTAGTGACGATTTCGGAAGCCGCTTTCGGGCCAGCACGGTCGCGGTCTTCGGGCAGGCAGATCTTGCGATCAACGAGCGCTTAAGCATCAGCGCCGGGCTAAGACTTGCCCGGCGAGATATGGACTATAGCGACACGCAGGATGTTGATGCAGATCCTAGTAACGATCTCTGGGGCGGAAAGCTGGCCATCCAGTATTATTCTGATCGCCGGGGTATGTTCTATGCTTCGGTATCCCGCGGTTATCGCGCCGGTGGCGTGAACGCCCAGATACTGGCGTTTCCGAGTGATGCGAATCCGACTGGCGTGGATCTTGTCCCTCAAAGATTCTTTAGCGACGAGCTATTGTACAACTACGAAGTGGGCCATAAGGGGCGCTTTGCCGATGATCGCATCCAGTCTTCACTTGCCCTGTTCTATATGGACCGAACGGACCAGCAAGTTCGCGGCTCGCTGGTAATTCCGCGGCCCGACAATAGTACAGCTTTCGTCGATTTCACGGACAACGCAGCGTCCGGCGTAAACCTTGGAGTGGAGTGGGAGCTCCGGGTAGCCGCAAGCCCGCGATTGGATGTTTATGTAAACGTTGGGCTGCTCGACACGGAGTTCGAAGACTACGTCAACGCAGATGGCCGAAGTCTCGATGGACGCGACCAGGCGCAAGCTCCTAATTGGCAGTTTGCGACTGGAGCAACCTACCGACTGTCAGAGCGGTTGCTCCTCGACGTGCAGTGGGAAGGCAGAGACGCCTTCTTCTGGTCCGATCGACACGATGAACGGTCCGGCAGTTTTAGCGTTGTGCACGGCCGTGTGGCCTATCAAACCCCAAAATGGGATGTCGCTCTATGGGGCCGAAACCTCGCTGATAAGGATTACTTCATTCGCGGCTTTGGGAGTTTCGGCAATGATCCAAGAAATGGTTACATCACGGAAGAGTACGTGCAGTTTGGTGAACCTCGCCACTTAGGTATCTCATTCGAGTACCGCCTGTGAGTGAAGGGCTGGAGTATCTGGGCACGGCGTTTGGATTAATTTACCTCCTTTTGGCGATCTGCGAGCAGCGAATCTGCTGGATTGCAGGAGCGTCGGCCTCAGTAATATTCTTCTTCGTTTTTCTAAACAGCGGGTTAGCGGCGCAGGCGGTGCTCCAGGTTTACTATGTCGCCATCGCCGTACATGGCTGGATGGTCTGGGGGACGGTCGATGACAAGACTCCGGTTAGCAAGCTGCCCAAACGCAATCACGCTTCGCTGATCGCTCTCTGGGCTTTGGTGAGCGTCGGAACGGTCAGCGTCGCAGGTCAGCTCTCCAATACGGTGGTTTGGTTTGATTCACTTACGAGCTGGGGCGGAGTGGTCGCCACCTGGCTGGTAGCCAGAAAGTTCCTCGGCGCCTGGATTTATTGGGTAGTGATCGATACGGCCAGTGCTTTGCTATATCTCTCCCAAGACTTAAAAGCAACGGCAGTTCTCTATGGTGTGTACACCGCATTGGCTGCAGTGGCCTGGTACAAATGGCGACAGAGCTCAGCGAACTCCAAAGCAAGCTAGTCCGCCGCATCTGCCAGGACTATCGGAGCTGGGCGCCCCGTCTCACAAAGGAGCCGGTTGTCGCTATGATTCCCTCCCAGGGTTTGAGTAATCTGACAATTAAGTTAGAAGCCGACGGAGAAGCTTGGGCGCTGCGCTTGCAACAGCCGGACCCACCCCTTGGCGTCGATAGACGTCGAGAACTAAAATTACAGCAGACAGCGGCTGATTATGGGCTTGCGCCGCGGATCGCTCGTTGTGCCCCGGACTTCAGCTTTTTGCTGACCGAGTGGATCGAGCCCGAAGAGTCCCTTACTGAAGAGTGTCGACTCGAACTCTTGGCGACCTTTCTGAAGCGCTTGCATGGCTTGCCGCATGAACCCTTTTTGGAATTCAGGGCGCTCTACCTGCCCGCTCATGTCGACAGCTATCTCCGATTGCTTGCTCCTGGCGCAATAACCCACGCCTGTTTGGATAAGGTCCAGCCACAAATGGCTGACGCTCGCGCACTCATTGATAAAGAAGAAAGAGTCTGGGTCATCTGCCACAATGATTTGAATACCGGGAACGTACTTCTACATCGAGGGAGTGTTTTTGCACTCGACTGGGAGTACGCATCACTCGGTAGTCCATACTTCGATCTGGCCGTGGCGAGCGGTCAGTTGGAAAGCAAGCGGCACCACGAATTTCTGGCTCGGTATCTGGATCGGGATCCGACCCGGATAGAAAGTGACACCTTTAAAGCCTACCAACTTCTAGCCGCCGTACTTGAGCTCGCCTGGCGCGAATTGCACGCCGACACAGAAGCGGTTGCCGCCGCGAGCGGCCGCCTGGCCGCAGTGATAGCTGATCCTTGCTAGTCTGTTCTTGATTGAGTTTGACCAGCCAGGAGGCGGTAGAACGCTCGACATGGAAAAATTCTGTTGGAACATTCTCGGTGCAGGAGCGATGGGTACGGTCACAGCCTGGCTACTCCAGCAGCAGGGGCATGGCGTTCGGCTCTTGAGTCAGCATACCAAGCCGCAGATTCGCTGCCTCGACTACAGCGATGTGAATGTTGCAACCATGCAGGTTCGTGGAGACTCATCTTCACAGCTGGGGCGGGCAGCGCGCGATCCTACGAGCTCACAGACTGAATCCTTTGTTACCGTGCCGGTAGCGAACCTTCCGGCTGAGTCGATCAGTCATCTTATAGTGAACACAAAGGCCACAGACTGCGCGGAGGCGTTTTCTTTTATCGACCATGCGCTTAAGTCTAATGCGTGGGTGGTGCTGACATCGAACGGCATGGGGTTTGAACGAGAGCTGGAACCGTACTGGCGTGACCGGGTCTTTCTGCGCACTGTATCGACGACCGCAGCTCATCGCCCGCAGCCGGATGAGATCGTGTTGGCCGCAATCGGTCAAACGCGACTTGGATTCTCGCCGATGCTACGACCTCAAGCGTACGACGAAGGCCTACTCGACTACGACATCAAGTCGCTGTTTGCGCTGCCCGGATGGTCATGGCACTTCAATATCGACCATATGGTGCAGCGGAAATTCTGCCTCAACTGCGTGATCAATCCGATAACGGCCGTGTTGGGCTGCCTCAATGGCGACCTTCTGAAGCCGGGCGAGGGCGCAACGATGCTTAAAGAACTCGCAACGGAAGTTGAATCAGTCGCCAGAGTGTTGGACCTGTGGACCGGCTCGGAATCACTTCATGACGCTGCGCTGTCTGTTTGCAGAAGTACCGCTGGGAATCGCTCATCTACCTTGCAGGACATACAGGCCGGTCGCCGTACTGAAATCGCTTACCTGAACGGCGAACTACTCGCCCGGGCGGGCGATCTGAAGTTGGCCCTGCCACTGTGTCAGCGGCTCGTAGATACTCTGGACAAGGCGCTAATCTGATCGAGATTGGAGTATTCGCTCCACCCGGCGTAAAGCGTAAACACTCCCTGGAATAATCTAGGTTGGAAGCGATTCAGGAAGGTGCACCAAACTCCAAAAGTAAGAAAGCAGATCGTGTAACTCAACTTGGGATGCTTTGGGCGCATGATTGCGGTCACTAGCGACCCATGACTTACCGCTGGTAACTCACAAGGAATCGATACGTTCGCATCATGGTAGGACCGAGAAACAACCATTTCAATCTCGTTCGAATGGCGGCGGCATTCCTGGTAGTGGTTGGCCACAGCGTTGTTGTCATCCACGGGGAAGCCCAGCCTTTGAATCCGCTGCTGGCGAGGGTCGGCAGGTTGGCCTCCCTCGGTGTCGATGTTTTCTTTGTTGTCTCCGGATATCTAGTGTGTCGGAGTTTTGATCGCGCAAGTTCTCTACTCGACTTCGGCTGGAAGAGATTTCTGCGGCTGTATCCAGCGCTCATCGTTGCGGTACTGCTCTGTACGTTCGTGGTGGGTCCGGCCGTCACTACCCTCCCGCTCGCCGAATACCTTCGAAACCCAGAGACATATGCCTTTCTGCTCGGCAAAGCATCGCAGATTGGATTGTTTTTTACGGGTGGAGGTAGTGCGCTGCCGGGCGCTTTTGAAAATAGCCCCTTTCCCAACTCGGTGAACGCATCGCTGTGGACTCTACCCTGGGAAATACTCATGTATGTGAGTCTTGCTCTGATCTTGATGTGTTCACGTTATATGCCCTCAAGCGTGGGCAAAGTGCAGATGCTATTGGTTGTGCTTGCTGGAGTCTTGATCCTACGACTTGCGTCGGATGCGAATCTGCTCAATCTCACAATGAACAGCCAGTTACTCGGGCCGCTTCTTCGCTTTTCGACGCTTTTCTTCGCCGGCGCCATTATTCAGTCATCGAATCTCGTGCGCTACGCAAGTTCACCAGTTGTGTCGGCGTTAGGACTACTTGGCCTTCTTACGTTGTTTACGTTCGGCTCCGACCATCTGCTGTATGCGGTGTGCCTCCCGCTACCACTCATAGCTCTTTGTGAATCGCAAAAGGCATCGTGGCTTCTTAAGTACAACGAATTCGGTGATTTTTCCTATGGGACGTATTTGTATGCGTTTCCTATTCAGCAAACAACGCAGTACTTGTTTCCCTCAATCAGCGTTGTCGCACTAATCGTAGTTACTACCGTTGTAACGATACCCATGGCAATAGCTTCCTGGTTATGGGTAGAACGACCTGCGCTGCGGCTCAAAGCACATTTTTCCCGAAGCGCCAAGCCGCGGGCCGCCCCGGCGAGTCCTGATTCTTAACACTCACTATCGTCGCTCTCGCAAATTCTCAAGCGTCGCCACCAGCTGCCGTAGCTTTGCGTCGAGTTCAGAGAATGTCACATCCCGCGCCACCGAAAGCGAGGACGCATAAGACTGACTTCGCGCGCGACTTAACAGTTCCATCCGACACGTGCGATCGCTGCATTCCAGCGTAAGGTCGTAAGAGCGCGTAGGCACGCACCGGTTTCGAAGACCAGTCATGCTCGCAACGTATTGGCTCTCGCTCGCCGGCCCCAGACCCAGGACAGTAGCCTGCGGAAACTGCCCTTTTACTGCGCCCGTTAAGTGTGCTCCTAGATCCCCAAAGGAATAGTGAACGAGGTAGCCTCGTTCCGCGCCCGCACCGGCCGGCATGCTTATGGCGACGCATTCACCTGGCTTTAGCGTGTTCATTAGCACAAGAGCAGGCACCGCTAGCACAGCAAGGAAAAAAAGCGCACGCGCGCCAAACGTACCACTGCTCCAGTACTGGGACACCCGGTAACTGACACGGTCGAACCACGGCAGACTCCATAGTCCCATCGGTATTTGTTGCGCATCCGCTCGTTTTGTCGCAAGTGGTAGGCCGTCGATCAGCTTTCCTGGCGATGTGGGTGTGGGCAGGCGATTTCGCAACTCGCGAATCTGCTCGCGCAACTCAAAAGTGGTTTCCGGCCGCCGCTCCGGCCGGCTGGCCAGCAAGGCGCAGATCAGTGCTTTGAACGCCTCTTGTGTTCCTGCGGGCACATCAGGAACGTCCGCGCAGGTTCCTAAGCCGCGCATCAGTGCCGCTGAATCAACTGTGCCGGCCGACTTTACGCTGTCACTAGAGAACCGGCTCTCTTTAGGCCCTCGCTGTGCGTCAAAGGCACCGCGCCCGAATACCATTCGATAAAGCAGCAAACCCAGGGCAAAGAAGTCGCTGGAAAGCGTAGCTGGCTCGCCGCGCAGAAGCTCAGGTGTGAGCGCATCATCGGAACTCCCGATAAACCCTTCACCTTCGAGCACTGCCGTACCGAAATCGGTCAGGAATGCCCGACCCGAGGAATCCAAGATCACATTGGACGCTTTCAGATCGCCGTGCACGATTCGAGAACTGCGCAGGTCCGCCATCGCAGCGGCTATGTCAGCAGCTATCGCCAGAGCCTGGGCCGCTGGTATCTGTAAATGACGCTCAAGTACGCAGTCAAGATCCCGACCGGGCAGATACCGGGTGACCAGTGCGAGCCAGGAGCCGCTTGCGACCACGTCGTAAATCGAAGCAATTCGTGGGCTTTCCAGCGTGGCCAGGCGACGGGCCTCCTCACGCGCCCGACGGCGATCGCTGAGCGCACCCTTGAGATGAAAAAGCTTGATGCAGACTCGTCTATCTACCAGCGGATCGTGGGCTAGATATGTCCGAGCCTGGCCACCGCTTCCCAGCGCACGGAGGATTCGGTACTGGCCGAGCGAGCGAGGCAACGGAACCCCCCCTAGACGTGTTCGTTCAGGTTGTTTGCGCTTCCCGCAGCACGAAGTCTCGCCTCAAGACCGCGATGTGAAACTTCAAGGGACTTCGCGGTGCCCACAATGTCGCCGTCATGCTCCTGTAGTCGTTTGCGTAGCTCGGCTGCGGGTACCTCCGCCGCCAATCGACATCGCGTTGATTTTCGAATACGCCGGTACACAGCCGATCGCGACACCGACAGCGCGCGTGCCAGGCCGGAAACCTCGCAATCGGCTGCCAGCCACGCTTCGTGCAGCTCGTCCTCATTCATTTTCGACAGTCGTTTCAGCGCCTCGGCAGATGAGCCGCGGCGACGGGCAGAATGATTCACTGCGTAGTCGGGGCCCGAGCTCTCACTGAGCGCATGGCGCGTTTCTGATCCGGCAGGATTTGGGATACTGGCGGACACGCTCGGCGGTTCGATCGACTCCTCCATGATCTGCTCGGTCTTGGGAGCAGGCGCTAATGCGCGCGAACTCTTCCATCGGGCATTACAATCCCAAGCAAGGCGCCGGGCGACATTGCGAAGCTCTCGAACATTACCAACCCACTCATGCATAGCCATAGCTTCGAAGGATCGACACAGCTTGCTGAGCAATATCGGATCTTCCCCGGGCGGCGGCCAGTGACTAGCTCCTGCCCGGGCAGCTTCATGCATGAAGTGTGCGGCGAGCACACCTATATCTTCTCGACGTTCGCGCAACGGGGGGACCGCAATCTCCTGCGCGGCTAGGCGATGACGGAGAGCCTCACGCAGCGCATTTG
This sequence comes from Pseudomonadota bacterium, assembly GCA_039025875.1. Taxonomy (GTDB): domain Bacteria; phylum Pseudomonadota; class Gammaproteobacteria; order Pseudomonadales; family Halieaceae; genus Congregibacter. Next base: position 15,601 of record JBCCNK010000044.1, read on the forward strand.
GTCCCACATCCAAGCTCTGATCGGTAGCCGCAATCACGCGAAGATTCACGGTCCGGCTTCCACCTCCAACTATTTGCAACTCACGGGTTTCCAGCGCGCGAAGCAACAGCGGTTGCACCGGCGCAGGAGAGTCTGCGATCTCATCGAGAAACAGTGTGCCGCCATCGGCTTGTGAGAAGTAGCCCGAACGATAGCGGTCAGATCCCGTATACGCTCCCTTTTGGGCTCCAAAGAGGCTGGCAGCGGCTAGCTCAGCCGGCAGAGCTGCCATGTTTACAGGCACTAGCGGCCCGCTCCGCGCTTCACTGAGCCTGTGTAATTCTCGCGCAACCAGTTCCTTGCCGGTGCCGGTTTCACCGAGTAAGAGCACGTCGTCTGGTACTCGTGCGGCGAGCGCTACACACCTGTGAAGTTCCGCGCACGCTGCGCTGATTCCACGCAAGTCGGTACGAAACTCCCGCTGATGCAGTTCGTCTATGAGCACTGCTTCATCGCTGCTTACAAGACGTAGATGGAGTACCACTCGCTCAGCAAGAGTTAACACCACCCCCGTACGTAGTCGAGGCTCGCTCAGAACGACACCCTCGCCGACGGGATCACCGTCGCATCGCAGGCGAGAGGTTCCCGCATCACGGCGGAGTGAGATCCCGTCAGCCACACTTTGTACAAAAAATGCTTCGCGGCTTAGATAAGCATCAGCAAGCGCTAGTTCGGTGCTTGGAGCATGCTTTGCTTTCGCGGCGAAAAACTTGGGGGAGTTGCGACCGATAGCTACCTCATCGCCAGAAAAAGGCAACAAGACGATTGATCCTATTAGTGATGGATCGGGATGAAACACAACTGCAAAAAAAAGCTGATCTTCAGTAGAAGTCGTGGCGCCCTCATAGTCATTCTGTTGGCGCGTGATGTTCTCTCGCGTGCTCATGAGTTCCCACACAAATCTAAACCGGGGAACGTAGAACAGATCAGCCCAGCAGACACAGTGCAGCAATCACAAATAATCAAAGTCCCAGAAATCCGGTACGTTCTCAACGCAATCTCCTGGGAAAGCAGTAGCCAGACTGCGGTGAGCGTAGTGACAAACATCCAGAACTAGCTGGCAAAACTGAGGTCCATGAAGCGCCTCGGGCGCAGACGTAGATCATCCGACTGAAACAGCAAATCGTCGAGAAGAAAACGCCGTAGAAGCACCCCAACGAAAAGCTCCGCCGTAATCACGCTGAACACTTCGGGTTGGCAGGAAGGTCAGCGCTAGCGGCGCTTGTCGATATGCCGACTCTTCGAAGCGGCGTGTCCGCCAGATTCGGATCAAGCAGCGCCACCAGCTGGTCACGGTAACGTGTCCAGTCAAACGCTGGTCCAGGGTCTGTCTTTCGTCCCGGAGCGATATCGCTGTGGCCAACGATGTTCTGGGAGTGAAGGTTAGGGTAGCGCGTGAGCAAGGCCGTGGTGAGCAGCGCCAATGCACTGTACTGAGCGATTTCGTAGGGCGTGGTATCGGTGCCCTCCAGTTCAATTCCCAGGCTGAAGTCATTGCAGTTCGCCCGCCCGTGCCAGCTCGACTGCCCGGCATGCCAGGCTCGGTGATCACAAGATACGAACTGGGTGACACTGCCAAGACGGTCGATCAGAAAGTGAGCAGATACCCGCAGATGCTCAATCTGCTC
>JBCCNK010000045.1:0-17100 GCA_039025875.1 Pseudomonadota bacterium
AAATGCCGCCCTGCACCTCCAGCGGTGTCGGTGTCTTAAGGTCTGGATCTGGTTTGGCCGCGTCGGTCATTTCGTGTCAGTCTACGATCAAAGCTGGTCTGGTTCCCACCTATATGATCCACCGCGCAAAAGCGCCGCCGATCGCCAATTCTACTACTCAGGTAATTCGACGCGTTTTTCTGCACCACCGTATTTGTGCACCGAGTCATGGACGCGAATAAGTACGTTCGTAACGCCCTTAGGTATCGAGACGCCGCGTAATGACCGGGTGAAGGGCTGCTCGTGATCGTGCGGATGGGCGAGTACGCGCGTGGCGAGCACTTCGCCGTCGGGCAGCAGCACCTCCCATCGGTTGGCGAAGTGATCCCAGCCGGCGTCGGCGTGTTTGACTGTGACGTCGAAACGACACTCGCGGCGATCGTTGCATGTGACGTTTACGTCGATGACGTCGGCTTCGCCTGCCAAAGTGGGCGCGCAGAAGGCGATAGTCGAGATGATCAGCAGACGTTGTTTCATGTGTGGACCAAGCGTTTTTCCTTCCGTAAGTACACGTCGAACACTCGCGTCATTCGCCATCTAATGAAACCGAGTACTCCAAAAAACTCTCTGACAATAGATACAGCGCGAGCAAGACAGAATTTACTGTGCACTGCTCACGCCACAGCAGCCGCAAATGCAGCGAACAAATCGCCAGGCAACGGTGTCTCAAGACGCCACGTCACAGCCATCGGCCGTTCGCCCTCGGCGCGCACAAAATGAGCCGGCCCGAGGAACCAGAAAGCGCGCTCATCGGAGCGCTGCCGTGCGAATAGTAGAACGTGTGTCCCTGAATCTACCTGATTGCTGTACCTCTGACCCGTTGGGCTAGCCGCTCTTACTGTGCTCTGACTTTCCCAGTGAATCAGGTTTCGACTTACGGCGTAATCGCGATAGCGAGTTGTCGGGGAAAATTCTCCGGATGTTTTATCTAACGTGAATAACAAGACATCTGTCTTGGCTTTGGGTAGCCACTTAACACCTTCGCGCCAAGGTGGCGTCGTCGCTCGATCTTGGGGATCAAGTGCCGCTAAAATTTCAATGCGCGTGTACTTTCCATGCACCTGCAACGGCGCTTCGGGATGACTCTTTACGGGCTGACTCAAGTGATCAATCCCATCTTCAAGCACGTCCAACAGCTCGATCAACTCTGACCTTACCTGCTGATGCTGCCTCAACAATGCGACCCCGGTGCTCAGGCTACTGTCGCGACCAACAGCCTTATCGCACAGCTGAGCGATCAACATGCGTGCCGCCCTTGATTCCAATGTTGAGATATCAGCAGCCCTAGATGGCAGCGGTCCGGACAAGAGCTCACGGTAAAGCTCTATCCGCCGAGCATCATTAACGTGCAAGAGCCGTCCGCAAGCACGGCGCAACACCTTTTCCTCAGGCCCAACCGATTCGACTGGCGCACCTGCCGCTTCCTGCAAATCTGACCACGATCGCTGATTTCGATAAATGTCCTCAAGCTCCAAACCACTAAGTTCTAGAAATTCTTTTAAGGTCAGGTCGCCGTGCCCTGCGCGAAGTGATCGCAGCTCCATTGCCTTCTGCGGCCACTGCGTCGGCACCGCGTCGCGAATAGACCGAAGAACAATCTCGCGCGCCTTTGGTTCAAGCTCGATGTGGCAGCCTGTAGGCAAGAAAGGGAAACCGCCCTCAACCTGCTTCTGGACATGACGGCGGGAACCACCAAGGAATGCCTGCCACTTTGGATGTACTCGAAATTCACGCCGGTGCTGCCCGACAAAATCCAGCACGGTGCAGGCCAGCTTGCCATCAGCCTTGCGCAAACCCCGGCCCAATTGCTGCAGGAACAAAACAGGACTTTCCGTTGGACGAAGCAACAGCAAAGTGCTGACATTTGGAACATCAACACCCTCGTTAAAGAGATCGACAGAAAAAATAACCTGGATCGAACCGCGTCTTAGTTCGGCCAGCGCTGATCGCCGTTCATCAGGGGGTGTATCGCCCCAAATGGCCTTAGCGGAAACGCCATACTTGCTGAAAACACGCGCCATAAATTTTGCGTGTTCGATACTCACGCAGAAACCGAGCGCGCTCAGCCGAGCCACATCATCGACGCGCTTTTCTACCTGACTTAAGACTAGCTTCGCCCATACCTCATCGGCGGTATAGACATTGGTGAGTTCAGTCGTATCGTAGCCACGCCCCGATCTCCATCCCACACCGCGCAAGTCGCTGTTGTCATGGACGCCGTAATAGTCGAAGGGCACCAACTGCCCCTGATCAATAGCATCCCAAAGTCGCAACTCCGCACTAATCCGGCCACCAAACCACTTTAAGATGTCGAGGTTATCGGCTCGCTCTGGCGTCGCCGTGAGACCCAACAATTCTTGGGGCTTCAAAAATGAAAGAACCCGCTCATAGGACTGCGCAGCACCGTGGTGCACTTCATCGATGATCACCACATCAAAATGATCAGACGCTAGATTATCTAAACCGCTTGCACTGAGACTCTGGACGGACGCAAACACATGCTGCCACTCGCGCGGTCGCTCGCCACCAACCCACAACTCGCCGAACTCGCCATCGCGCAATGCGTGGCGGAATGTCACAAGGCTCTGATCAAGGATCTCTTTGCTATGCGCCACAAACAGCAACCTAGCGCGAGGCAATACATCCGCCAACCTCTGGTAGTCAATCGCTGCCATAACGGTTTTCCCTGTACCTGTGGCGGCGACAAGTAAGTTGGCGTGATGCCCCTTTCGTCTTGAAACTGCAATCTTCTCAAGCAGTCGCTCTTGAAATGGATAGAGGCGAATCTCGAAGGGCGCAAGCAGCGTGTGCCCCAAGGATGCATGTGATTTCGTCCTCGCAGAAAACTGCGCCGCGTCAAATGGTACGAAATCACCGCTTTCCCAGTAGCTGTTGAACACCGCTTTCATTTTGTCAACGACGGGGCGATTACGGCTCGATGACAATCGCACGTTCCACTCCATGCCTGTGCGTTGAGCTTGATGCGTGAGGTTCGACGACCCTAGATAAGCGGTCGACACGTCAGCAGCACGGTGGAAGAGCCAGGCCTTGGCGTGTAATCGTGTCCCGCTGGTGTCGTACGACACACGCACGTCTGCACCAATCTGCACAAGATCCTTGAGTGCCTCTATTTCCGTGGAGTTGGTGTAGGTTGTCGTCAGAACTCGCAGAGGCAGAGACAAGTCACAGTGTTTCTTGAAGTCCTGCAGAAATGGGCGGATGCCTGAGCGCCGGATGAATGCCATGATCAAATCCACTCCTTGCGCGGATTCAATCTCCGTCTGGAGTTGATGGCCGACGCGAGGTTCGCCCGCAGCATTGGTCAAAAGGGTTGTGTCCAGAAGCGGGATTAATGGCGCGTTTATCACGTGAGCGGAGCCATCGGGATTGCGCTTATAGATCGCCTCGAGTATCGAGTCCCCCAGCACGGGTGCTTCTTCGGAGAACTCGGGGGACTCGATGAAAGCGGAAATCAGCTCGATGAGCTTTTGCGTCATTTCCAAGCCGCGACTAGCGCGTTCGCGTTCATCCATTCTGCCTACGGCGATTTCTACGAGTCTTGATATGTGTAGAGCCAGACGATCGGGAGCGTCAGCATTTCTTAAAGCATCTCTCGCAACCACCGTCGACGGCAGCGTCTCTCTCAGCCGGGCCTCAAGGTCTTGCGTGATCAATTGCTGGTAAAAACCAAGTTTCATGTATGAACAACCGTCCGTGTTCTGCCGCACTCGCGGCAATTGACAAGTCCAGACCTGACTGCGACTCGCCTTACGATGTTGAGTTGGGTCCTACTCCGTTTACACGGGCGGTTCTGAACAAGCGTAAAACGCCAACTCGTGACCTGTGACTCTACGCCGCATACGGGGGTTATGGAATCGCTCGATATATCGATGACCGACGTGCGCGCTGGCTCCAGTGCGAGGCAATCAAGCTCAAGAGGATTCCAAACGCATCGACCGCCTTGAATCCCCGCCATCGACGGGTCAAAGTCACTAGCCCTCCGGGCCATCCACGCACGCCATGCCCTCCGACCCCGCCGCCGACCATGGCAGCGCCATCCGTTTTCTGCGCGACTGCTTTGCATGGGAGTTTGGCAACCAAAGCGGCCAGAACTTACGCGCGAAATCGCTGCGCGCCCGCGTACACCCTTGCATCGATACCGTGCTGACCACCGCGCAAGCGATACCCACGTTCAGCGATCGAGAACGGCGCAAGCTGCTCAAGCCGCTTCAGCGGTATCAACGTAGCAGCGACGCGCTCTACGGGTTCCTGGCGATCTGCGCCCGCGACAGTGCGGCGGGCGTATCGCGCAGCCCGTTGTGCGCGCCCCTATTTATCGGCTCGCTGGAACTTGGTGCGTCGTCCCACGAGGACGCTCCGGTGCCCCTGGTCGTCAACCGCAGCGCACTGACCGCTCTGTTCGACGAGGACACCGCCACCAAAACGGCAAGAGCGCTGCAGGTCATCCTCGATGGGGCACCGCTGGCGGGCCAAGACATGCAGAAGATTGTCGAGGTGCTTCAATCCGCGGCGCCCGACCTTGTGACCGTTGGTTTCGAACGCTTCCCGATCCTGGCGCCGGCGCGTGTGCTCGAGCAAGCCGTGCGCAGCCAGAGTCCGACGCTCGTGTGCACGGCCTGCGCGTTCGTAACGCAGCGGTCGCGTCAATCCATGGGGGTGTTGCACGAACTGGAACAGCTGTCCGAAACGCGCGAGTTCTCGGCACCCCTGCGCCAGTTGTTGACCGGCGCGTCTTCGCGACACCGCGTGTCCGGACCCGTGTTTGCCCTTGGCGCCCTTTCAACACCGCAGCGTCAGGCGCTGCTGGCCGCCCGTCGCCATGGACTCAGCGTCGTCCACGGACCGCCGGGGACGGGCAAGACGCATGTTCTGACCATGCTGGCACTGGACCAGCTTGCGCGCGGTCAGTCTGTCTTGGTGTGCGCCCGCAACGACGCGGCAATCAACGTGATCGAGCGCTTTGTCTGCGACAAGCTTGGCGTGGGAGACGTCGTGGTACGCGGCGGGCGCATGAAACAGCTGCGTGAGCTCAAGGCTCGACTGTCGCAGATTCTCAAGCAGGGCTTCGTCGCCTTCCAGAACGCGACGCCTGCATTACAACGCGCCACTCCCGATCACCTGTTTCCACAAAACTGGCCGCTGGCGTCCGCGGTTCGTCGCAGCCGTCGAGCGCTGCGCCAACTGGATGCGCAGCAGGCCCGTCTGGCTCGGCAAATCGAGTCGCATGTGCAAGTGGCATCGGGCGATGCGTCGCTTGGGACGCGTGCGCGGCACTGGCTAAGCACGCTGACACGCGGCGGCGCGACACCGCTGGCGCTCAGCGAACTGACCGCTCGCTGGGTGGCGCAGCTCAATGCCCGCAACGCGGCGGTCATCGAAGCGCTCCAAATTCGTCTGCAGCATCGCGTGGTCCGTGCCGTACGCCGCAAACGCGACGCTTTGGCGCAGCTTGCGCGCAGTTTTACGGCGCGCGAACACAATCAAATCAAGCTGCAGTCGAGCACGAACTATTCAGCCATCACGCAGCCGTTTCCGTTGTGGCTTTGCACGCTGGCCAACCTGTCGCAGGTCGCGCCGCTTCGGCGCGAGTTGTTCGACCTTGTAATTATTGATGAAGCATCCCAGGCCGATGCAGCCAGCGCCCTGCCGGCGCTGCAGCGGGCGCGTCGCGCGGTGATCATCGGGGACACCGCACAGCTGCGGCACGTGAGTTTTATACCGCGCAGCGTTGAAGCGGGCTTTCGCACGGTGCAGGGCGCCACGACAGAACACTGCCCGGGGTTTCGCGACGACAGCGTACTGGACTGGGCCAACCGTCATGTCAGCGACGGCGAGGCCAGTAGTTTCCTAGACGAGCACTTCCGCAGCAGCCCCGACATCATCGGCTTCAGCAATCGGGCTTTCTATTCTGACCAACTTAAGCTGCTGACCCGGTCACGGCGTCCGTCGGGTCGCGCGGCCCTGTCGCTGCACATCGTGGAGGGCGGCGTCCGAGGGCGTAACGAAGTAAACGGCAAAGAGGCGGATGCCGTCGTGGAAGCGGTGCAGCGACTAATTCAGAAGCAGTCTGCGCTGCGAGAGCCATCATCGATTGGCGTCATCTCGGCGTTTCGCGCACAGGCCGATGCCATCGAAAAACGAACAACGAAAGCGCTGGGTAGCGATGCTCTAGCGCGCCACGCCGTGTTTTGTGGCACAGCGCACGAGTGGCAGGGCGAGGAGCGCGATGTGGTGTTCTTCTCCGCCGCTATTGACGACGACTCGGCGCCGGGTTCACTGGCTTTTCTTTCCCGGCCAGACGTGCTGAACGTCAGCATCACGCGGGCGAAGCACGCACAGCGCGTTTTTCTTTCGCGCTCAACCGATCGCCTGGACCCCGCCAGCCTGTTCGGACGCTATATCGAGTGGGTGCGCAATGCGCAGGAACGCGAAAGCATGGACGTCGGCACACCCGCGGTAACCGAATCGGCCGTGGCCGACGTTCTCGCCGCACTGAACATGGGAGACTGCCGGGTGTTTGCGCCCTACGCTGCCGGTCGTGTGACGGTGGATGCGCTCATTGTCGGGCCGTGCGGGCAGCTAGGCATCGATCTTATCGGGTTCCCCGGACAGTCGGCGCGCAGCGGGCTCGGACGCCACGAACTTGAGCTTATGCAACGGCTCGGCACACCGATTACCGGCATCACGCTCGACGACTGGCAACGTCATCGCGAGGCTGTGATTCGCCTGCTCGATGGTCAGATCGGAGCGCTCAGGGAGAGCGGATCGTGAACGAATCGTTGCAGTCACGCTGGGACAATATCCGCTGGCCGCTGCTGCTCGAACTGGCCAGCACGGTACGCGAACTGGAAGCCGAAGAGGTGCTGCCTCCGTTTGTAGAGGCATTTGTCGAAGCCTGTACGCGGGCCTACGATCGCGATCCGCCGAGCTACACGGTGTACAACCGGCTGCGCAGCTTCATGGCCGGGCAGTGGCCACTGGTGCGAGGGCTGTTGACCGACGCGCGGGCTCTTGCGCGCTCTGAGGACACTCTCGCGCAGGCGACCGACTGGTTGACACGTGCGAATGAGAAGCGGAACGACGAGGGCGACGATGCGTTGGAGGTGCAGCTGCGTGTGCTTGAGAAGCTTTTGTCGGAAACGTGAGCGGGTGGCGCAGAGCAAGCAGCGACACCGAGTGACTACAGTCAGATTGACGTGGTCAGGACGTGCTGACCACACGGCCGCCGTGCCCTTACCAAGAGCACCAGCACAGTGCTAACTGATTGAAAAGATGGCGCGCCCGACAGGATTCGAACCTGTGACCTTCGGCTTCGGAGGCCGAGTTTGGGTTGGGTTGCTGGATCGGGATTGGTCGGCGTTAGTCGTAACTATCTGATAAAATTGAAAATGATTTGACTGCGGCCGTCGACCGTTTTGTACCGATTTTGTTGGTCACCCGTGAAAAGTAGTCACGGATGGGCGCCGAAGTTTCGCAATTCGTGGGTCCAAGGTTGGCCGCGTTTGCAGTACTTTATCCGAGGTCCCCTCAAGAACGCTCGCACTGCACAAACGAATCTGATCACCGGACCAGCTTTGAAGGAATTGCATTCGACCATATTTGCAGCAAAGTTTCGCATGGATGGAAACACGCCCTATATTTGCGCCTGCCGCACATAAGCGACGATCTGAGCCACAAGACCGGAAACTGAACAACGCAGTTTGTCGGCACTCTGCGTTTGTCCCTGCCAAGCTGCCGCAAAACCCACCAGAGCACACTCGCTGGGCACAGCCTTTTGATGTGGGTCGCTATATTCTCAACTACTTCGCCAGATCGTCGACTCCCAAGCGTCTGGCCTTCACCAGATCCAGCTCAAATTTCCCGCGATAAGATCGAGCCTCCGCAAGCGCCACGTCTATCGGCCCATAGAACACGCGATCCATCAGGCCGTCGCAATACTGAAAAATGACAAGATCATCAGCGTAGCTGGTCGTCGATTCTGACAAAGATATGAACCCGGTCTTCTGCGCCGTGCTTTTGACGCTGATCTTGCGACCGTTGGGAGCTACGACGTCAAAGCCATGCTGATTGGCTACGTGAGCAAGCTCTCCGTTGACTTGCAAAGCACATTCAAACTCACCAAGCCGGCCGATGAGATGTCTGACCTCTGTCGCCTTTACGCCAAACTCCTCGACCTCTAGCAGAACCAGTGCAAGGTATCTGTCGCGCAGTTCCATGATGCGCTCCCGTGAAATCACGCGGCGCCACCTGGAGCGGCTTCGGTGGGCAGGGGCATCTCGAATACGATCATAGCGCCGGCACGAATGCCCGAAGCTTCAGGACATCGTTGATGTCGTGCAGACTAACGGTGTATTCGCCCGCTGGATTTTCACTGAACGTATCGAACGCGGCTGCGATATCCTGCCGTTTAACGCAGCCGTACTTCAGAGAAGGCTTGCGGAAATAGAATTTCAGGGACTTCTTGTTCGTTATAAAAGAAAACGGCTGTTGCTCGCCCGCGTCGTAGAACCGGAAATCGCGGACCGCCCCCTTCCACTGAGTTTTGCAGTTGTAAGTACCAGAGCCCGCAGCGAGGCCAACTAGGAAGGCGAATGCGTCGCGCACATTTGCAGAATCTATAAAATCAGACCAATCGCAAAACGACGACGGGTCATTTGATGCGCTCAACATCAGGTCTACCTCGAACTGAATCAAAACCAAGCCGGCGCAGGACTGAAGGCCTGACGCAACTGGCTTCAGCATAACCGATAGCGTTTACTAAAAAGGTCTATTCACGCGATACGTCCGACTGGCTATAAAGATGCAATTAATCCAAAAACTGCCCGCCGGACCGCTTGACCTGATCGGCGATGTACATGGCGAAATAGATGCTCTGGTACGTTTGCTCAAGAAACTTGGCTACGATTCTGCCGGCACACATCCGGAGGGACGCAACCTCGTGTTTCTGGGCGACTTGACTGACCGCGGCCCAGACAGCCCCGCCGTTTTGAGCCTGGTCAAGCGATTGGTCGAGACGACCGAAGCCCGCTGCATCGCAGGCAACCACGAGCTCAACCTGATGCGAGACGCGCAGAAGCACGGCAATGAGTGGTGGACGCAACCGAGCGCGACACCCCGTTTACCAGCGAAGCGGATCGACCCGGACGAAAGACCTGAATTCCTAGCTTTCTTGAAGACATTACCGCTCGCGCTCGAGCGTGGCGATCTGAGGGTCGTGCATGCATCGTGGAACACGCCAGCAATCGCCGAGGTGCGGGCGCGACGAAATGACGGTTTCGACGTACTGGGACTCTACGCGGAGGCCGAAGCTCACCTGGACAGATACTGGCACGACGGGCCCGGCGCAGAGGCCATTCGAGCGGAACGCACCGGCCTCGCCCTCAAGCTGACAGACCGCGACCATTTGCCGCCGATGTTGCCGGCGCAGGCGCGAAAGGACGTCGCGTATCAGATGAAGAACCCGGTCCGCACCCTGACTGCAGGAGAGGAAGCGCCAGCCGCCAAACCTTTCTGGGCCGGCGGCCGCTGGCGGATGGTTCAGCGAGTCAAGTGGTGGCAGGACTACGACGATTCCCCGCCGGTCATCGTTGGCCACTACTGGCGCCGGTACACCTCGGCCCCGTCGGTCCTTGCTGACAAATACGGTCCGGACCTTTTCCATGGCACTGAACCTCAGCACTGGATGGGCAAGCGCAGAAATGTCTACTGTGTTGACTTCAGCGTCGGCGGACGTGCGGAGCAGCGTCACGCCGGTCAGCCAGAATCGCACTGCCAGCTGGCCGCTTTGCGCGTGCCGGAATGGCAAGTGGTTCATGATGACGGCGAGACTTGGGACATTGGCGAACCCGGGACGTAGCGGTAGATCAGCATGCGCGCTAGATACCTCTCGCTTGCATCCTTCTGCACAATGACTCCAACGCGACAGCACGGCGCGCGGCGCCTGGATCCGGATACAATGCCACGCCCACATCAGCCGACGACAGCAGGCCGTTGAAATGCGCATACAAGCACCACCCTTTTTCCTGAAAGACCCGGACGACGCGGCTTCGGCCAAATCGGCCAGAACGCAGCGTCTGTCGAATAATCTCAGCGAAAACGCATTCACGGAGGATTGGCTGCAGGACCTGATCCATCAGAACCCGGAGCTCGTACCCGCCTCTGATATTGAGCCCGTCTTCTCAGACTTGGCCGCCGTCTGTCGTGAAATGTCCTGTGCCGCTGGATTTATCGATAACGTCTTCGTGAGCCCTTCAGGATATCTCGTCTTTGTTGAGTGCAAGCTGTGGCGAAATACCGAGGCTCGTCGCAAGGTCATTGCCCAGATTCTGGATTACGCGAAGGACATTGCGGCTTGGCAGTTCGATGACCTTTCAGCGGCGGTCAACGCCGCGAATGGCACGAAGCTTGAGAACCCTCTGTACGAGTGCATCAAGGACCACCCTGAAGCGCCGGACGAGATCACTTTTGTCGATCGCGTATCGCGTAATCTGCGCACCGGGCGTCACCTGCTGCTGATTGTCGGTGACGGCATCCAGGAGAACCTGGTGGATCTGGTGCAGCACGTGCAGGGCCATATGGGCCTGCACTTCATTCTTAGCCTCGTGGAGTTGGGGGTGTTTCGCCTTGAGGATCAGGGCGGGTTTGTCATCGTGCCGAATATCATCGCGAAAACAGAACTCGTGGAGCGTGGTGTGCTGCGGATCGAGGCGGATCACGCTGTTGCCATTGAGGAACCCGTGGCACCATCGAAGTCGACTAGCTCGTCCGGACGTGCGGCGCCGTTCAGTGAGCAGGAGTTCTTTGCAGAGATTGCGAAGCGCTCACCTCGAGGCCCTGATTTTCTGCGCGCGCTGATTACCGCGCTCGAGCCATTGGGTGTGTACTACGAAATAAAGCGCTCGTTCATCCTGAAGATTTCGCCGGATGGCGAGCAGGAGTTCGGGCTTGGCTACTTCGAAAAATCCGGTCGGTTTGCATCGGCGCACGTGACCTGGAATCTCAAGGAGCTTGGCCACGTGAGCATTGCGCGAGACTATTTGGTGGCTCTTGCTGAGCTTACGGGCGGAGAGGTTCCTGAGCACGAGAATCCTGGCGATTGGTCCGTGCAAGTCGATGGGCGGCTTCTGAATATTGAAGACTTACTGGACAAGCAGGAAGCGTTCGTTCGGATTCTAAGGGCGTTCATTGGAGAACTTCGCAAACTGGTGAGCGACTGACAACGTCGGCTTGCTCACCCGAGCAGACTTTTCGCGCTACTCAATCACGCACTCATCCCGCGTGGCGTTACAGTGCGCACACATTGCGTCGATCGCGTCGTCGCGCGAGACGAAAGGGCCTTCCGATTCGACGTCACTAAACCACGCGTAAAGGCCCTTGTATTCCATGGCATTCGCCCAGAAACTGCTGCCCGGCGAGATTTCCAAGCCCTCGCCCTCCCAAGAATGTGAAGCAATCTCAACGCCTTCTTCGCGGATCAGTTCCATCACAGCATCCAGCAGGTAATCGCGCCGCACCTTCCCGGACAACGCCTCCCACTCCTGAGGCGTTGTCGGCATAGCCTGACCGCTATCAAGCGTGACGTCACCGCGCCGAACAGCCTCGACATGATCGTTTGACGCCGCTGTCGCGACCTCGGTGTTCTCAGGGCCAAGCACAGACTCCAGCTCGGAATCACCAAGATCAATGTTCCCTGAAGTTTTCGTCATAGCTTTTGTGCCCCCAGCGTCACAACACGGAACTCTGAAACCAGCGTACCCCATTGATCAGCCACAGCCCGACGAATGCGCAAATGCGCCGAGTCCTCCCCAGGCTGCGTCACCAGAAAAAAGACGACATTCGCCGTACGAAACCCGGTAACAGTTGCCCCATCAAGCCTGCCGGACAGGCTCCGGATCATGCGCGTCATGTAAGACCGCCGCTCTTCTCGCGGGAAGTGCTGATACACAAACAGCGACTTGCCGAGCCCCCAGATCGCCTCCAACTCGCGCCAGAACACATACTTGTGGGCGTTTCTGCCCCCAAAAGCCACGGATTTCACCTCGATCCCGTTGTCCGGATCCAGAAACACGATATCGCTATCCGACGACCGCTCCAGCAGAGCTTTCAGCCACCGGGCACGAGTGCCCGCCGTTGCCGGAAGTACGTCCTCAAGCAAGACCGCACCATCCAGTACGCCCGCTTCACGAATCTCCGCAACGGTGGGCCGTTCGCGCCCTGCTACTTCCGACAGCCGGTCAAACAGCTCCGGATCGTGCTTTCGGTAGCGCTGCGGCTGGTCCAGGTAGGCGCGCTTGGCGCCATCGGTGCTGCCGTCATCCGGGGTCAGCATCCATGCGACGGTGAGCTTCCAGTTTGTCGCGGCCAGAATGCTGCGCAGCAGGCCGTACTTCTTGAAGTCGTTGATGTCAGCAAGGTATTGGTTCTTCATCCTAAGTTCCGCCGGACTAAATCACTCGCTGAGAACCAGCTCCCCGCCGCCTTTCTTTATTGCGCGGAATACCAACCGCCTGACGGCGCTGAGGAAATCTGATGCCACCTCGGATAATTCGATCCCAGGAACTGGGGCAGCTTCACCATAGATGTCTCGTAATTCTTGGGCCCTTTCGTAAGTGGAGCCTTTGCCTGCGTAGTCGAATGCCCGCGACCAGTCCACAAGGTGTTGTTCGACGATGCGCTCCATCGCAAAGGAATGTAGCGCCGTGTGCACTTCGGCACGAATCTGGGCTATTGCCGATGCGGCCTCATCATCATCACTGGGGGCTGGGTCCCACCTAGCTGGCGCATCGAGAAAGCGGGAGATGGCCTCGGACAAGCGACCAAGCAGCTCTGCAACAGGCATCAGATGCTGGTACTCACAATTATCCATTCGCAGCGCAACACGGCGCGTAAGCGCTTTTACCCGGGCCCAATGTTCCTTATAGACACCGTCGCGGTGACGATAACCCAATCGAGCATCCCACAACGAGTGAAAATCGCCTGCCGCTGACTGAACCGCAAAAGCTAGGCCCGCAGGGTCATACTTCGGCCGTGCATCGGGACGCGGTTCTGGTTCGATCGCCTTCTCGATGGACTTAGCAAGGTGCAGGAGTTGCTTTCTCGGTCCTCCGGGGATTTTGTCGATTGGTCTATCAAGCATTCCGAGCATGAAACAGCGATCCTCGATCTTCCGTTCCAGTGCACTGGCGGCAACATCACCAATAGCATCACGTAGACTGCTTAAGGCACTGCGCAGCGAAGCCAATACGTGATCACGTTTCGCGCTGAAGTCGGGTAAGTTGTCACCCTTAACTGAATCGAAATGCGTGAACGCGATAGCTAGCTTGTCCTGGTAGCCGCCAGTAGCTACTGATCGCAACACAGATAACGGCGCGGCCTGCATAGGCTGCTCGGCATTATCTACAAGTAGGATGACATCGACGAGCGCGTACCGTGATGTGTAGTGGGTACTGACGTTCGCCGCTGACTCTGGCGTGTGGCCCAGACCCTCGCCATCCAATAGCACCAGTTTCGGCACGTCGTCGAGAAAGCCTGCGAGTAATGGGCCGCGGACTCGAATGCCCTGTACCACTGGCGTGAGCAGGCGCCCATAGGCCTTGTGATGGTTGCTTGAAAACCAGCGGATCTTGCGGATAAACGCTTCCCGATCGCCATCGGAATAAGTCCATTTCTCCGGCCACCCGCCCCGTTTTGTAAGCTTGCCTCCGTCGAGGTGGTTAAAGCGCATGCCAATCTCATTCATGATCGCATCGATCAAAGTCGAGTAGGCATCGGTTTTCTCCAGTCGTTCGACCAAGAGGGCAAGTGCAGCCTCCTGATCGTCGCCAGCGAGTTTTCGTAACGGCTCTTCGAGCTCTTCGGACAGTTCCCGATCGCTCTGCTCGACCAATTCCCTTATCGATTCAAGGCAGGAATCTAGGAATGATTGCATTGCCTCGCGGTCATTCTCCGTTGGCATTGATTCTGATGCCGGCCCTTCAGCCTCGTCCGCTGTCCCAGGATCGTCTCCCCAGTCGTCATCGTCGCCTGCCTCAGCTTCTGGCGCCCAGTTGCCCAGAATGTAGCCAAGGCGAAACCGCTGCTCTTTGTGGTTCAACAGGTCGCGAGCAACGCGTTTATCCGAATCCCCTCGCCATGCCGTCTTGCATGCCTCAAGTATCGACTCCGCCACATGAGTTCGAATAAGGCGCTGGGGAAAGAACGTCACGACCGCTTCAAAATCACCGGGAGAGGTGATGACCTCAATGTCGGCGATCGTCGTCTTTCCAGTGGATGTCGACGGAAAGCGATCCTTATCCGGATGCGACCCAATAAGCTGGCGGAGCAACGATGTCTTCCCCGTGCCCGTGGTGCCCATGAACAGAACGCGTGAGTAGCCCTCGTCCCGGCCAGGGAGTGGCAAGGCAGCATCACGAACTGCCGCGAGATCGGAGCCAGCAGGGCTCTCCATTGGCCCGTAGAACGCCCGCACAACGGAATTCGTGAACCTCTGCTCGGCTCTCGAGCGCTCGGCAATGTTCCAGTAGGACTCGTCGCTGAGCAGCGTATTCATCTCGGCAACCAAGGCATCGGCCTTAGCCTCATCGGCAGTGCCTAGCCCTCTTCGAACTTTTGCGCCAAGTTTGTCGTCGGCGTCGCGGCACACTGGGTGCCTGAACGAGATCGACCAGGCGCTGCGCCCCTGGCTTCTGCTCTTTGAAGCAGTGTATCGCTGCTTGCCCATTGCCTGCCCCTGAATTCATGGTTGTTCCTCGTTGTACCTGAAGATAGCTGCCAACCGCCTGGCCGTCAACTATCTGGAACAACAAGGAACAACACAAGCAAATGATGCAGGGAGCATAAATTATTGACAACAAGGCCTTTTAGCGTCCCCGCAGTTTCTTCTTTGGGGAGCCAGATTTTTCTAGCACCATATGCTGCACCGCATGCAACGGAGAACTGGGCAAGGCCACAGCCGGCTCAGCCAGATACAGCGGGGGAAGAGAAGGATACAGCGAAGGGACAGGCCTTCGTGATCGCACGTGACTAGCGTCCAGCAACGCGCCCAAGGAGCCCACTTAACCCAACGTGTCCTTGACCAAGTCTGACGGATCAGAGAAAGGACTCGACCAATCCGCAATGCTTGGATGAGGCACGACTACGACCCTGAGCCCGCTCGCCGCCTCGTAGGCACCACTCGACCACCGGCGTCTGTTTGCTTCAACAAACTCACCGATCTGGCGACTAGCACCTGCCTCGGCACAAACCCACTTCCCGGCTGTCCTGCCAAAACAAACGATCACGCGAACCCGAAGCATCTTGATGACGGCAAGATGCAAAGGCCAGCATAGTCTTGCCTCCTTCTGGAAATCACCACTAAAGGTCGACTCACGTTTCGACCTACTGAAGACAACGTTGCTGGCCGGAACCGTGCCTGGGTCTAGACCCAAACGCTCTAACATGTGAAGAACGCGGGGCTGCATGCCAGACGTACCGGGCCTCGCGTTGCGCCACGATTCATCACGATAGGCCGACCAGTTGTCCGGCATTTCCTGGAGAACTCGGCCTGTATGCCAAGAAACGGTCTCGTTAGGTCGGGCGCCTGGATCGCCCCCGGGATTGACGCCGATCATATATAGCGGGCTTTGCCCAGAATAGGCCGCCCTGCCAGAGTAGAAAACAGCACCCGATTTCTGATGTAGTGATTCTGGAATAAGCCGGGAAATTTCGCCCAGCTTCGAATTTTCTGTTCTGCGGTCAACCATAATCGTACCAACTCATCACACGCCACCAGTTCATTGATGGGCTCACAGCTTGTCAGTTGACTTAGAGAACGCTAAGAGCACTCGCAAACCCCACTCCCACCACGCGCTACGGTATGCGGCGGTTGAGTCAAACTCACTGCCGCGCTACGCCAAGCAACTCACGCAAAACGTCTAGCGCCGCTTCCCCCAGGTTTCTTTCTTCTTCCTTTCGCCCGCTTGCCGCTATCTCATCTTCGAGATAATCAACCAGTTCAGAACATCGAATCTTCACTCTGTACTCATGTATCGAACCTCCGGATCTACCAGACACGTAGAAGCGGCTCCAGCCCTTATCGAACCGTTCTTCTTCCTGATCCTCCACCCTGAGCCTGCGATCACGCGAAGAACGGCGACAAGGCCCTGATGCGAGAGTCTTGACTCCTCTATTCCGTTGCTCGCCAACACGATCAATTTTTATGAAAGCCACCTACTCTTGATGACAAGTAACTGGTTAGACTACTAGCGCTGATTTCGATCAAGCGCATTCAAGTATTCAGCCTCTGACTTACTCTCAAGCGCGCGGATTTTCGCAAACAGTTCCTCCGCGCTCTCCAGCAGGCAGTGATCTAGCCTATTGGCTCGTTTGGAGTAAGCGAGATTTCGCAGAATCGCACCCGCAATAGAATCAGCGCGCGCTGGCGAATAGCGGTCAGGATGCGCCTCGAACAGATAGTCGACGGAGTGCTGCGAGTTCGCTGTTTCGGCCAGAAGAAACGACAACGCGCGATCGCCCGGGAACATCAAGACACTCTCTTCGATATCGCTGGTTAGGAATTGATCGTTGGCGACCCGGTAAGTTGTCGTGGCAGATTCTGTGAAGACCTGATAATCGTGAGTACGCTTATCTTCCTCGCACCATGAACCAACTTTCATCGCAATCACACTCTCGTCGATACCTTAGTTCGGCGCCTAAATAGATGCACTGATCGCCAAGCTGACGAGCTAGGCTCATAGGCCCCTTTACCAGGGCTTCTCCAGTGCATATCTCAGGCCATCCGGTTCGCGTGCGCGGCAATCGGAGCACGAGACAGGGAATCCATTGATCCCGGCTCTGACTGTAGAGCAGCTGTAACTCAACTATGCGTCGGACCAGGGGATGCGCTTGGTATCTCGATAGCCAGTTATCGGCATTGGGTTCTACCCCGTCTTCACGGACGGTTCTGAACAGGCGGAAAACGCCTGATCCTGATTTGCGACTCTACGCCGCATACGCGGGTTATGGAATCGCTCGATATAGTTGAACAGATCGGCTTTCGCTTCG
>JBCCNK010000046.1:0-17098 GCA_039025875.1 Pseudomonadota bacterium
AGATAGGGCCCCGTCGGCGAATTCCAGTGAGGCCAGGAGAAATCACTCCATCAACAGGCCGGATGTAAGACTGCAATCGATTCTCTTTCGTTACTTGATGTTACTTGGCAAACGGGCGGTGTCCATGTAAGAGGCTCCCTAACTTCACAAAATGGCGGAATACGGCCAAGCCACCATTGCAGAAAGCGCTTCGGCGGTGTCTATGCAACGCCTACCCGCTCGACGCGAGCGATCTACACGCGCTTACGCATCAATTGAAAGCTGACAAGCTCAAACCGGCATTGATTTGCTGAGCGTTGGTTGATTGTGTTTCTATTCGCGGCTGATCGCGGTATCGGCGATCTCGATGTATTGCTCTTTATTGGTACGGCTATTCAGGAGCGTGGCTTCGACTCTCAACTGGAATAAGAGTCGACTAGATGTCAGCCGCATGTCAGCCGCTAGACTAGCGGTGCGCCAATAGAATGGCGGTGCGACTACAAAAATAAGGTCGATATGGACTACCGTGAAAACACTTCATCTTCTAAGGCATGCCAAGTCAAGTTGGCGAGAAGCGTCGCTTGCTGACCATGATCGAGAACTCAATGAGCGCGGTCGTCGGGATGCTCCACGTATGGGGCGGGCTCTGGCGAAGGATCTAGCTCCACCGCAGATCTACTGCAGTTCAGCGTTGCGTGCACGTCAAACACTCGAAGGATTAATAGACGGTTGGCCGGCAGTCTTGAGCATAGAACCCGTGATCGACTCGGATCTGTATACCTTCGACGTGGAAGATTTGTTGGCCTGGTTGCAAGAGTTGAGCTACGACGGCCATCAATGCCTGCTCTTGGGTCATAATCCGGCTCTCACAGAACTATGCAATGCACTGGTGGGACGTCGCGCGATCGATAACCTCCCTACCGCGGGTTACCTGAAAATCACTCTGGCGTGCGAGAGGTGGATGGACGTGACGGGGGGTCTAGGAACTCTCGAAACTTATTTGTTTCCTCGCGATCTTATCAACGCGTAGGCGCGAGTCCGCCGTCGGCGAAAATAGTCGCAGGTCGCAGTCTGGTCGGTGTTCCACTGGTAGGCGCGTTGAGAAGACTTGTAACAACGTCGTGGCGTACAGAGCCGTGTACATCAAACCGGTTAATCGCGGGTAGTCGTTCGCTGCGGTGGTACCGAGGACAAAACACGAAAAAATGTAAGGGCGTCTCGGGTTGCAGCGTTGCAGACAACGAATATGAAAGCCACAAGTACTAAAAAAGAGACAGTGAGCACCGACTCTTTTAGCCTCAGCGATTTTTATCAAAGAGTGTTGGCAGTTGTATTCGCTCCGGTGCTGGCCGCGTCGCTGTCGAACTGCACCTCATCGCCTGACCTTGAGTCTTCATCTGTGGGGCAGTGTGCAACACCGAGGCCTCAGGTATGCACGATGCAATATGCTCCTGTGTGCGCCACCCATTTCGATAAGCACCGGGAGACTCATTCATCGGCCTGCAACGCGTGCGCCGACGATTCAGTGATTAGCTATCTACCAGGAACCTGCGAAGAGGAAATTGCACCGTGACGCTCACTAATAAAATCCTTCTGGCGATGGCGGCGGGCATCGTTACGGGGTCGGGGCTGAACCTGCTTGGCCAGGTTGCGGGAACAGGCGTCTTTCACGGTGCGGTTGACGGCTACCTCATCAATGGAGTTCTGGATGTTGTTGGACGCGTGTTTGTCGCGTCGCTGAAGCTCCTGGTGGTGCCACTGGTTTTCGTATCCCTGGTCTGCGGTGCCAGCTCCCTTGGAGATAGTTCTCGCATGGGCCCGATCGCTGGCAAAACTCTGCTGTTTTACCTGGCCACTACTGCCATGGCCGTCACAGCGGCGCTTCTGATAGCGGTGCCGATTGCGCCCGGTGGCTCCGTGGAGCTTGGTGCGGCTGCGAGCTTTACACCTAGTCCACCGCCTCCTCTCAAGGAAGTGCTGGTCAATATCTTTCCTTCAAACCCGATAAGAGCGATGGCGGACGGCGAGATGCTCCAGGTCATCGTTTTTGCGCTGCTTTTTGGTTACTCCGTCTCTCAGGCGGGAGACGCGGGTCAGAAAGTGAGTGCGTTTTTCGTCGATCTTGAGGGAGTCATCATGCGAATGGTCGCGGTACTCATGGAGCTGGCGCCCTACGGTGTTTTTGCGCTGCTGGCCAGGCTGTTCGCAGATATGGGCGTCTCCGCGATACTCGATCTGGCTGCTTACTTCCTCACGGTACTGGGTGTCTTGCTCCTTCACGGAATTTTGATCTACAGCTTTCTTCTTAAGTCCTTAACCGGACTACCGCCTAAAGTTCTTCTGAGTAAAATGCGGTCCGTTTGGGCATTTGCATTTTCGACCGCATCGTCGGGTGCGACCCTGCCGATAACGCTCAAAACCGTAGAAAAGAAACTCGGGGTGAGCAACTCCGTGGCGGGATTCACCGTTCCGTTAGGCGCTACTATCAACATGGATGGCACAGCGATCATGCAGGGCGTTGCCACCGTTTTCATCGCCCAGGTCTACGGTGTCGAACTAAGTGTAGGGGCTTATCTCTCGGTAATTCTAACGGCTACGCTCGCGTCCATCGGCACCGCCGCAGTCCCGGGTGTGGGCCTGATTACGCTCGCTCTTGTTCTGGAGCAGGCGGGGCTTCCGGTTGAGGGCATTGCCCTGATAATCGGTGTAGACCGATTGCTTGATATGGTGCGCACCGCGGTGAATGTTACTGGAGACGCCACAGCGGCCGTGATAGTCAGCCACAGTGAGAAGCAGCTGGATGAAGAGGTTTTCTTTGATCCGTTGGCCGATACTGTAACCGAAGCCAGGATACCGGACGGACCATCCAACCGCGCCTCGCCGTCTTTATAGTTGCACCTCACTCTTTAGGAAGAGCGCCAAATGCCGCTGAAAGCGACCATCGTTACCGTAACCCCATACCAGCAGAATTGCTCGATTATCAAATGCGAACAATCTGGGAAGGGCGCAATCGTTGATCCAGGCGGAGATACCGACAAGATCTTAAAGGCCGTAGATCAAATGCAGGTTGATGTTGAGAAAATCCTGCTGACTCACGGACATGTGGATCACAGCGCGGCGGCTGATCCACTGCGAAGGCAGTTGGAAGTGCCGATCGAAGGGCCTCATGAGGCGGATCGGTTCTGGCTGGATAAGCTGCCCGAATGGACCAAGATGTCGGGGTTTCCGCCGGCTGATCCATTTGAGCCGGATCGCTGGCTGGTCGCCGGCGACACAGTGACAGTGGGCGCTGAGTCGCTGGACGTCTACTTTTGTCCCGGGCACTCGCCAGGGCACGTAATTTTTGTGCATCCAGGGCAGCGTGTTGCATGGGTGGGCGACGTAATCTTTCAGGGTTCTGTGGGACGGACTGATTTACCGATGTGCAGCCATGAAGACCTGATGAGCAGTATCCACGATACAATTCTGCCACTGGGAGACGATCTAACATTCATCCCAGGGCATGGACCGGTATCGACTGTTGCACAGGAGCGCAAGACCAACCCCTTCGTGCTCGACGCTCGCTACGGTCTGGGCTAACGAGTTGTAGGCACGGAGGCTGAACCTGCTTGCAACGGGGCCGGTCGACCTTCGAAGACTGTGCCCCAAATCTGTATTTCCCGAAGGGCCGCTACTCCCATTTCGTAAGGGTCTTGCTCGAGAACCGTGCTGTCGGCGCGTATTGAGCCGATCTCGTCTTCCCAGCCAATCACGCATGCCGCATCGACGGTGATAGCTCGTAGTGCCTGTTCTAACGAAATTCGCTGGGTTTGCCCGGTCCGATTGCCATTGATTGTTACGCGATTTGTTGCGGCCCAGGCCAGAGTTAAAGGCTCTAGCGGTGCGTCAGAATGCAGCGCTGCCGTACTTCGATCACCGTTGGTATGGGCATGGATCTTATCGCCGGCTTTCCAAAATGGCTGGCCCATTCTGCCCTGACCCACCGCTACTGCCTCCGCGCGGGGGATTCCAGCATCCATGGTAATGACTGTTTTAGCTCTGAATAAAGTCTTAGCGCTACTGCTCTAAACGGGGCAGAACAAGTCTACTAATAGGCTTAGCAAAAGGCTGAGCGCGTGGCCGTGTATGGGCTTGTATACACGGCCACTTTTGCGTTGGGGCACACGCCTGTAATTGGGACTACTGAATAACTTTAATCCAGTCCCCTGTGCGAGGTTCACCTCGAGGGTAGAAATCGTTGATCAGCCTCAGCTGGGCTTCAGCGTCGGCAATTCGCGCGCTTCCGGCGAGGGTCGCAACATTCGCGCCCCTGGGCACCTGTACATATCGCACGTAGTTCGCATCAGAGGCCTTTTTTTCCTTTGGATGCATCGCGCGAAAACTGCTGATGATGGCGAGCAATTCCGCATCGCGGTCTGCAAAGTTAGAAGATTGGCCTTCAAAAAAGTAAGTCAGGTTGCCAAGGTTTATAACGGCAAGGCGCTTGCTGGCTCCACTGGAGCTTGCGACAGCGGTGTAGCCATCCAGACCGCTTTGTTGGAGTTGATCACCGGAGCTGAGCTTGCCGCTGGCGGAGCCCTCCAGAACCGCCTGCGGTGTACTGCTCGCGTCTTTCCGGCGCAGAGTAATCGTGAGCTTTGCACCGCCATCAGGCGCTTCGGCCACCACAGCACTGGCGCCAGGGTTTACAACCCAGCCATCCGGCCGCTCAATCGTGAATCCAAGGCTATTGTGGTAATACCTGTCGTCGGCACGTTGTCCACCGATACTTTTACCCCACACCAGCCCATCAGTGACCTGGCGAAACTCTCCGGGCAGCTCGGGGCTTTCGATATAGGTTCCGTCGTCCAGTTCGTTCGCCGCGCGAATCACGGTTTGCAGTCTCTTGTCGTTGCGCGGGTGAGTAGCATAGAGGCCGTGATAGGTTGCGCCACTTTTCCCGGCTGCTCTGGCCTTGAGCCTTTGGAACTGCTCCTGGTTTTTGAGGACGCCAATCACGTCGAGCAAAGCCTCCGGTTCATAGCCCGCTCTGTACATAAATTCGGCGCCCAGTCCGTCAGCCTCCAACTCCATGTCCCGCCCGTAACCGCTAATGACTTCGGCCCCGTACATATTGGACGCCTCATAAACTGCGCTACTGCCGGTCAGAACATACGCCGTTGTTGAAAGTACCTTGCTGGTCACACCTGCAGTTTTGCGCCGTCCGTGGTGCCTAGCGGTAACGTGGGCTATCTCATGACCGATGACGCCAGCAAGTTCTGCTTCGCTGTTGAGGTAAGCAATGAGACCGCGATTGACATAGACAAACCCACCGGGCGTGGCGAACGCATTAATCTCTGGTGCGTCCATTACGGTAAACGTGAACTTCATATCCGGTCGATTGCTGTGAGCGACAAGACGCTGACCGATCTTTTCGACGTAGGCCTGAAGTTCCGGGTCGTCGTACGCTGCTCCTTCCTGGATGAACTTGTCGTACATCTCCTGACCGACTTTCTGCTCACCAGAACTGGTTGATAACACGACCGTAGGAGCGCCAGTAGAAGGATTGACTGCGCAGCTTGTAAGAGCAACCAAAACCGCTGAGGCCACGCAGGCCATCAGCCCTCGGGTCCACAGCGATCTTGTAAAGATAGGGCGGTCGCCGGGATCAGAGCCTGGCGCAATTTCTGTGGCTGAGGAGTCCTTAAGTGAGCGCATGCACCAAAACCTCAGTGTTTGCTCGATAGAAATTCCAGTAATTGATCGCCCATTCCATCACACGCAGTGCCCTGGACCGGTGCAATAATCGGGATAGGTACGATCACCGCTGGCATGTATGACTGCCCGCTTGTCGACGTATTGAGACGGCCGACCTCGGCCTTGTCCGTAAAGTCCCAGATCGTCGCTTCGTAGTCTGAGGCGTTGCCCCAAGTTCCGAAGCCAAAACAGCCCGCCCCGCCGGGACCCACGCCGCAGGTCATCGAGCCAGCGGAATTGGTCTGCACTGTACTGCCGTCTACCCATATCATGTATTCGAGTTTCAGCGCGGCGATTTGTTCCGCAACCGGCTTTTGCAGCATCAGCCGATCAATATCGTTCGGACGAAGCGGAGCGGTGCGCGGTTCAAACCAGGGGTAGAGGGTATTGACGAATTCGATTTCGTCGATGATTTCGATGCTCGAATCGCGGGCCGTAATGTGCTTCGACACGCAGCTTATGAAGTCGAACTCGGTCTCGTAGTCACTCGCGTGGCGTCGACCGAGAATGACCACCGAGGCGTCACCGATGCCCTCAATAGGCTCATTGAACACCATCTCATCAACGGTTGAGGTTACGCAGCCGCTGGTCAACAACAACAGGGTGAACGCGGCCGCGTTAAACGATGCCCGCCCAGCCCCAACTAGAGCGCGGTTGTCGTACTTCGCTCGCTTTCTAAGTCTTCCAACCACTGCGCAACCTCCGGAACTTTCTGAAAACTGGTTATGAAGTGGGCACCTGCATCTCGTAAGGCTACGACAGCAGCAAGGTTGACTGCAGCTTCGTCGCTACGCAAAAAGGCCGTCGGTGTTTTGCCGTATGCGGTCATTGTCCACTCAGCTATTGGATCCCCATTTGTGCGCACAAGTTCAAACGCGTAGCGCATCCAGATCTCATAAACTTTGACGTTCGTATGAGCCGGAATAGCGTACTGAAGCTCATCGACACGCGGGATAAGAATGGCGTCCAGCTCTTCATTGAACGAAGTGTCGAACTTGACCAGGGTGGGGGTGACTGGAGGCTCCGCGTCTGCAGCGGGCTCCTCAGCCTCTACTGGCGCCTCTACTGGCGCGACATTGACGGTCTGGATGAACATCCCGTCGAGCAACTGGCTCCACATTTCTACCTGGGCTTCACCAGTTTTGACGATCCAGGTGGACTCGGCTCGCCCCTTAGCTTCGTCGTAAAACTCGTGTCCGCTGAATTCGGGCTCGTATACCACGCCTAACGTGACGGGTAGAGGCTCTAGCAGTGGGGCAGGGAAGTTCCCACTTACGGCGACTTCCTTAGTAGAGCAGGCCGCCAGCAGTGTCGCGCAGGTCAGCAGAAGCATTCGCACTGCGGCGCCGCAAGCGACTTCTAATCCCCGAGGGTCTAAAGCCATATAGTCCAACGACCATGTGCCGCTCTTGTGTGTTCGCCTAGGGTCTAAAGCCATATAGTCCAACGACCATGTGCCGCTCTTGTGTATTCGCCTAGGGTCTGAAGTCATTGAGTCCGACAAAAGTACCTCCATTGCGATACGTGAGCTCTCGCATCAAAGCAGCGAAGCGAATGCCGGTCGTTTGCAGATTTGCAGCCCGGATAAACTGTACGGGGAATCCCACAGCGTGGATCCGCACCCGCCGTTGCCCATCGGTTGCCTCGCTATTGATGCGGTCCACCGTGTCGATCACCTGAGCGATCGAGTTACCGGTGAACTCATCGCCGAACACGTAAATACTAATCTTTTTGTCTGGATCATAAAAAGAGCGAATCGCCGCCGTGATCCCTTCCACCGGTGAGGAGTTACTGAACACGTTCCAGTTTCGAAGATTCTGCATAATGATACGGCGGCGACCATCGGTATCGGGAATCCATTGGCCACGATAACGACTGAACATGTAATTGCCCATGTCATTCATTATCTGGATTCCTTTTACATTCGGATAGATGTTCAGCGTTGCGACGATCTCTCGCATCATGCGGTCCCAGGCGTAAGAGAACATCGACCCAGAGGTATCGATCACAAAGATGATGTACTCGCTGTCAACCGGAATCCCCCCAATCAGATTGCTCTGAATGTCGAGTCCGTCAAGCAGTCGCTGCATTTCTTCCGTCAATGATTGCCGGGCTATGGCGAGCTGCTCGGTGATTACCGAGTTGGTACTGGTCTCAACCTGGAGGCTGTCGTAGCGTGATCGCGCAGAGGCGAGCTGGCCGCGCAGTATCGCAATTCGCTCCTTATACTCGGAAAGCTGCTCTTGCTTCGATGTCAGATCCCGATTAAGGAACTTGGTCTCCCCGCGAATCTCGAATAGTTGCTCTTGCAGATCCGCAACCAACCCCTCGAGATTTACGGTTGACGCTTCGATGATCTGCGGTTGCACGGTTTTCGTGATCATTAGCAGTAAGATCACTGCGCCGAAGCCGCAGCAAATCACATCCAAGAAAGACAGAGAAAATTCAGCCATCTCGCGACGTTTACGCGGCATTTTTCAGTCCTCCTGTCTCATCGGGGCCGGTCGTCGGGCGTCTAGGGCCAATCATTGGATGGACTCATAAATGAACCGCCGCTGCGTTGAGCGAGCTGCCAAAATTCAGACGCGGCCAGCGGATCGCCTTCCATAGGTGCCAGAATAATGTTGACCGGAACGTTCGCCGGAAGCTGCCTCACGGCCTGACGGTATAGACGCTGCCGCTGATTGCCGCTGATAGTGGTGCCGCGTGGAGGCGAGACGCCCTGGGTCGGCAGCCCATCGGTAATGAGAAATATATTGTCCGGTGGAGGCGCTAGCTCCTGCAGATAGGTGAACGCGTTCTCGAGGCTTGTTCCGCCTGCTGGTACGACCTCGCGCAGCGCCGTGGAAATGCTCTCAAGCTGAGGCTGATCGGCCACCTCAAGCCACTTTCCCGCCGTATCCGGCAGCATGGCTTGCGCAGAAGTATTGAACCCAATCACCTGGTAGTCACTTCCGATCGGCAACTGGGCGGTTAGCCAGTCTACTGTGTTGACCGCGCGCGTCCACTTTGCAGACTTTTTCTGCAGCGATTCATCCATGTTTCGCAGCCGGATCACGTTGACCAGCTTGTCGGCCAGCATGCTCGCCGACGTATCGATCAGAACGGCTATGCGTTTTCCGCCTAGGTTGAGGCCGGTAAGGTACTGGCGGTTACCGTCGCCCACATAGCTGCGCGCACTTTTCCCAGATTCCTCTTCCGCTGCTTCGCGAAGTCGTTTCACTTCTTCTTCAAGCGACTGGACCTCGGCTTTTAGCTGCTCCACCGCTTCTTCTTCGCTTACATCCTCTGGAATAAGAGCAGCGATAAGGCCTTCGACTTCCTCAATTTCGTCGCTGACGCGAGTGGCTCTTCCCTCAGCCTGAACAATCTCGAGATCTACCGTTTCAAGCGAGTTGCGTAGCGCGACAAGTCCCTCCTGCCCATCGCGAATGTCCTCTTCAAGCATGTTGACCTCGGAAAGCAGATCTACATTCAGCTCTTGCGACTCGACAACGATACTGTGGTCGATGATCAGAAACACCAACACGACTGCGCCAAAGCCGCAGGACATGATGTCGAGGAAGGACAGGTTGAATGTGCTGAATCGCCGTTTATGGCGTCTGGCCATTGTCTAGCCTCCTGCCTGCTTGTTGGACGGGAACTCTACCGAGAATTCGCTTAAAGCTGGCATCTAAGTGGCCGTATCAGTCACACACCTGGATCAGACGTCCATGTCCGGCGGTGCCAAGGGTCAGAGTATCGCCCAGCTCGAGGGCCTGTTGAGGATGGCTTGGCAGTCCATTTACCAGTCCGTCTGGGCCGTGAAGAGTCCAGCGATTCTTGACAAGTCGCAGGCTGAAGTCGTCTACGAGATTGATCTGATCACCACGGAGCGGCATCGCCTTGATGCCAATCAGTACATGAGTGGCTGCGTCCAACGTCATGCCTAGCCCATTTTCTGGCGCCGCATTCTGATTCACCTGCACCAAGCCCGTAGCTCCATCAGGTGGGCTGCTGCTTACAGAGCCGTCCTGACTCCCAACCGGATCGTTACCGCTCTTGCCTAGCGATGGCAGGTGATCCACCAGATGAAGTTCAGGATCACCGAGCTCAACCTCGCCCCGCTGTCGTTCCCACGCAGTCCAGAGCTCCGCGGCGTCCAGAAAGCGAGGCGCGTTGAACATCTCTTCAATACCAGGGAGTGCTGAGAACTCAGCATCGAGCAAAGCGCTCACCGCCTTTCCCTCGGTTGCGTCAGCAATCCCGCTTCGGAGTTTCTCCAAGACTCCGTCCAGTGTGGCGCTGGTAAACCGGCAGCGATGACTGTCAATGGTCACGCTGGTCTCTCCGTCTATTTTGAGCTGTGTCAGCAACTGAGGGAGCTGGTTAAACAACAGCTGCTCTGACTCGGCACTGCGACGGGGATCGAAACGCGTCTGCTGCACGAACGCGGTTGCAATCGCGGAGATGCAGCGTTCGTAGATTCCTAGCAACCCGCAGGAGGGCAGTGGAGTGCTTTTTTCGACATGCACGCGTCCAGACTCGCTGCGCAACTGGCTCACGACCGTTTGGTTGAGCTGCGCCTCGACGTGAACAAACGTCTGGTCCCGGGTGTCTTCGGGCATATGAAGGCTCGCTAGAAGCGCGCTCCGGCTGACGAGTCCTTTTACCGAAAAGTCACAGGCCTGGGCTATTCCGAGAAGCAGTGACAACTGTTCAGTGGGCATACTTTCCGGAATAACCATAGACGCGGCTTCCGGTTCCGCGGACTCACGATGGAGGGTCTGGAGATGGGCGTGAACCAGATCCGCCGAGTGGCGCGCCGCCCCCAACGGAGGCTTAAGTGGTTGGGTGCTTAACTGCCACCAAAAGCGACTGCTGCTGTCGCGCGGCCGAAGGCGCGAATGCTCAAGTGCAGCTTGCCCGAAGGTGAATTGCTTGCCATCGGCAAGCACGAATCCGGGGCTCGAGGTGGCGTGTCCCTCCTGCCAGAGGGTAATACTGCAGTCTCTACAATCGATGAGCGCCATGCTATTCCGTCAGTCGTTGGCTACGAGAAATCGCATCAGTCGGCTATCCGCATAGCGCTGGCTATTGAGCACCAGTCTCTCCTGGGACAGCTGCAGTTGATGCAGGCAAAACATGATTATGATTGACAAAATCAGCGCGACAAATGTGCTGTTGAATGCAACACCTAGGCTTTCGGTCACGCCCGCAATGTCGCCCTCGACGGCCTTATAGGCCTGACCTAGAGCGTCGCCAATACCGCGAACCGTGCCTATGAATCCGATAGATGGGATGGCCCAGGCGATGTAACGCACCATAGACAGCTCAGAGTCGAGGCGTTCAGACTCAACGTCGCACGATTCCCGGATTGTATCCGACACGGCGGGAATGCTCCCCGTGGTGGCAAACCGCTGGAGGGCAGCGAGTAAGGTTCTCGGTAACAGAAAGTCCCGTTTTTGTTGCGGCAGAGACTCGATCGATCTGCTGTATTGGCGGGCGTCCTCTGGGAGCACGCTAGTGCCCTCTGGTATGGCCAACAGCTCCTCCTCCAAGAGCTTCTGCTCGGAGAGTGTATGTCTGCCCTTAAATCCCATAATCGATAGTGCCCACAGCAGAAGAATAAAACACACCTCCTGTTCCAAATCCCGAATCACTACAGAGATAGAGCGCTTTGCTACGACTTCTTCGCCCGCAGCCTGTGCGGCTCGTTCCGATTCCAGCTGGGCATCGGCACTTGGTCTGATGACGGCGACATAGATCGCGTGCACCAAGATGACGGCTGTCAGTAACGCGAAGAGCTGAAATACAAATTCAGAGGACAGGCCGTTTTTCATGTGCTTCCCTTGCTGTCTTTCAATGTCCTACCGGTGGGATTGTCCCGAGTACGGTAATGCTATGCATGCGTCCAGGCTACTTGTGGCCTTTTATGATCCTTCACGGCCTCGTCAAGATATCGTCAGATATCGACGGGAAATGACACCGAGAGGTCTTCGGAAATTTGTTCCGAAGCTTCGTAGTCATCGAGTTCTGAATTCTTTTGATCGCCGGAAGCCGCAGTAGGTTCCAGCTCCGACCCGTTGATTTGCGAGTTTTCGTTCTCGCGGAGCAGCCCAGGGTCCGCCTGGTCGGTTTCAGCCAGCACAGCCTTAGGTGGCGCTTCATCCACCCGTTCCTGAGCAAAGGACGGACCGCTTGCTGTCTGTACAAAGCAGATCGCGACAACCGCGTTCATCGCCAGACTTTTTAAGAAATTCATAGCCTTACTCCGCATAACGAGCAATACGAAAACCGACGTCATCGCGGCCGGCCTCACCATAGTCTCGATACGATAATCGCAGTTCCGGGAGACGTCCAAGCGCCCAACTGGCCCCGCGGAGAGTGTAGTTATCTCCTCGCGGGCTCCCCAGCGGATCGGTCTGCACCACTCCGCTTGAGGCCGGAATTTTATACACGTCGTGTACCCACTCGGACACGTTTCCGCCGAGGTCAAAAACACCGCGGTGATTCGCTTTAAAACTGGCTACCGGAGCACTGACCACGTAGCCATCGTCGTAGCCACGCAGAATCCGTCCCGTGACGTAGGCAGAGCTGTTATCTGCAACATTCTCGGTGACCTCTTTGGGTGGAAAGTCTTCTCCCCAAGTGAAGCGCTGAAGTGACTCTCCGTTGATTCGTGCCACCCAGGCCCATTCCGCCTCACTGGGCAATCGATAACCGGTCGAGGACTTATCGTATCCAACGATGATTCCCTGCTGCTCAAGATAGAAGGGCGCTAATCCTTCCCGTGAGCTGAGCCAGTTACAAAAAGACGCCGCACGTTGCCAACTCACCTGAACAACCGGTTGCTTCTCTCGATTTAGGCTATTCCCCTCTACCTGGCCAGAACCATGGGAACTATCGAACGCGCGGAACTGGGCATTCGTGACTTCGGTTTTCTGGATGTAGAACGGCCGCTCCAGACGTACTGGATGAAGGACTTCATTCGCTCGTCTACCTGGATCGCGCCGAGATGCTCCCATAGAAAACTCATTCTTAGCGGAGTCTATCGGGTTCATCAGGATCATTTCCTGCCCGGCTGCGGTCGTGTATTGCGGCTTGAGGCGTGCCTTCCGTGCCGCTTCGGGTGTTAACAGGGTGATTTCGAGAAGCTGCTCAAGGCCAGCCCGCGGTGTAATACTGCGGGTGACGGACTCGTAGCCGCCCAGTCTAGCCTCGATGCGCTGCGTAACAGCGGGAAGCGAGAGTGTCTGCGTGCCGCTGCCTACCCTCTGCCCGTTGACAAACAGTTCGGCATTTTCGGGGCTGACTTTGACCAGTAATTCACCCAGTAATGGTTTCAGACTGACGCTTCGTTCAAGAGAAGAGCCCGCCTCCATTTTTATTGTAATGGATGAGCGCCGGTAGCCCGCTTTTGAAAGGCTGATGCGACGATCGCTGCCGGGCGCCAGCTCAAGTTCGAGCGGAGTTTGCCCCGCGAACTCACCGTCCACGCTTACGTTGGCTCCCGTTGGTACGCTTGCTAGCGCTAGAACGCCACTGGCAGGAGTTAGTACGAGGGTCTCAAGAACCTGCGCAATTCCCGCCTCGACGGTCAGTTCGAGGCTTTCGGTGGCGAAGCCCGCTAAACGCAATTCCAGAGCGTGATCACCCGACAAAATTTCGGCTGTCACAGGCGTTACGCCCACAGGTTCGCCATCAACCAACACCGTTGCCTGCTCCGGGATGGAGCTAAGACTGATATCACCCCACGCGGGCGCAAGAGTGACTTCGAGATTCTGCTGGACGTCCCGGCCGGTGACTTCAAGCACTTGCTGGTAGGGCAAATAGCGGGGTGCTTCGATCCGGAGTTCGCGCGAACCCGCATCGATGCTGGCTTCCTGTAGCGGGCTCGGTCCAATCGCTTCTCCATCGACAAACACCGTGGCGTTCGCTGGATTGGTATCGATGGAAATCTTACCTGGCAATGGCTGGAGGAGGATCTCCTGGATCTGGGTAGCGTCCTTGCTGACGGCGATCTCTCCCGAATACGGGTAGTAGCCTAGCGCAAGTGCTTCAACGGTATAGCTACCAGGCCGGATCAAATAGCGATCGCCAAACGGTATAGCGAGACCCTGGATGGATGTTTCACCGGGTTCTTCTGCGAGGATTCGTAATTCCAGTGATCGCGCTGTAAGAAGGAACCAAAGCGCTGCTGTAAACGTCAGACCGACGATCGTGACCGCAATCCGTGTTGGATTGACTACGGATTTCTTTTGCGCCGTCGCCGCGGTCAGCGGCTCAAAAGCAGCGGGCTGTATCCGCTGCGGCTCCCGGTGATCCATTAGATAGTCTCTTTGCAGACTACGTAGACTGGCGCAAGGCCCGCAGGGGTGACGGTAAACTTCACTCTTGCATCGCGGTAGCCCCTGCGCGTCCCGACTGCGGTGT
Source organism: Pseudomonadota bacterium (assembly GCA_039025875.1). GTDB lineage: Bacteria > Pseudomonadota > Gammaproteobacteria > Pseudomonadales > Halieaceae > Congregibacter. The sequence goes on from JBCCNK010000046.1 coordinate 14,131, forward strand.
AGGTTCCCGGTCGTAGTTCAAGTCTTTGCTCCTGAATCGCGCCGAGCCGTGCGACTTTGTAAACGGTAACCTCAGTCTCGCCATCCGATTGAATAGTCACCGGGATCGGTGTTCGAGCGACCCTGAGAGTTTCCTCCGCCGTTGCTATTTGCTCTTGAAGGCGAGTGCCTGGAGTCGAGATCTCTTTCGCCTGTTGCAGCGTGCGCTCGGCCTCACGAAGAATCGCGGCGTCAACCAACCGCTCGGGACTTGCGAGGATTTTACTCATGGCTTCGTCTAGACGCGCTCGCGGCTCCGCCTGAGCGAGCCCTTCGCGGGCAAAGCGAAGCCCTCCATCAATCTGCAGCGCTTCTTCGAAAACGCTCGTAGCCTCCGACCACTTCTCTTCATCTGCTAACGCCGTTCCCCGCCGCTGCAGGCTTTGCAGTTTACTTGCTGTGCGAGCCACGCTTAGTTCCTGCAAAGCAGTTTTGGCCTCGGACGAAGAAGGCTTCAATCGCGCCGCATTATTGAACCTCTCTTCGGCACGATCGAAGCGGTTATCGTCGAGAGCCGCGTAGCCTTCGGACATGGCGGCATTAAACCTCTGCTCAAGGTAGGCCGAGCGGACCCGAGTAAGTTCACTTTTGACAAACTTATGATCGTCATCAAGCACCGCAGCCCGTTCCCAGGCCGAGACTGCGTCGCCAAGCTCTCCCTGATCTTCCGCTGCAGCGGCAGCGTCGGCTTCACTGATCACATCTTTCAGCGTTCCAACGCGAACACTTAAAGGGCCAAGCTCTTGGGCAAAGGGGTTCATCAGCCCAGCGATTTCGAGCCTCGTTTGCGCCTCGCTCACTTCGAACTCCTCAATGGCAAGTTCTATTTCGGCGACAAGACTCTCGACGCGGTCAGGTATGGAGTTCTCAAGCTCTAACGCCTGATCGAGCGCGGACTTATAGCTCGAAATAGCGCCTTCGAAATTACGATCACGGTAAAGCTCATCGCCGCGAAGTGCTTCGCTGCTGATCCCTACCATCTCTTCCTCTGCCCAGGATTCCGCTCCACGTTCTGTCAGGGTTTCTTGTAGTTCCAGTAAATCTGCAAGTAAGTCCTGGGCTTCTGAGCGGGCTTTCGCTTCCACCGCATCGGCAAACGGTGAGCTTGCGGACGCTGGCTCGGAACGCGAGGCAGAATTCGTAGTTTCGGAGGCTGAATCGGTTGCATTTGTGGACGGCTTTGACTCCGTTGCCACGATGCGATCGGGTTCGCGGTTCTTCTGAACAATACTCGGGAGGGCGAAAACTACAATCAAAGCGAGAAAAACTAGCGCTGCCAGACCCAACAGCAGCAGCGGTGATCTGGTTGCCGTAGAGACGTCGGCACTGGGTTTGTCTTCGTCGCCCGCTTGGTTAGCCGCTGGGGCCTCGAAGGGTGTCGGTTCTACCCTCTGATACTGCTCTTCCATGAACCCGCTATCTCTCAGTCTTGTTCGACGGAGTCTAAGTCCAAGTCCGAATTCAAGGGTTGCAAGTCACCAACTTCGTTGCGATAGATCTCCGCCAGCACTTCCCGCCACTGAGCGTACTGGTCTTCGACACTACCGCTGATCATAACGGTTCGATCTTCCAGCTCTATGACCGATGGTGTGATTTCAGCTTCCAGGGATTGACCGATTTCATCGAGCGCTTCAACGTGAATTTGCGCCTCCGCACGGCTTTCGAGTCCCGCTTTGAGGAGATAGCCACCGCCAATTACGGCCACGTTGCCCGCGGCACGGGTACCGCGGTCGCCGCCACTGGTTGAAGCCGCTATACCTGCGAGGATTGCGGCGCCCCCTGCAATGAGCTGGCGAGTGCTTTCTCTCTTGAGCTCTTGATAGGCGATGACTTCTTCATAGCTCAGCTTGCGCCACTCCTGATAGGGGCCGTACATGTCCTCGGAAAAGCCGTTGTAGTAATCCTGTAGCGTGTCGACAAACACATGGTCACGCTCTCGCAGCCTTCGAACTCTTGCTAGCATCGGGTCATCATCTGACGGCAGGCGCACAATCGTCCGCTCACCCCGCCGGCTGCGAGCCAGATAGCCTTCAAAAGCCTCAGCTGAAAAGCCTTGGGCGAATAGCAGCTCGGACACCGTCCGGATTTCGAGCCGTTCTTTGGAACTCAGTAGTTCAGAACGTTGCATCAGATCGTTGGCAATCTGATGATAGATGGCTTGAAAGGGGTCATAAGCGACTCGGGTCTTAGAGTCGTACGCGTATCTGCTCGCCGTGCCCTCATACGCTCGGTCCAACCACACGACTTCCCGGGAATCGACTGCGCGCACTTGAATTTCGAGCGTCTCACCGTCCGAATGAAGGATGGTCCCGGTAATCATCAGGTCCGTTATGCGGTTCTCATCCGGCACGACTCTTACCGCACCCCAGGCACCTGAGTTTTGCAGCACTTCGGCGAGTAACTGGGGTATGAACCGCGCCTCCGCGCGACGCACTTCTGGATAGATTCGCTCGTTTTTGTCTTTTCGTCCCGTGTCTACATCTAGACCCGGATCAAAAATCGCAACGCTCACGTCGAAGAGCTCTTGCTCGGGAATGCCGCTCGCGGGCGCATCGAGTGCAGGTACACTGGTGCTTTTGACCGTCGTACTTACGCACCCGCATAACGTGAACAGCGCTGCAATGAGCATCAACCGTATGCGATTACTGCCTACTGCCAGACTCAAGTCTTCCGCTGACTCGCACCTGAATTTGCACTCTTTTACTTGGAATAAAGAAATGAGTGAGGGGATCACGGCTGCTTAATGCCCTTGTATTTGCGGTACTCCGCCCAGAGTTTCTCTCGGACCTCTGGGTCTGGTTCCCGCATAGCCGCTTCGCGTAGCTGTCTTGCGACAACGTCATCATCATTTCCGTTGGGTATATCGGACGGAGGTGGGTACTTCGCGGCGTTCTCGGGCATTTTCCCACCGCCTCGTGCACCCCCAAAGC